>NZ_DATIMC010000070.1:0-49433 GCF_035475775.1 Phenylobacterium sp. | reverse complement strand
CGGGCGAGGTCGCGGATCATGATCCGCTCGGGCGTGAGGTAGCCGGGGTTCTCCAGGCGCATCGCGTCGTCGGCCATCTCGAAGCTCCTTACAGGCCGATCAGGTCGGCGCGGCGGACGGTGTTCATGACGATGCGGATCGAGGCGGCGTCCACCATGGTCCCGTTTACGTTGACCGAACCCAGCCCTTCGGCCAGCGCCTTGTCGTAGGCTGTGGCGAGCTCGCGCGCGCGGCTCACTTCCCGCTCGGTGGGCGAGAAGATCTCCAGGGCCGGGGCGATCTGGGCCGGGTGGATCGCCCATTTGCCGACGAAGCCCAGCATGTGGGCGTACTTGGCCTCGCGCCGGAAGCCGTCCTCGTCGCGAAAGTTGGCGTAGGGCCCGTCCACCGGATCGAGCCCCGCGGCGCGCGCGGCCATGGCGATGCGGAAGCGCGGGTAGTGGAAGATGTCGCCGGGATAGCCCTCGCCGCCCCAGCCGCGCAGGTTCATCTGCTGCGAGGCCGAATAGTCGCCCATGCCGAAGATCAGGCTCTCCATGCGCGGGCTGGCGGCGGCGATCGCCTCGACGTGCTGCAGCCCGCCCGCCTCCTCGATCAGCACCTCGATGCCGATCCGGCGGGGGAGCTTCAGCTTCTTCTCCAGCTGGTCGAGCATCAGCGAGACGAACTGCACGTCGGCCGCCCCCACGGCCTTGGTCAGCATGATGGTGTCGAGGTTCGCGCCCGCGCCCTCGACCACCTCGATGATGTCCTCGAAGCACCACTCGGTGGTGACGTCGTTGACCCGCACGCAGCGGGTCTTCCTGCCCCAGTCGAGGCCGTTCAGCGCCGCCACGATGGTCTTGCGCGCGCCGCGCTTCTCCGACGGCGCGACGGCGTCCTCCAGGTCGAGGAAGACGTGGTCGGCGTCCGAGGCCGCCCCCTTCTGCAGCATCTTCTCGCTGACGCCAGGCACCGATAGCTGGCTTCGGCGCAGGCGCATCGGGCGGTCGGTCATCTGAGCTCTCCGAAGGGAAGAACCGCGGAAGACGCGGAACAACGCGGAACGAAGGAACCACGGATTTCACCGATGGCACGGATTGTCGCGCGGTGCGCCGCAGGCGCCATCGGTTCCTCGCCGCACGCGCCGGACGGTCGATCTGTGCGTGTCCGTGAAATCCGTGGCGCCACGCGAAGCGTGCTTCCGCGTCCTTCCGCGTTTTCCGCGGTCCTTCGTACGGCGCTTCGCGCGATACGGCGGCGCTTCATCCGTCGCCTCCCGGAATGGCGCCGGCCTTCCGCCAGCGGCCGATGTCGGCGGGCGAGGCGCCGTGGGCCAGCAGCACGGCCTCGGTGTCGGCGCCGAGGTCGGGGCCGCGGCGGCTCACGGCGGCCGGCGTGCGGGTGAACTTGATCGGCTGGCCGGCGACCCGCATCGGCTCGGGGAAGCCGGGAAACTCCAGCTCGGGCAGCATGTCGCGGGCCGCGAAGTGCGGGTCGATGGCGATCTCGGCGATGCTCAGCACCGGCCCGAACGGGACCCGGCCGCCGAGGCGCTGCTGCAGCTCGGCCTTGCTGAACCGGGCCGTGAGGTCCGACAGCCGCTCGATCACCGCCTGGCGGTTCTGGGCGCGCGCCTTGGGCGTGGCGAACCTCTCGTCGTGCAGGACCTCCGGCGCGTCCAGCGCCTCGACGAGCGCGCGGAAGAAGTGGTCGTTGGGGCAGGCCAGCGCGACGAAGCCGTCCGTGGCCGGATAGACCCCGAACGGCAGCAGGAACGGATGGTGGTTGCCCTCCGGCCCCGGGACCTGGTGGCCGAACGCCTGCTGGTGGACGATCCGCTCGCAGACGCCCAGCACCGCATCGGCCATGCCGACGTCGAGGAACTGCCCTTCGCCGGTCGCCCGCGCGTGCAGCACCGCGGCGACGATCCCCAGCGCCGCGTAGAGGCCCGGGATGGAGTCGCCGACGCCGGGGCCGATCTTGATCGGCGTGCCGCCGGCCAGGCCGGTGACGCCCATCATCCCGCCCATCGCCTGGGCGACCACGTCGTAGGCCGGCCAGTCGACGTAGGGGCTCTTGCCCGTGCGCGGATCGCCGAACCCGCGGATGGCGCAGTAGACGAGCTTCGGATTGAGCCCGCTGAGCGTCTCGTAGCTGAGCCCGAACCGGTCCATGACGCCGGCCCGGAAGTTTTCCACCACCACGTCGAACCCGGCGATCAGCCGCTTCACGATGTCGACGCCGGCCGCCGATTTCAGGTCGATCGCGATGGATTTCTTGCCGCGGTTGATCGAGTGGAAATAGCCCGAATACCGGTGTTCCGGATCGGCCTCGTGGAACGGGCCCGAGCCGCGCGAGAGGTCGCCGCCGGACAAGCCCTCGACCTTGACCACCTCGGCCCCGAGGTCGGCGAGCTGCTGGGTGCAGAACGGCCCGGCCAGCGCCTGTGTGAAATCCAGGACGCGCAGGCCCTGCAAGGGGCCGGAGGCTCCCGGCCCGGCGCTCAACGCTCGCCCCAGTGGCTGCGGCGCTTGATCAGCATTGTCCGCTCGCCCTGGAAGACGAGCTTGTCGTCCTGGTTGACGCCGTAGTGGCGAAAGGTGACCACGCCGGCGTCGTCGCGCTCGGCGTCCTGGGTCTCCAGCACCTCGGAGTAGGCGTAGAGGGTGTCGCCGTGCACCACCGGGTGCAGCAGGCGGATATTGTCCATGGAGAGCTCGGCGAGCGCGTTCTCGCCGCAGTCCTGCATGGCCAAGCCCATGGCCACGGAAAAGTTGACGCCGCCGTACGAGAGCCGGCCGCCATAGGGACTGGCCTTCATGGCGTCCTCGTTGAAGTGCGCCTGGGCGGTGTTCATGACGAGGTTGGTGATCAGCACGTTCTCCAGCCCCTCGATGGTCTTGCCGCGGGCGTGCTTGATGACCTGGCCCACCTCGAAGTCCTCGAAGTAGTTGGCGCTGCCGGTGAGCTCGGAGAGCTTCATGCCGAGGCCTCCTGGCGCGGGGGATGGCGCAGCCGCACCAGGTTCGAGCGCTCGAAGTCGATCACCCGCTCGTCGCGCTGGTTGAAGCCTTCCGTATGCCAGGTGACGATGCCGTTCCTGGGATTGCTGGCCGACAGCCGCATGGCGGTGGTGGTCGAGCGGGCGGCCAGGGTGTCGCGCGGATAGACCGGCTGGCGCCAGGTGAGCTTGCCCACGCCGACGAAGGGGCCGCCGATCTCGGAGTTGTCCTCCACCGAGAGGCCGAGGACGATGTTGAAGACGAGCAGCGGATTGACCACCAGGTCCGGGTGGCCGTGGGCCTCCGCGAAGGCCCGGTTGGAGTAGAGCGGATTGTAGCTGAGCGTCAGGGTCGTGAAGAGCAGGGTGTCGGCTTCGGAGACGGTGCGGCCCCAGTGGTGGACGCGCACTTCGCCGAGCGCGAAGTCCTCATAGAGGCGGCCCTTGGGCCAAAGCTTGGCCCGCGCGCGGAAGTCCTCCGCCATCCTGCCGTGTCCTCGGTTTTATCGAGGGCCTTGAAACCACGGCGAGGCGGGCTCTGCAACGCCCGCAGGCGCCCAGGCGGAGGATTGCCCGGCGATCAGTTCGCCGGTTCGTAGAAGCCCTGCTCGCCGAACACCCGCACCTGGCACGGACGGCCGGAATCCTGCAGCTGGCGGACCCGCTTGTTGGCGGCGGCCTTGGCCACTTCCTTGTCCACCGAGTGCCCGAAATACTCGCCGTCGTGCTCTACCGCCCAGCGTCCGTCGTGACGGACGACAGTGAAGATGGCCCGATCGGCAGCGACGCGCATGAGTGGGATTCCTTCGCACTGGGAGCCGATCGGCGAGGGCGACCAGCTCCCCTTCGGACCGTCAAATAGCAGAAAGATCAGCGCCCGGGGCGAGAATCTGCAAATAAAACTTGCATCAGCGGCGATCGGCGACCATCTTCCCGCGCATCGAATATCGCATTGGATCGCCTGCCTTCCGGTTGGAACTTTAGTATTCCGGCTCAGGATCCGCCCTCGACCCTCTCCGAAAATTTGATCTCCGCGCCCACGGTGGGCGCGCGAGTACTACGTCCGAAAGGGACATTCTATGACGACCGGCACAGTCAAGTGGTTCAACGGCCAGAAGGGCTTCGGCTTCATCCAGCCCGACGACGGCGGCAGCGACGTCTTCGTTCACATCTCGGCCGTGGAACGCGCCGGGCTGGCTTCGCTCCACGAAGGCCAGAAGGTCAGCTTCGAGCTGCAGAAGGACCCGCGCAGCGGGAAAAACGCCGCGGCCAACCTGCAGGCCAGCTGAACCACCACACGAAGGGCCGGCTCGTCCGGCCCTTCACTTCTCTTCCGTTCGCATCGGCGCCGAAAGCACAGGGCCGCGGCCAAGTGGCCGGCCCGGGTTGACTTCACCGTCGCCATTGCCGATGTGAGCCACGCGCGGCGACAGATGCCGCGCCTTCGGCGCTCCAGCCGCGTGGGGCCGCAAGCGCGGCCCAGCCTGTCGAGCGCAGTGGACTTCCCCACCGATCGCCCATCACGCGGGGCGCTCCCAACAGACCCCGCGCCCGCCGCGGCCCTCGATGTTCGAGAGGCCGCGCATCGTGCGCCTACGCGAAAGATCAAGTTTGACCCAATTCACCGACCTTGGCCTGGCCAAGCCGCTGCTCAAGGCGCTGGCCGACGAAGGCTACGCCACGCCCACGCCGATCCAGGCGCAGGCCATCCCCGGCGTCATGGCCGGCCGTGACCTGCTGGGCATCGCCCAGACCGGCACCGGCAAGACCGCCGCCTTCGCGCTTCCGATCCTCCAGCGCCTCGCCGAGGCCCGCAAGCCCGCGCCGCGGCGCAGCTGCCGAGTGCTGGTGCTCTCGCCCACCCGCGAGCTCGCCACCCAGATCGGCGAGAGCTTCAAGACCTACGGCAAGCACATCGGCGTCTCCGTCGCCGTGGTGTTCGGCGGCGTAAAGTACGGCGGCCAGCTGCGCGCCATGGCGCCCGGCGTCGACGTGCTCGTCGCCACCCCCGGGCGCCTGCTCGACCACCTGCAGGAGAAGACCATCAGCCTGGAGGGCGTCGAGACCTTCGTGCTCGACGAGGCCGACCAGATGCTGGACATGGGCTTCATCATGCCGATCCGCCGGATCGTGAAGCACATCCCGCGCCAGCGGCAGACGCTGTTCTTCTCGGCCACCATGCCCTCCGAGATCGAGAAGCTCGGCGCCGAGATCCTCGGGCCCGATCCCGTGAAGGTCTCGGTGGCGCCGCAAGCCACCACCGTGGAGAAGGTGAACCAGCGCGTGCTGTTCGTGGAGCAGGTGCGCAAGCGCGCCCTGCTCGCCGAGCTGTTCGACGACGGCAGCTTCACCCGGGTGATCGTCTTCACCCGCACCAAGCGCGGCGCCGACCGCGTGGCCCGCAGCCTGGAGCAGGTGGGCGTCGAGGCGGCCGCCATCCACGGCGACAAGAGCCAGGGCCAGCGCGAGCGGGCGCTGGCGCAGTTCAAGGCCGGCGAAGTCCGCGCCCTGGTCGCCACCGACATCGCCGCGCGCGGCATCGACATCGATGCGGTGAGCCACGTCGTGCAGTTCGAGCTGCCCAACGTGCCGGAAGCCTATGTGCACCGGATCGGGCGCACCGCCCGCGCCGGCGCCGACGGCTCGGCGGTGGCGTTCTGCGCCGACGACGAGCGGTCGTTGCTGAAGGACATCGAGAAGGTGACGCGCCAGCGCATCCCCGCCTTCGACCGCCGCAACGACCGCCAGCTGGGCGCCGCAACTGCGGTGCTGCCGGAGGTCGGCAAGCCCGACAGGCCGGCGCAGCCGCACCGCACCAGCCACCAGCCCAGGCCCAACCGCAACCACGCGCCGGCCAAGCCGGGGCATCGGCACGAAGGCGGGGCTCCGCGCTCCGGCGAGAGCCAGCCCCCGCGCAACGGCTTCAAGGGTCCGCGGCGCGGCGGCCGCTCGAACGCGCGCCCCGGCGTCTGGTCGAACCGCTAGAACCCGGACGGCAATCGTGAGAGAGGCGGGGCGTGACGCCCCGCCTTTTCCTTGCGCCGCTCGCCGCCGCCCTCGCCTCGCCCGCCTGGGCGGGGCCGCCGTTCGTGACCGACGATCCGCAGCCCACCGACTTCGGCCACTGGGAGATCTACAACTTCGTCGCCGGCGCCCACACGCCCGGCGTGACCAGCGGCGAGGCCGGCTTCGACCTCAACTACGGGGCCGCGAAGGATCTGCAGCTCACGCTCGTGCTGCCGGCCGGCTGGGAAGACACGGACAGGCTCCGGGTTGGCGCTGGAACCGTCGAGGCCGCCGCCAAGCTGAAGGTGCTTCACCAACGCGAGGGCTCATGGATCCCCGACGTGGCGGTGTTCCCGCGGGTCTTCCTGCCGACGGCCGACCGCCGCTTCGGATCGGACCGGCTCGGTATCCTGCTGCCGGTCTGGGTCGGGAAGGACGCCGGCAAGTGGTCGGTGTTCGGGGGCGGCGGCTACCAGATCAACCCCGGGCCCGGCAACCGCGACTTCTGGATCAGCGGCCTGGCGGTGACGCGTGCGCTCAGCGATCGCCTGACGATCGGGGCCGAGGTCGATCACCACACCCGCGACAGCGCTGAGGGCCGCGACTTCACCGGCGCGAACCTGGGCGTGATCTACAAGCTCGTGGACCACTGGTCGCTGCTCGCCGCCGCGGGACCGGGACTCCAGAACCCCCGCGAAGAGGGCCGCTACGCCTTCTATCTGGCGCTGGAGGCGACCTACTGAGGCCTCAGCGGCCGACGACCAGCATGTGGAAGGTGCCGGGCACGGTGGCGAAACGGCCGTTGGCGACGGTGTATTCCGCGCTCGGCAGGAAGATCCGGCCGGAGCGTTCGTCGACGGCCAGCGTCCGGGCGCCCTTCTGCGTCGGCAGCGTCTGGATGATGCGGCCCCGGCCCTTCTCGATCGCGATCACCGAGAGCGTGCCGTCGCGGCCCGCGGGCGTGAAGGCGAGATGGCGGACCGGGTCATAGACCACGCCGTCGGCGCCCTGGCCGGTGGGTAGCGTCTGGACCACTTCGCCCTTGGCCGGATCGACGAAGGCGGTGACGCCCTGGCAGGCGACGATCAGCAGCTTGTCCTGCGCGTCATAGGCGCTGCCGGTGGGCCCCTGACAGCCGGTCAGCGGGATCTTGCGGACCAGCTTGCGGGCGGCGATGTCGATCACCGCCACCTCGGCCGAGCTCTCGATGTTCACGAAGCCCAGGCCCTTGCCGTCCACCGAGGCCTCCTCGAGGGTTCCGCCGATGGGGATCGAGCCGGCGGCCTTGCGGGTCTTCGGATCGACCAGGGTCACCTCGCCGCCCGCATGATCCATCACCAGCACCAGGCCCGAGTGGGGATCGAAGGTCGCCGCGTCCGGACCCTTGCCGACCGGAACGGCGCCCAGCGAGCGACCACTGCGCGCGTCGGCGAACACCGCGGTGTCGTCGCCGCCGTTGGTGACCAGGATCTCGCGGCCGCCGTCCACCGGCAGCGCCACGTGCTCGCGGGCGCCCGGCGCGAGCCCCTCGATCAGCTTGTTGGTCTTCAGGTCCAGCGCCATCACCGAGGAGCCGCGGGTGACGAACACCCGCTCGACCGCCGGATCGACCCGCACGTAATCCCAGCCGCCGTCCGGACCCGCGATCCTGTCGAGCACGCGGTAGTCCGCCCCCTGCCCCGCAGCCGCGGTCGCCAGCAGCGCCGCCGCCCCGGCCGCCAGACCGATCGTCATCTTGCGCATTCGCGCCTCCGCCCGTTCACCTCGCCTCAGCATGCAACGAAGCGGGCGGCGTTCCTAGCTCGGGGTGACCACCGGGGCCGCGACCGCCGTCGGGGCAGGCGCGGCGGGATTGGCCGGAGCGCCGGGCGCGGACGCCGGGATCACCGTGTTGTCGAGCGGCGGAGCGGGCGGCGGCGGACCGGGCGGGATCGGCTTGGCGGGCACGCGCTTCAGCGCGCGGACCATGTAGGCCCTCCACATCTCGGCCGGGGCCATGCCGCCGGTGATCCGGCGCATCGGCCGGTTGTCGTCGCGGCCCATCCAGACGACCGTGGTGAAGTCGCCGGTGAAGCCGCAGAACCAGGCGTCCTGGGAATCCTGGGTGGTGCCGGTCTTGCCGGCGATGTCGTAGCCCGGGATCGCGGCCTTGGTCCCGGTGCCGTAGGCGACCACCGCGTGCAGCATCCGGTTGAGCTCGGAGAGCGCGGGATTGCCGATGACGCCGGGCTGCGGCGTCAGCGTGTGCTGGTAGAGGAGCTGGCCGGTGGCGGTCTTGATGCGCGACAGCCCCCAGGCCCTCACCTGGTAGCCGCCGTTCGAGAACGCCGCGTAGGCCTGGGCCATCTGCAGGGGCGTGACCTCGCTGGTGCCCAGCGCCATGGCGGGATCGGTCGAGATCTCCGTGGAGATGCCGAGCCGACGGGCGGTCGCGGCGACGTTGTCGCGGCCAATCTCGTCGGCCAGCCGGGCGGCGACGGTGTTGATCGAGTGGGCGAGCGCCTTCTCCAGCGTCACCGGGCCTTCGTAGCCCGCCTCGTAGTTCTTCGGCGACCAGCCGTTGATGGTGACCGGCTCGTCCACGGCCATCATGTCGGGCGTGCGGCCGGCTTCCATCGCGGTCAGGTAGACGAACGGCTTCCAGGAAGATCCCGCCTGCCGGCGGGCGTCGACGGCGCGGTTGTAGGGGGCGGACTGGTGGTCGATCCCGCCCAGCAGCGCCCAGACGCGGCCCGCGCCGTCCACGGAGACCAGCGCCGCCTGTTCGATCCTCGCGGCCTTGTAGCGGACGAGGGTGGCGCGCGCGGTCGCCTCGGCGGCCTCCTCCATCGGCAGGTCGAGGGTCGTCTCGACGACGAGGTCCTGCGTCACGCGCGGGACCATCTGGCGGACCTGGGCGTCCATCCAGTCGACGAAATACTGCGCCCCGTCGATCGGCGAGGTCTTGTAGATGTGCGGCCGCTCGGCGAGGGCGCGGCTGTACTGCGCCTGGCTGATCGCGCCGCTCTGCAGCATCGCGGCGAGCACGAGCCTGGAGCGGTCCAGCGCCGCCTCGGGCTCGGTCGCCGGATCGTAGTGGGTGGGCGACTTCATCACGCCCGCGAGGATCGCGGCCTCGCGCAGGGTCAGGCGCGAGGCGGGCTTGCCGAAATAGCGCTCGGCGGCGGCTTCGATCCCCCAGGCGCCGGAGCCGAAGTTGGCCCGGCTCAGGTAGAGGCCGAGGATCTGACGCTTCGAATAGGTGCGCTCGAGCTGGATGGCGTAGACCAGCTCGGTGGCCTTGCGCTCGACGGTCTTGTCGGTCGACAGGAACAGGTCGCGGGCGAGTTGCTGGGTGATGGTCGAGGCGCCTTGGGCCATTCGGCCCTTGGTGACATCGGCGACCAGGGCGCGGGCGATGCCCACCGGATCGACACCCTCGTGCTCGTAGAAGCGGTGGTCCTCGATGGCCACGAAGGCGGCCGGCACGTAGCCCGGCAGGCGCGCGACGTCGACCGGCGGGGCGAAACGGCCGCCGCGCACCCCGATCACCGCGCCGGAGCGGTCGACATAGGTGATCTGGGCCTCGCGCCGGATCGGCGGGAGCTGGGGAAGTTCGGGGCCCTGCGAGAACAGGGAGGCGGCGACAGCTAGGGCGACGACCACGCTTTGGGCTCCATGGGCGCCCCCCAGCGCCGGACAGGTTTTTGCCTGCTTGGCTTAGGCCGAAAAAGATAATTCGCGGTAATCCGGACGGCCGCGGCGCTAAGCCGCCGGCGCCTCGGCCTTCGAGGCCGGCGTGCGGGCGCGAAGCCGTTCCTTCAGGTGGTCGCCGACCCGCAGCGCATTGGCGACGGTGGTCAGCGTCGGGTTCACCGCGGCGATCGAGGGGAAGAAGCTGGTGTCGACCACATAGAGGTTGTCGAGCTCGTGGGCCTTGCACCAGGGATCCAGCACCGAGCTCTTCGGATCCGAGCCGAAGCGGACGGTGCCCGCCTGGTGCGCGGTGCCATAGACCGGCAGCAGGCTGTCGAACTGGAAGTGGTGCTGGGAGATCGGGTGGGCGTGGTCGGCGAAGCCGTCGAGCGAGGCCTTGAGCTTGCCGACCAGCCGCTGGTGGCCCTCCAGGTTGTTGTAGGCGTAATCGAGCTGGATGCCGCCCTCGGGCGTCAGCCGCACGCGGTTCTGCGGCAGCGGCAGGTCCTCCGAGATGACCAGCATCGAAAGCATGCGCTCGGCCAGGGCCTCGGAAAGCACGTCGGGGACCAGGCCCGGCGGCAGCCAGTCGGCGACCTGCCCCTCCAGCGTCTGGCCGGACATGTATTCCAGGAGCTGGATGTGCCCCATGGGCTTGTCGTAGCCGCCGGCCGGATCGCCCCAGTAGAAGTCGTTGACCGCCAGCGTCTTGGGGAAGGTCACCTGCACGTGGGCCGGGGTCAGGGAGACCATGGCGGTGAGCGTGTGGAACATGTAGTTCCGCCCGACCTGGTCCGAGCCGTTCGCCAGACCCTGCGGATGCTGCGGATTGGCCGAGGCCAGCAGCACGGCGGCGGAATTGGCGGCGCCGGCCGCCAGCACGACGATGTCGCCCGTCCAGCGCTCCTCCCCGGCTTCGGTCCGGCAGACCACCTCGGTGACGCTGCGGCCCTTCGGATCGGTCTCCAGCCGGATCACCTTGCGGCCGGTGAGCAGGGTCACGTTGGGCGCGCCCAGCAAGGGCTCGATGGCGATGGTGCGGGCGTCCGACTTGGCCTTCAGCAGGCACGGATAGCCGCCGCAGGTCTTGCAGCGGATGCAGGCCGAGGTGGCCGGGCGGGCCTGGTCCAGATCGACCCCGAGCGGCAGCGAGAAGGGCCGCCAGCCCTGCGCCTCCCAGTGCGCCTTGAGCAGGGCGATGCCGGGATCGTGGCTCACCGCCGGATAGGCGTAGGGCGGCTCGTCGCCCGCCTCGGTCGGATCGTCGCCGCGGGCGCCGTGCACCCGCCACAGCCCTTCGGCCTCGGCGTAGTAGGGCGCGAGGTCGGCCAGCCCGATCGGCCAGGCCGGCGAGGTCCCGCCGGCGTGGACCACCTCCTCGAAATCGCGCCCCCGCAAGCGCATCAGGGCCGCGCCGTAGAAGATGGTGTTGCCGCCGACCCAGTAGTGGGTGGTGGGCGAGAACGGCTTGCCCGCTTTGTCGAGCCACGTCTCGGTGGTGCGGTAGCGGTGCTGGATGAACACCGCGCGGGCGTCCCAGTTCTCCGCCTCGCGCGGCAGATGCTCGCCGCGCTCGAGGATCAGGATGGACTTGCCGGTGGGGGCGAGCCGCTGCGCCAGCGTGCCGCCGCCCGCGCCTGAGCCGATGATCACCACGTCGAAGTGGGCCAAGCCGTCAGTCCTCCAGATGGTACTTCGCCGCCCCGCGGCGGATCACAGCGCCGACCAGGGCTTGCGGCAAGTGCTGCAGCAGGGCTGCGGCGATCTGGTTGTGCCAGCCGGGGATCAGCACCACCTGGCCGCGGGCGTTGGCGCGGATCGCCGCCTCGGCCACCTGCTCCGCCGTCTGGAAGAACGGCCTTGGCGAGGCGTCCATGATCGCCTGGGTCCCGGCCGCCAGGGCGAACTCGGTCCTGGTGAAGCCCGGGCAGACCGCGGTGACACGGATCCCCTTGGCCCGGTACTCGGCGTCGAGCGCCTGCGAGAACTTGATCATCAGGCTCTTGGCGCCCGGGTAGAGGGTGTGGCCGGCCGCCCCCGGCGCGAAGCCCGCCAGCGAGGCGACGTTGACGATCGCGCCCGCCCCGCGCTGGACCATCGGGCCGATCACGCCGTAGGCCAGGCCGCAGGCGTTGACCACCAGCGTCATCAGGAAATCCCGCTGCCGCGGCCAGGCCACGCCGGTGAAGCTCTGGGCGATGCCGAAGCCGGCGTTGTTGACCAGCACGTCGACCGCGCGGCCGCGCTCGGCGATCGCCCCCAGGATGGGCGCGTGCGCCTCCCACAGCGCCAGGTCGGCGGGGATGGCGAAGGCCTCGATGCGGTGGACCGCGGCAAGCTCGTCAGCCAGCGCGCGCAGGCGGTCGGCGCGGCGGGCGACCAGCGCCAGGTCGTGGCCGCGGGCCGCGTAGGCGCGGGCGAAGGCCTCGCCGATCCCCGATGAGGCGCCGGTGACGAGCGCCAGCGGCCGATGTTCCCTGCCCTGCTCCGCCATGACGCCTCCCGACGCGAGCATGGGCCGAGTCGCCGCTGGAAGCTGAGCCGAAGGCCTTACCAGCGCGTCCTCGCGCCCACGGCGAAGGCGCGCGGCGGCGCGGGCGTGAGGGTGCGCGGATTTGCTTGGCTCGGCAGGGGCGAGGGATCGAGGTTGTCCAGCGCGGACGTCTCGAAGTAGCTCCCGAAGGTCGCGTAGCGGCGGTCGAACAGGTTGTCGACGCGTGCGAACAGCTGCAATCCGGGCGTGACCTGCCAGGCGCCGTGCAGGTTGGCGAACCAGTAGGAGCCCAGCTTGGCGTCCCGGTTCGCCTCGTCGCCTTCCAGGTACTGCGAGCCCACGCCCACCATGTCGGCCCCGACGGTGATCTCGGGAGTCGCGGCGAAGTCGCCGCCGAGCTTGAACCGGTTCGCCGGCACGGCGCCGATGCGCTTGCCCGGCGTCACCCGGAGGTTGCCCTGAGCGTCGGCGAAGGGGCTGTTGGGCGAGGGAAGCTCGCCCGTGAACTGGTAGGTGGCGCTCAGGTAGCCGTAGCTCGCGTAGCCCGACCATCGGCCCGAGGCCCATTCCACCTCCGCCTCGACGCCTTCGCGGCGGGTTTTCGGCACGTTGCCGAACGAGCCGCGACCCTGGATGGCGCTCGCCAGAGCCACGATGTCGTCGTCGTTGTCGGTGCGGAACAGGCCGAGGCGCCACTTGACGCCGCCGTCGCTCAGGCGGCGCTGGCCGCGGACGCCGGCCTCCCAGGTGTGGGCCACCACCTGCTTCAGCGGCGGATCGGAGACGAGGGCGTTTTCGATCAGGCACGGATCCAGCGGGTCGCTGCAGGCGAGCTCCAGCGGCGTGGGCGCGCGGTTCGCCTCGGCGTAGCCGCCATAGAGCGAAAGACCCTGACCCAACCGGAAGGCCAGGCCCGCCGCGGGATTGAAGTGGTCGAAGCTGTGGGCGCCGTTGAGGTCCGGCGCATCGCCTGTGAGGTCCCTCATCCGCAGCCGGGCGTGGTTGTAGCGGCCGCTGAGCGTCAGCGAGAGCCGGTCCGTGAGATCGAAGGTGTCGGTGGCGTAGAGGCCGAGGTAGGCCGTGGTCGCGCGCAGCTCCACGGGGCTGTAGGCGACGTCGCCCGCGGTCCGGATGACGTCGCCCTCGCCGGGGATGTCGCCGCCGGGCGAGACCGAGAGGTCCGGATGGATCAGCGCCAGCTCGCTGTTCGCCGAGAACCGGATGCGGGAGAAATCCCCGCTCGCGCCCATGGCGAAGACGTTGCCGTGGCCGAACAGCTTGCCGTCGCTCGACGCCTGCAGCGAGCCGCCCCAGCCGATGCTGTCGGTGCGGGTGCGGTCGAGCGTCCCGTAGGGAACCTCGTCGCAGGAAATCCCGTCGGGGCAAGGGATCGGCGCGCCGGCCTTGTCCAGCACCTGGAAGTCTCCCGGCCGGCGGAGGCCCTCGGGGAAATCTGCGGAGTCGAGGCAGAGCTCGCCGTTCAGCGGGTTGCCGCACGCCGCGAAGTTGCCGTCGTTGCCGTCGAGGTGGTGCTGCTTGAAGCTCCGCACATAGGCGGCGCCCTGCAGCGACCAGTCGGCATTGAGCTCATGGCGGGCGTTCACAGCGGCCAGCGCGGAGCTGTTGCGGGTGGTCTGCGGGAAGGTGAAGACGGCCTTGCGGTCTTGCGCCAGCAGGTCGAGCGGCGTCGGGCCCACCGCGCCCGCCTTGTCGGACGCGCCGGCCACGACGAGGTGGAGTTCGCTCGCGGCGTCCTTCCAACCGAGGTCGGCGTAGAGGCGCGCGATGTCGGAGGGCGAATGCAGCCGCCAGCCGTGGTCTCGCCCGGCGTCCGCGGCGACATAGAGACCGAACGGCCCCGAAGTCGCGCCGGCCTCGAGGCTGCCGTCGATCCGCCCGAACGAGCCCCCCTCGAGCATGGCCCGGCCGCCGGCAAAGTCGAACCCGGTCTTCATCCGCAGCGTCACCGCGCCGGCCAGGGCGTTCAGGCCGAACGCCGGATTGCTGGTGAACAGGTTGGCCTGGGCGATCGCGACCTCCGGGACGAGATCCCAGTTCACCGTGTCGCCGAACGCCTCGTTGAGCCGCACGCCGCCCATGTAGACCGCGACACCCTGCGGCTCGCCCTGCACGGGGGAGGCGTCGGACCCGCGGAACTCGAAGTCCTTGGTGAAGGCGTTGCCCTGGGTGTCGGCGAGCGTCGCCCCCGCCACGTGCTGTTCCAGCGCGTCCGTCACGGCGCGCGATCCGGAGCGCCGGAAGTCATCCGCGCCCAGCGTCTCCACCACCGCGGGCAGCTTCTGCGGATCCACCCCTCGCCCTTCCAGCGGCGTGGGCGCGACCACGACCACGCCGGAGACCTCCGGCGCGTCGGCGGCGCGGGCGAACTCGGGGGCGCCCGCGAGGGCGGCGGCGGCAAGCAGAAGGACGCGGCGCATGGGGGCGGCCACCCTAGCGAGCGGTTCCGATTCAGAAAACCTATCGATCACGTGGGAATTACTTGCGCGCCGCTGGGCAGGCGTGTTGGCAATAAGGAAGCGCCGCCACTCGATCGAGGGAAGAGCCATGTTCCTGCGCGCACCGGAAGCCCACTCCCGCTCGTTCATCAAGGCCGTGACCTGGCGCATGCTGGGCAGCATCGACACCTTCATCATCAGCTATTTCGTCACCGGCCGGCTGGTGTTCGCCGCCTCCATCGCCTCGGTCGAGACCTTCACCAAGATCGTGCTGTTCTATTTCCACGAGCAGGCCTGGGCGCGGGTCCCGTTCGGCCGCGCCGACAGGATCATTCCCGCGCAGGCGCCGCGAGCGCCGGAAGCTCGCGCCGAGCCCGTCCTGGTGTCGGAAGAAGCGCCGGCCCGTCCGCAGCCCGAGGTTGCCCTGACCTAGCGGCATGCGGCCAGGCTCGGCGCCCTGCGACGCAAGGGGAATGGGCATGGCCGAACGGAACGACGCCACCGAGGCGACGCGGGCGGCCCATGCGGCCCTGGCGGCGGCCCTGCCGCCCGACGACGGCCACGACTTCGCGTTGGCGCGGCGAGGCTTCATCGGCACGATCGCGGACGCCGCCGTGCCCGGCGCCTGGTCGATGGCGCCGTTCGCCTTCCTGGACGGCGAGCGGCCAGGGACGGTGAACCCCAGCCTGTGGCGCCAGGCGAAGCTCAACGCCCTGCACGGGCTCTTCAAGGTGACCGAGGGGGTCTACCAGGTCCGCGGCTTCGACCTCTCGAACATCACCTTCATCGAGGGCGAGCGCGGCTACGTGGTCATCGATCCGCTGATCTCCGCCGAGCCGGCGGCGGCGGCCCTGAAGCTGATGCGCGAGCATCGCGGCGACAAGCCCGTGACGGCGGTGATCTACACCCACAGCCACGTTGACCATTACGGCGGTATCCGCGGGGTGGTCACAGCCGACGACATCGCCGCCGGGCTGCCGATCGTGGCGCCCGAGGGCTTCCTCGAGGCCGCGGTCAGCGAGAACGTGCTGGCCGGCCCCGCCATGGGCCGGCGGGCGACCTACATGTACGGCGCCCTCCTGCCCAAGGACGCCAAGGGCCACGTCGACGCCGGGCTCGGCAAGACCGTCTCCACCGGCTCGGTGAGCCTGGTCCCGCCGACCATCAGCATCGCCAGGACCGGCGAGCGGCTGACGCTGGATGGCGTGGAGATCGTCTTCCAGGTGACGCCCGACACCGAGGCGCCGGCCGAGATGAACTTCTTCTTCCCGACGTTCCGGGCCCTGTGCATGGCGGAGAACTGCACCTGCCACCTGCACAACCTCTATACGCCCCGCGGCGCGCAGGTGCGCGACGCCAAGGCCTGGAGCTTCTACATCGACGAGGCGCTGGCGCTGTTCGGCGCCGAGGCGGAGGTGATGTTCGCCAGCCACCACTGGCCGCGATGGGGCGAAGGCCCGGTGGCGGCGTTCCTCCGGAAACAGCGCGACCTCTACAAGTTCGTGCACGACCAGACGCTCAGGCTGGCCAACCACGGGCTGAACGCCGCCGAGATCGGCGAGCGCCTGCGGCTGCCCCCGACCCTCGAGGCCGAGTGGCACACCCGCGGCTACTACGGGACGCTGAACCACAACGCCAAGGCGGTCTACCAGCGCTACCTGGGCTGGTTCGACGGCAATCCGGCCAACCTGCACAAGCATCCGCCGGAGGCGGCCGGCCGGCGGTATGTCGCGCTCGCCGGCGGGCCCGAGAAGCTGCTGGAAAACGCGCGGGCGGCCTATGACGCCGGCGACTACCGCTGGACCGCCGAGGTGGCGAGCCACCTGGTGTTCGCCGATCCCGCCAACCGGGCGGCGCGCGAGCTGGAGGCCGACGCCCTGGAGCAGATGGGCTACCAGGCCGAGAGCGGGCCGTGGCGGGCCTTTTACCTGACCGGAGCCATGGAGCTGCGCAATCCGCGGCCCGCCTCGGCCACGCCGCGGCAAGGCGCGGCGGGGCAGTTGCGCGCGCTGCCGGCCGAGCGGCTCCTCGACGCCCTCTCGGTGCGGCTGAACGGCGAGACGGCGGGCGCGGCCGAGATCGCGCTCACGATGGTGTTCGAGGACACCGGCGAACGGTTCGCACTCAGCGTCGAGAACGCGGTCCTGCACCACAGGCCGGGCGTCGGCGGCCCCGAGGCGCGGCTCGCCCGGGCGAGCCTCGTCGGGCTGGTCATCGGGGAAACCACGCTGGAGGCGGCGCTGGAGGCGGGGACGGTCTCGGGCCCCGGCGCAACCGCGTTCGCGCGGCTTCTGCCGCTCCTCGACCGGTTCGACTTCTGGTTCGAGATCGTCGCGCCTTGAGGCGGACGGGCCGCCGCCGCTAGGGTGGCGTCCGAGAAAAACGGAGGGCGCCATGGCGGCCGAACAGATCCTGGATCCCGACCTGCCGATCGTGGACCCGCATCATCACCTGTGGGACCGCCGCAACGCGCCCCCCACCGACCCGGCGACCGAGCATCCCTTCGTGACGGCGATCCGGCCCGCGCGGCGCTATCTGCTCGACGAGCTGCTGGCCGACACCGGAAGCGGCCACAACGTCGTGGGCACCGTGTTCGTGGAGTGCGGCGCCTTCTACAAGGCCGACGGCCCCGTGGACCTGCGGCCCGTCGGCGAGACGGAGTTCATCAACGGCGTGGCCGCGATGAGCGCCAGCGGCGCCTATGGCCCGACGCGGGCCTGCGCCGGCATCGTCGGTCGCGCGGACCTGCTGCTGGGCGACGGCGTGGTCCCGGTGCTGGAGGCGCAGCTTCGGGCCGGCGGCGGCCGTTTCCGCGGCATCCGCAACTCGGCCTCGTGGGACCAGGACAAGGCCGTGCTCGGCCCCCTCAACCGCGTCGAGCCCGGCCTCTATCTCTCCGACCAGTTCCGCAAGGGCTTCCGCCACCTCTCCCGGCTGGGCCTGTCGTTCGACGCCTGGCTGCTCGAGCCGCAGCTGCCGGATCTCATCGACCTCGCGCGCGCCTTCCCGGAGACCGCCATCGTGCTCGATCACGTCGGCACGCCGCTCGGGCGCGGAAGCTATCAGGGGCGGTTGGAGGAGCGCTTCCCGATCTGGCGGGAGAACATCCGCGAGCTGGCGAAGAACACCAATGTCGCCGTCAAGCTGGGCGGCCTGGCGATGTCGTTCTGCAACTTCCCCTCGTTCCTGGCCGAGCCGCGCGCGCCCTCCGAGCAGCTCGCCCAGGAGTGGCGGCCCTACGTCGAGACCTGCATCGAGGCGTTCGGCGCGGAGCGCTGCATGTTCGAGAGCAACTTCCCGGTGGACATGGGGGCCTGCGACTACCGCACGCTCTGGAACGCGTTCAAGCACCTGGCCAAGAGCGCCTCGCCCGGCGAGAAGCGGGCGCTGTTTTCCGGCACGGCGACCAGGGTCTATCGCCTGGAGCTTTCCCCCGAGCTGGCGGCGGCGGCCTGAGGCCCTAGTAGCGTTGCTCGACCGGGGCCACGCCCCACTTCGGCGGCGGCGGGACATAGGCGCGGAACCGTTCGATCACCGCCTCCGGGGAGGGCTCGTAGATCAGCATGTCGCCGTACTGCTGGGCGACGAAGCCCTTGTCGACCATCTGCTGGACGGTGGCGCGCCACGGATCCCAGTAACCGTTCACGTTGACGAACCCGCAGGGCTTGGCGTGGAAACCCAGCAAGGCCCAAGTCCACTGCTCGATGAACTCCTCGAAGGTGCCGGGCCCGCCGGGCAGCGACAGGAAGGCGTCGCCGAGCTCGGCCATCTTCCACTTCCGCTCGTGCATGGACTCGACGACGATCAGGTCGGAAAGCCCGGCATGGGCGATCTCCTGGCTGACCAGGTCGGCCGGCATGACGCCCACCACCCGTCCGCCGGCCGCCAGCGCCGCGTCCGCCACCTCGCCCATCAGCCCCACGCGTCCGCCGCCGTAGACCAGCGTGAGCCCCTGCTCGGCGATGATGCGGCCGGCCCGCTTGGCTTCGGCCAGGAACGCGGCGTCGGTCCCGGGCGAGGAACCGCAATAAACACAGATGCTTTGCAACGGGCGGCCATCCCTGACCTGGAGAAAAGAGCCTGGGCTGATAAGCCGATTGCCGCGTTCTGTCACCGTTCGGCTGGCCTGACGCAATTATCGCGGTTACAACCCCCGAACGGCTCGTCACGTCGATGGCCGGGGCGCCGCGCAGAACGACAGGCGGCGTAGGACTTCTATCTCGGTTAGGCACACGAATGGCGAGCGGCACTGTCAAGTGGTTCAACACGGCTAAGGGCTTTGGATTTATTCAACCTGACGACGGCGGAGCAGACGTTTTCGTCCACGTCTCAGCGGTCGAACAGGCGGGCCTCAACGGCCTGAACGAGGGCGATCAGGTCGAGTACGAACTCGAACAAGACCGGCGCAGCGGCAAGCTGGCGGCGGGCAATCTGGTGGTCACCGGCCACGGCGCGGCGCCGGCCCGGGCGCCCCGCTCCGGCGGCTTCGGCGGTGGTGGCGGCGGCGGCGGCTTCGATCGCGGACCGCGCGGCGGCGGCGGCGGCGGCGGCGGCAGCGGTTTCGACCGGCCGCGCGGCCAGATCGCGGGCTCCGGCGCCGGGAAGGTGAAGTGGTTCAACCCCACCAAGGGCTTCGGGTTCATCCAGCCCGAGGGCGGCGGCCAGGACGTCTTCGTCCACATCTCCGCCGTGGAGCAGGCGGGACTGCGCGGCCTCAACGAGGGCCAGACGGTCGCCTACGACCTGGAGCAGGATCGCCGCAGCGGCAAGACCTCGGCCACCAACCTGCGGGTCCAGGACTAGGACGAGTTGCTCCCCTCAGGGGGAGCTGTCCCTGAGGGACTGAGGGGGTTCCCGCACAGACGTCGCAGCTGCGAGTCTACGGCGGAAGCCCCCTCCGACGCTTCGGGTCACCTCCCCCTCTGGGGAGGAATCCGTCAGAACAAGCCGGCCAGCAGGTTGATCGTCAGCGCCACGATGATGGTGTTGAAGGCGAAGGAAACCAGGCTGTGCACCGTGCCGATGCGGCGCAGCTGCTTGGAGGTGAACTCGACGTCGGCGGTGGCGCAGGCGACGCCGATGACCACCGCGAAGTGGATGAAGTCCCAGTAGTCGGGACTTTCGCCGCCCGGGAACGCGAGCCCCTTCATGTCGCGCCCGCCGCAATCCGGGTTCTCGTCGTAGTATTCGTGAGCGTAGTGCAGCGCGAAGACCAGCTGCATCATCAGCCATGAAGCCGCCACCGTCCCGAAGGCCAGCGCGATGTGGCCGATCTTCAGCCAGCCGTGCTCGCCCTTGGCGAACGACAGCTCCGCGGCGATGGCCGCGATGCTGGCGGTCGCGGCGATCAGCACGAGGGTGAGGATCAATCCGCGGCCCTCGTCCTCGCGTTCGGCGCGGGCGCGGATGTCGTCGGGGCTGTGGTCGATGAAGGCCGCGCTCACCGAGAGCATGAAGGCGGCGCACAGCACGTCCCAGCCGAGCACGCCGTCGGTGACGCCCGGCAGGCCGGGGACGAACTTGGCGAGGCCGAGGCCCGCCGTCGTCCCCAAAAGCAGCGCCCCCAGCAGGCGCGGACGGCTGGCGAAGACGCCCCACCAGGGCCGCCGATCATCCGCGTCCGCCTCGGCCATCGCGCCCTTCCCCAGCCCTCGACGCCGGCAGCATCGCGCGAGTCCGGCCCCCGCGCCAGGGACCGGCCTCTGAACCGCCGTCCGCCCGGGACGTTGTGAGGGCTCGCGAGCGACACGCGAGGAGTGCCTTTTGATGCGTAGGTTCACCGCCCTTGGCGCGGCCGCGCTCCTGGCGGCCGCCGGGGCGGCCCAGGCGCAGGACATCCCGCCCGCGCCGCCGCCCGGCTCGCTCGAGGCTCCGCCCGACGCCACGCCGACGCCACCTGAGGCCCCGGCCGCGCCGCCCGTCCCTGCGGACAGCGCCAAGCCTGCCGCGGGGAGGACGGCTCAGGCGCCGGCCAAGCGGCCCGGCGCGGCCGAGACCGTCGGCGCGACGGTCGGCGGCGTGCTGGCGAGCGCCGCCGGCTCGGCCGCCGGAGGTCCCTTGGGGGGCGCGGCCGCGGGGCTGGTGGGTCAGCGCGTGGGCTCGGGACTGGCGAGCTTCGTCAAGCGCCTGTTCGGCGGCGGCCACAAGGCCGAAGCCGCCGCCCCTGCCGCTGCAGCGGCGAGCGAACACGCGACGGACGCCGCTCAGGCCCCGCCCGCGCTTCCGCCCGAGCTGGCCTCCGCTCCGCCCACCGCCGCGTCGCCCGCGGAGGCCGGACCGCCGTCTCCCCTGCCGCCGGCGCCCGCCGAAGCTCCGCCCCCGGAGCTGACGGACGCCCCGCCGCTCAGCGCGCCGCCTGCACCGGATTGAGCCTGGCGATCCCGCCGCCCGGTAGATGCGTCTCATAGGGCCCGAACCGGACATCGGGCTGCATGTAGTCCGTCGAGACGTACTGCGCGCCGGAGGCGAAGGCCGCGGCCTGGCGCGCGCGGTCGTTCCTGCGCGCCTCGTAGGTGTCGGCGTCGGCGCGGGTGCGCACGATGTATCCCGCCTTCACGTCGTCGCGGATGCGCTTCTGTAGCTCGACGGGCTCGTTCAGCGTCAGGTAGGCGGCCGCCGGGCTGTCCTCATTGGGTGAGTTGATGAAGCAGACCCGCCCCTCCAGCGACTTGCGGGCGCCGCGATAGACCGCGACGACGCCGGGGCTCTCGTCGAGCGCGAACATGAACTTGCCGCGCGCCGCCCCGAGCTTCGGCCAACCGCCGGCCAGCACGGCCTCGCGCAGGGTGGCATGGCGGCCCTGGACCTTGTCCGGCGTGATCAGCTCGCTTTCGGGGAACACCGAGCGGATCTCGGCGTCGATGGCGTCCATCGCCTTGGCGTCGAACGGCAGCAGCTTCACGGCCCCCGGAACCTTCAGCTGGTCCTGCTTCAGGTTCATGATGATCAGGATCGGCACATGGTCGGGATGGGCCTTCGACCAGCGCCGGATCTCCTTCAGGCAATCGACGAACAGCGGGCACACCGAGCGGTAGTCGACGTCGGGCACATGGATCACCTTCAGGCCCGGCCTGGCGTAGGGCGCCAGGTCGTAGGGCGTGGTGTCGGGGACCACCTTGCGGAACAGCGGCGTCGTGTAGCGGCCGCCCTCAGGGTCATAGACGAAGTCGAGCTCCAGCTGCCGGGCGCCGCCGGTGAGTTGCTCGGTCAAGGGCTTGTGGCTGTAGTCGAGCTCGGTGGCGGCCTTCGCATTGGCCTTGCGCAGCTGCTCCATCTCCTTGGGCGCGATCGCCATCTTGTAGGAATTGTGGGTGCCGACCACCTGGATGGCGTTCATCGGCAGGGCGTCGACGGCGGCCCGCGTGCAGCCGGGCGCGCCGGACGGTCGCTCCAGGTCGCAGGCGGCGGAGACGGCGAGCGCGGCGGCGAGTGCGGCTAAGAGCATGGGGTCCTCCCGAAGCCCTATGGTGACGCCTGATCGCTCCGACGGCTAGCTCCAGGGAATCTCGCGCGGCGGGTCGGGGTAGCGGCCGGCCAGGATGTCGGGAAGGAGCTCGGCGATGCCGATCGGGTGGATCGTCTCGCGGGCCGTGCGCAGCTCCTCGAGGGTCCACCACCGGATGTCGTCGATCAGGGCGCGCTCGTGGGGCAGCCAGCCCTCGCGGCTCGGCTCGCCGCCGACGCAACGGGCCACGATGTAGCTCTCCCTGATCAGCAGGGGCTCGCCGGGCTGCAGGGCGAGATGGCCCTGGCGACGCCAGACCACCGGGCCCACCGTCGCATCGACGAAGCCCGCCTCCTCGGCGATCTCGCGCCGGGCCGCCTCGGCGACGCTTTCGCCGGGTTCGAGGCCGCCGCCGACCGTGAACCACTCGCCTGGTTCATCCGGCGCGCTCGCCAGCCGCCCCTTCATGAGCAGCAGCCGTCCAACGGGATCGAACAGCAGCACCCTGGCCGCCCGACGCTCGCGCATGGCGCATTCTATCCACAGAACCTCGCAAGGCGAGGCGCCCCGCTATGAAAACCTTAAGGTGTAGGGCGCACCCTCACCCGTCATTGTAGGCGTAACCCGAGGCCGTCCGATGCCCGAGGAGATCCGCACCAGCAAGCACGACCTCGTGACCCGGGTGGCCACGCTGGAGCTGCTCGTCGCCGATCTCATCGACCTGCTGTGGCGCGTCGATCCGGCCGCCATGGACCAGCTCGCCCTGGAAGCCGACAAGGACCTGCAGATCCAGCACAACCGGATCCCCCTGCCCGCCGGCGAAACCCAGCGGATGCGGCTCTACGGCGTGCTGCAGGACCGCAAGCGCAAGCTGCAGCACCGGCGCGCGCGGCAGGGCGAGGCGGCTTAGCCGCGCCGCTCCCGGACATGTGATTCGCCGCTATGGACGCGCCCGGAAGCCCGGGCGTAGGCTCCTGCCGTCTGGGCGGTTGCGCGCGCCTGGTTGGTTGGTCACGCGACCGCTCTCAATCGCGCCATGGTCGAACTCCGGTTCAGCGGGGCGTCTGTGGCGCCCGAGGTGATGGGAGAACGGCCATGCCTATCCAATCTGCGGGGTCCGTCCGCGCGCTCGCGCTCGCGGGCCCCACGAATTCCGGCAAGACGACCCTCTTGCAGGCCCTGCTCGCGGCCACCGGGGCGGTGTCGCGAACCGGCGGCGAGATGGTGGGCGACGCCAGTCCTGAGGCGCGGGCCCGCGGTCACTCGGTGGAGCTGAACCTCGCCGGGTTCGACTTCATGGGCGACCATTATCAGGTGGTCGACTGCCCCGGCTCGCTCGAGTTCTGCGCCGACCTCGACCGTGCGCTTCCAGCGGTCGACCTGGCGGTGGTGGTGGCCGAGCCCGATCCCGCCAAGGCGGCGCTGCTGCAGCCCACCCTCCGCGAGCTGGAGCGGATGAACATTCCGCGCGCGCTGTTCATCAACAAGATGGACCAGGCGAGGGGCTCGCTCCAGGGCCTCCTGGATGCGCTGGCGCCGGTGAGCGGCGCCCCGCTGGTCGCCCGCCAGATCCCGACCTTCGAGGGCGAGAAGGCCACCGGCTACATCGACCTGGCGCTCGAGCGCTGCTTCGTCTACCGGCCGGGCGAGCCCTCGCAGCAGATCGACATCCCGAGCGGCCTGCAGCAGGCGGAGGCCGACGCGCGCTTCCACATGCTCGAGCTGATCGCCGACTTCGACGACGAACTGCTGGAACAGCTGCTCTCCGACGTGACGCCCAGCCGCGACGCGGTGTTCGCCGATCTGGTGAAGGAGATGAACGAAGGCCTGATCGTGCCGGTGTTCTTCGGCTCGGCGGCCAACGGCTTCGGCATACGCCGGCTGTTGAAGACGCTGCGCCACGAGACGCCCGGTCCCGAGCGCGCCGCCGAGCGGCTGGGCGTCGAGGCCGGCGCCTATGTGCTGAAGACCGCCCACGCGGGCCAGTCCGGCAAGCTCGCCTATGCGCGGGTGTTCGGACAGCCGCTGGCGGACGGCGCCGAGCTCACCCTGAGCGGCGGCGAGCACAGCCGCGCGGGCGGGCTGTTCGCCGTGCAGGGGGCGAACCTGAAGAAGATCGCCTCGGCCCCGGTCGGCGACATCTGCGCCATCGGCAAGGTCGAGCAGGCGCATGCGGGCGAGATCCTGTCGCTGACTTCCAAGCCGCAGAGCGTCCGCGCCGCGGCCCAGGTGCGGCGGCCGCTGTTCGCCGTGGCGCTCTCGGCCAAGAACCACAAGGACGACGTGCGCCTCTCCTCCTCGCTCGCCAAGCTCGTCGAAGAGGATCCCGGCCTGCTGCTCACCCATGACCAGGAGGCCAAGCAGGTGCTGCTCGCCGGCCAGGGCGAGGGCCACCTGCGGCTCGCGCTGGAGCGGCTGAAGCGCCGCTATGGCGTGGAGATCGACACCGACCAGCCGCGCACGCCCTACCGCGAGACCATCCAGAAGGCGGTGACGCAGAGGGCGCGGCACAAGAAGCAGTCGGGCGGCCATGGCCAGTTCGCCGACGTGACCATCGAGGTGAAGCCTCTGCCGCGCGGCTCCGGCTTCGTCTTCCAGTCGCGCATCGTGGGCGGGGCCGTGCCGAAGCAGTGGGTCCCGGCGGTCGAGGCCGGACTGCGCGACGGCCTCGTCAAAGGCCCGCTCGGCTTCCCGGTCACCGACCTGGAGGTCGCCTTGACCGACGGCATGACCCACCCGGTGGATTCCTCCGAAATGGCGTTCCGGACCGCCGGACGACTGGCCCTCGAGGAGGCGCTGGAGGCGGCGGGGACCATCCTGCTGGAGCCCATCGAGCGGCTGGTGGTCTACTCGCCCTCGCCGGCGGCCTCCAACGTGACCTCGGCGCTCACCGCCCGGCGCGGGCAGATCCTGGGCCTGTCGCCGCGCGAGGACTGGCGCGGCTGGGAGCGGATCGAAGCCTATCTGCCGCAGAGCGAGCGGCAGGACCTGATCGCCGAGATCCGCGGCCTGACCCAGGGGCTGGGCGCCTTCGAGGCGGACTTCGACCACATGGCCGAACTGCATGGCCGCCTGGCCGAGGTCGCCGCCCAGGCCGCCGGCAAGGCCCAGGCGCCGGCGCACTGAGCCGCGAGCCTCCCTCCCTTCATGGGGAGGGACAGACCGCGAAGCGGTCAGGGTGGGGAAGTGCGGATCAAGCTCCGGCTCGGAGTTCTGGCCCCTCGCCTCCCCACCCGGCCGAGCCTTGCTCGGCCACCCTCCCCGCAGGGAGGGAAAGGCTTCCCTTTACGTCAGGCCCTCGGATAGGCTGCCCCCAAGCGCGGGACGACACCGCGCCAGTTCGGGAGGAGTTCCATGACAGCAGTCGCCGCGGGCGCGAGGCCCGCCACCGCCGCGCCGGGCATCGCCCGGCTCGCCCTCACCTCGCTCGCGGCTTCCAGCATCGAGTGGTACGACTTCTTCATCTACGGCACCGCCGCGGCGCTGGTGTTCCCCAAGCTGTTCTTCGCCGCCTCCCTGCCGCCGGCCGTGGCGCAACTCGCCGCCTTCTCGACGTTTGCAGTGGGCTTCATCGCCCGGCCGGTGGGCGGCATCGTCTTCGGGCACTTCGGCGACATCGTCGGACGCAAGCGCGCCTTGGCGACCGCGCTTCTGATGATGGGACTGGCGACGACCGGCGTCGGGCTCATGCCGTCCTACGCGACCATCGGCGTCGCCGCGCCGATCATCCTGATCGTGCTGCGCTTCCTGCAGGGCCTGGCGGTCGGCGGCCAGTGGGGCGGAGCGGCGCTGATCGCCATCGAGAACGCGCCGGCGCACCGCAAGGGCTTCTTCGGCAGCTTTGCGCAGATGGGCGTGCCGGCGGGCGTGGTCTCGGCGAACCTGATCTTCCTGATCATGGGTTCGATCGTCGCGCCCGAAGCCTTCGCCGCCTGGGCCTGGCGGATTCCGTTCCTGCTGTCGATCGCGTTGGTGGGGCTCGGGCTCTACGTGCAGCTCAGGCTGGAGGACACCGCCGAGTTCAAGGCGCTGCAGGCCGAAGCCGAGAAGACGAAGGTGAAGCGGACGGGCTCGCCGGTCCTGACGGTCCTCGCCCGCCATCCGAAGGAGCTGCTGCTGGCCGCGGGCTCGTTCGTGGCCGCCAATGGCACCTTCTACGTGATGATCACCTATGCGGTGGCCTACACCACCGGGACCCTGCATCTGCCCAAGACATCGATCCTCTGGGCCGTGATGCTGGGCAGCATTATCTCCGCGCCCATCCTGCCGCTGACCGCGGCGCTCTCGGACCGGTTCGGCCGCAAGGGCGTGTTCCTGGCCGGCGCGGCGCTCGAGCTCGCCTGGGCGTTCCCGTTCTTCCTGCTGCTGAACACCGGCTCGTTCGCGGCCATGGTCCTGGCGCTGGTCGGCGGCCTCGGCTTCAACTCGGTGATGTACGGGCTGCAGGCGGCGATGATGACGGAGATGTTCTCCACCGAGTTCCGCTATTCGGGCGCCTCGCTCAGCTATCAGATCGGCGCGATCTGCGCCGGCGGCTTCGCCCCGATCATCTCGACGGCGCTGTTCGCCCGCTATCACACCGCCATGGCCATCTCGGCCTACATGGCGGGGCTGTGCGCCATCTCCTTCTTCTCCGTGCTGTTCCTCGCCGAGACCCATAAGCGCGAGGACCGCAGGCCGGCCGAGGCGAAGGCGGCGGCGTAAGATTGTGGCCCTTCTCCCCTTGCGGGAGAAGGTCTCGGGCGCAGCCCGACGGATGAGGGGTCGCGGCGGCGATGCCGAGATTCGGAGACTGGAAGTTCACGGTCGATCGCGAGGCGACGGCAAGAGCCTACGCCACAGCGACAGGTGGGGGCGCCGACACCTGCGACTGCGCCTGGTGCCGAAACTTCAGGCTGGCGCGTGACAAGGTGTTTCCGGAGCGGTTCCTGGCCTTCCTGGACGAGCTGGGGATCGACTACCGGAAGGACGGCGAAGTCTACGAGCTCTGCCGGCTCGAGGCCGGGTTCCACCTGTACGGCGGGTGGTATCACTTCATCGGACGGCTGGAGGAAACCGGTGACTTTCCGCCCGTCGAGTTCGGGCCGGACTTCAGCGCGCACCTCGCGCGCGCCAATGCGCCGCGACTGGCGACTTTGAAGGATGCGGAAGTGGTGCAGCTGGAATTCGAGAGCAGGTCCGTTCCGTGGCTGCTTGACGAGCCCGAGCTTGGCTGACCGGGTCGCCTGAGCGACCCCTCATCCGTCAGCTTCGCTGACACCTTCTCCCGCAAGGGGAGAAGGCCTTTTCAGCGAGCCGCGGTTTGCGCCGTGCGCCAGTCGGCGGCGGTGGCGGTGTAGAGCTGGACCACGTCGGCGAGCTGCTGGCCCTGGGCTTGGACGGTGGCGCGACGGGCGCGGTTGAGCTGCCGCTGGGCGTCGATCACCTGCAGCAGCGTGCCGCCGCCCAGCCGATAGGCGGTCTGGGCGTCGCGGACATTGGCCTCGGCCGAGGTCTGGGCGCGGGCCAGGCTCGTGATCTCCTGCTGGTCGGTGGCCAAGGCGGCCAGCACGTCGGAGACCTGCACGAAGGCGCGGATCACGGTGGCCTGATAGCGGGCGAGCGCCGCACGGGCCTCCGCCTCGGCGGCCTTGCGATTGGCCTTCAGGGTCCCGCCGTGGAAAATCGGCGCGGCGACGCCCGCCAGCAGCTGCCAGCCGGTGGCGTTGTAGTTGAAGAGCTTGTCGGGCGTGAGCGCGCTCTGGGTGACGTTGGCCGAGAGCCGGATGTCGGGGTACTGGGCGGCGACCGCCACGCCGATATCGGCGGTGGCGGCGTGCAGCTCGGCCTCGGCGGCGGTGATGTCGGGGCGGCGGCGGACCAACTCCGAGGGCAGGCTGACCGGGATCGCCGTGGGCTGGACGATGCGCGCCATGTCGAAGTCGGGCGCCGTCCACTCGGCGGGCGACTTGCCGACCAGCATCGCCAGCTGGTGGCGGGCGGCGGCGAGATCGCGCTGCAGCGGCGGCAGCAGCGCCTGGTCCTCGGCGAGCTGCGCCTCCCCGCCGGCGGTGGCCGACGGCGCCTCGGAGCCCGCCCGCTGGGCGGCGTGGATCAGGTCGAGCACCTTGGCGTCATCGGCGACCACCTGCTGCACGGCGGCGATCTGGCTCTGCAGGCTCGCCACCCGCATGGCCTGCAGGGCGACGTTCCCGGAAAGCGTCAGGTAGGCGGCGTCGGCCTGCCGGGCGGCCTGTTCGGCGCGGGCCCGGGCGGCTTCGGTGGCGCGCTTCTTGCCGCCGAACAGGTCGAGGTCGTAGCCCACCGATCCGCCGACCGAATAGAGGTCGATGGTCGGGTTTGACAGCGTCGGAAAGCCGGGGAACCCCTTGAAGCCGAAGGCCTGCAGGTTGATCCGCTCGCGCTGCGCCGAGGCGTTGGCGTCGACCTGCGGCAGTTGCGCGCCCGCGGCCGCGTTCGCCTGCTGGCGGGCCCGCTCCAGGGTGGCGTTGGCTTCCGCGAGCGTCGGGCTGCCGGCGAGCGCCTCGTCCATCACGCGGTCGAGCTCGGGCGAGCCGAACGCCCTCCACCAGGGCCCGGCGACGCTGGCGCCCGGCGACAGGCGCGCCTGGGCGGCCGCCGGATCCCCGGCCATGGCGTAGCCGGCGGCGGCCGCGCCCTGCGGCGGCGCGGGGGCCTTGAAGCTGGGGCCCACCGTCGTGCAGGCGGCGAGCGCGAGCGCCGAGGCGCACGCGGCGAGGAGGTTCCTAGTCGGCGGCGGCATGGATCGGCTCCCCGGTGGCCTGACGCTTCGGCGCGCGCATCAGCAGCAGCAGCGGAATGCAGGCGAGGGTGACGTAGAGCATGATGTGGAAGACGGTCACGTAGCCGACCATGGCGGCCTGCCGCGTCACCTCGTTGTTGAGGGTCATGGCGCCCGCGGCGGTGGACGGGTTCATGCCCGGCGGCAGCGTCGCGCGGACCACCGGATTGGACATGTCGATCTGGCTCGCGAGGCCCGAGTGCGCCTCGGCCGAGCGCGAGACCACCTGGGCCTCCATGATCGAGATGCCGATGCTGGAGCCGAGATTGCGGATCAGGGTGTAGAGCGAGGAGCCCTCCGGCCGCAGCACCGGGGGCACCGTGGCGAAGGCGAGCGTCGAGAGCGGGACGAACAGGAAGCCGATCCCGAACCCCTGGATGAGGCCGGAGACGATCACGAACCGGGCGCTCATCGACAGGTCGAAGTGGGTCATCTGCCACAGCGCGTAGGCGTTCAGCGACAGCCCGAACAGCAGGATGAAGCGCGTGTCGATCCGTCCGATCAGCCGGCCGACGAAGAACATGGCGAGCCACGAGCCGATGCCGCGCGGCATGGTCACCAGGCCCGAGGTCAGCACCGGATAGCCCATCAGCCCCTGCAGCATCGGCGGCAGCAGCGCCATGGTGGAGAACAGCAGCACGCCGACCACGAAGCCGAACCCCGAGGCGGTCACGAAATTGCGGTCGCGGGCGAGCTGGCGATCGAAGAACGGATGCGCGGCGGTGATGGTGTGGGACAGGAAGATCCACCCGGCGATGGCCGCCACGATGGCGTAGGTGGTGATCTCGGCGGAGTGGAACCAATCCTGACCCGGCCCGCGGTCGAGCATCAGCTGGATCGAGCCGACGAACAGCGACAGCATGCCGAAGCCGAGGAAATCGAACGGCTTGCGGCGCGGATTTCGGTCGCCGGAGATGAAGAACCAGACGCCGAGCAGCGCCAGGATGCCCACCGGCAGGTTGATGTAGAAGCACCACCGCCAGGAGAAGTTGTCGGTCAGATAGCCGCCGAGCGCGGGGCCCAGGATCGGGCCCAGGATCGCCCCGGCGCCCCAGATGGCCATCGCCTGGCCATGCTGCTTCGGCGGATAGATGTCGAGCAGCACGGCCTGGGACAGCGGGATCAGCGATGCCCCCGCCAGCCCCTGCAGCAGCCGGAAGCCCACCAGCTCAGGCAGCGAAGTGGCGATCCCGCAGAGCATCGAGGCGACGGTGAAGCCGCCGATCGAGATCAGGAACATCTTCTTGCGCCCGATCCGGTCGGCCAGCCAGCCGGCGAGCGGCGTCATGATCGCCGCCGAGACGATGTAGGAGGTGAGCACCCAGGTGACCTGGTCCGCGCTCGCCGAGACGCTGCCCTGGATGTGCGGCAGGGCGACGTTGGCGATCGTCGTGTCCAGCGAGTTCATCACCGTCGCCAGCATGATGGAGATGGTGATGGGCCACCGGTTGGCGGTGTCTTGGGCCTCGGACACGGCGCGCGCCCTTAGCCGGCGTGGCCCGGCGCGCGGACGTCGACCTTGACCTTGGCGGAGAGGCCGGCGCGGGCGGCCATGCCGGGCGGCGGCCGATCGAAGTCGATGCGCACCGGCAGGCGCTGCACGACCTTGACCCAGTTGCCGGTCGCGTTCTGGGCCGGCAGCGGCGAGAAGGCCGCGCCGGTGCCGGGCGCGAAGCTCGCGACGTGGCCCTTCAGGTGGGCGTCGGGGTAGGCGTCCACGTGGATGTCCACGGATTGGCCGACCTTCATGTGCGCGAGCTGGTCTTCCTTGAAGTTGGCCTCCACCCAGGGCTGGCCCGAGAGCAGGAAGAAGCCGGTCTGGGAAGCGTTCAGGTAGGTGCCGAGCGGCATCTGGTCGACGCGGGTCACGATCCCGTCGGCGGGGGCGACCACGGTCGTGTAGGAGACGTTGAGCTCGGCCCGCTGCGCCTGAGCCTGCGCCTGCAGCACGGCGGGGTAGGCCTGGTCGCCGATGTTCGGGTCGCCGCCGAGCGCGGCGAGCGCCTGGGCGGCCTGCTGCTGCGCGGCCGCGAGCTGGTCGCGGGCCTGCTGCGCCGCGTGCACCGCCTGGTCGACCTGCTGCTGGGAGGCGACCCCCGCGCTCGAGAGCTGGTGCTGGCGAGCGGCTTCGCGTGTGGCGTAGCTCACCGCCTCCTGGGCCATGCGGACGTTCGCCTCCTGCTGCTGGTAGGCGGCGCGCTGCGCGCGAAGCTGCAGCTTCGCGCCGGCGAGCTGCGCCTGGGCGGCCGCGGCGTTGGCCTGGTAGTCGCGGGAATCCAGCCGGAACAGCACCTGGCCCTTGCGGACGAACTGGTTCTCATGGACGTAGATGTCGGTCACCCGACCGCCGATCGAGGGGGCCACCGGCGCCTTGGCGATCTGCACATAGGCATCGTCGGTGGATTCATAGCGTCCGCCGGTGAGGACGAAATAGCCGACCGCCGCCAGGATCAGCAGCGGCCCGGCGATCATCAGCGGCCAGCGCCAGCGGCGCAGCAGGCTGGGCCTGCCGGCGTTGGGATCGACTTCGGCGTTGCCTTGGGCAGGGATCGCCTCGGCATCGCTCATGTCACGCATCGGGGGCCCCGGAGTCTTCGACGGACAAAGCAGGATCGGGCGCGCGCAAAGCTGCGCCGCCGGCTCCCGTTGCAAGTTCAGATAGTGTGCGTTCCTTGATGATCAAAATGATATGTCGTCACGATGTAAATGAGCCACTTGCATGACCACGCCCGACCTCAACCTGCTGCGCGTGTTCGACGTCCTGCTCGAGGAGCGGAACGTCACGCGAGCGGGCGCGCGGCTCGGGCTGACCCAGTCGGCCGTGAGCCACGCGCTCAACCGCCTGCGCTACGCGCTCAACGACGAACTGTTCGTGCGAGGTCCCTCCGGCATGCAGCCGACGCCGCGGGCGCTGGAGATGGGGCCGCAGGTGCACGCGGCGCTCAACCAGCTGCAGGCGGCCCTGAGCTTCCCGGACTTCGATCCGGCCACCAGTGAACGACGTTTCACCCTCTCGGCCGGAGCCTATGCCTGCGCTGTCCTGGCGCCCACCCTGGTGAGCCGGCTCGGCCGCGAGGCGCCGCTTTCCGAGCTTGCGGTCGTGGAGAACGCGCCCGACGTGCTCGAGCGGATCGACAGCCGGCGGGTCGACTTCCTGGTGGGCGGCGTGACCGCCGCTCCGGAACGCTTCGCCCGCGACGTGATCCTCACCGAGTCGCTGGTGTGGGTGGTGCGCGCGGGCCATCCGCTGCTGTCGCGCAGCCCGATCACGCTCGAGGTCCTGACGAGCGTTCCGCACATCGTCATCGCGCCGGGAGCCACGGAATCGTCCCCCAGCCGCCCGGGCCTGGTGGTCCAGGCGAGCTGGGAAGACGCCGGCGCGTTCGAATCGGCGCTGACCACGGCCAAGCTGAAGCGGCGCATCGGGGTGAGCGTGCCGGACACCTACTCCGCCCTGGCCGTCGCCGCGCGGTCGGAGATGGCGGCGCTCGCCCCCAGGCGCCTCGCCCAGGTCTCGGCCCAGAGCGGGCGCGTCGGAATCATCGAGGCGCCCTATCCGCAGCCGACCGTGGAGGTCGCCCTGGTCTATCTGAGGGAGCGGCTGAACGAGCCGGCCATCGCCTGGATGCGCGACCTCATCGACGAGGTCGCTTCGACCCTTTAGGCTCGGGCGCGCCTCAGGCGCGCCAGGCGGACGGGCCGACGGGGCTCCTCCGCCGCGAGGCTCGCCCGCGACGGAGGAGAAGTCCGGTGAAGGCCGTCGCTTACGCCGGCTCGGGCGTGGGCTGCGGCTGGGGCGGCGACAGCGCGTCGTCGATCTCGCGGGCGCGGACCGCGGCCGGCCGGCTCATCAGCCGGCCCAGGTAGCGCTCGAAGGCCGGCCGCGTCTCGATGGCGCCGAACTGCGTGAAGAAGCCGAGCTCGGAGCCGAAGTAGACGTCCGCCGCGCTGAAGGTGTCGCCCAGGATGTAGTCGCCGGCCTTGAGCGCGGTCTCGGCGGTGCTGAGGGCGTCCTCCAGCGAGCCGTAGCCGGCCATGCGGCCCTGCTCGGGCTTGGTCTCAAACCCCAGCATCTTGTTGGTGACGGCGGCCTCCAGCGGCCCGGCCCCGAAGAACAGCCAGCGGTAGTAGGTCCCGCGCCGCTTGTCGGTCACGGGCGGCGCGAGCCCCGCCTGCGGGAAGGCGTCGGCCAGGTAGGCGCAGATCGCGGCGCACTCGGTGACCACCACCTCGCCGTGCTTGATCGCCGGCACCTTGCCCATCGGGTTGATGGCCAGGTAGGCCGGTTGCTTCAGCGTCGTGGCGTAGTCGAGGATCTCGGTGCGGTAGGGCTGGCCGACCTCCTCCAGCATCCAGCGGACGATCCGGCCGCGCGATTGCGGGTTCGTGTAGAAGACGAGCTGTTCGGACATGGCGGAGCCTTTCTCAGCGGTTGTCGTTGCCCACCCGGCCACTTTAGACGCCTCTACTGACAACCTCGTGTCAGCAAGCCGTGATCGGCCATGCGAGCTGAGCCTCGGCGGGGCGCCCGGCCCCGACGACGTCCCTCCGGACCTGAACGGCCGCGGCCGGTCCCTCAGGCGCGCCGGGCGGCGGCGATATAGTCGCCGACCTTGGTCTCCAGAACGCCCAGCGGCAGGGCGCCGGCGAGCAGCACCGCGTCATGGAATTTGCGGATATCGAAGCCAGCTCCAAGCGCTGCGCGCGCCCCATCGCGCAGCCGCAGGATGGCCATCTTGCCCACCATGTAGCTGCAGGCCTGGCCCGGCCAGACCGCGTAGCGCTCGATCTCCTGCCCGGCCAGCGAGGCCGGGTCGCCGTCGGTGTCGGAGAGGACGGCGACGGCCTTCTCGCGGCTCCAGCGCAAGGCGTGGATGCCGGTGTCGGTGACCAGCCGGCCCGAGCGCAGCAGGGCGTCGTGGATGTAGCCCAGCTCGCCGGCCGGATCGGTCGCGTAGGCGCCCATCTCCTGGGCCAGCTGCTCGGCATAGAGCGCCCAGCCTTCCACATAGGCGTCGAAGTTCGCCACCTTGCGCAGCATCGGCAGGTCCGCCTGGCGCTGCAGCGACTGCTGCAGGTGATGGCCGGGGATGCCCTCGTGGTAGGTGGTGGTCGGCATGTCCCACCAGGGGGCCTCGGCGGTGTCGCGCAGGTTCAGCCAGTAGATGCCCGGCCGCGTGCCGTCGAGGCTGCCCTCGGTGTAATGCGTCGAGGCGCCCTGCTCGGTCTCCTTGGGGATGCGGCGGATCTCCAGCCCGGCTTTCGGCAGGGTGTCGAAGTAGGCCGGCAGCCGCCGCTGCATGGCCTGGACCAGCTGGTTGAGGTCGGCGATCAGCTTCGCCTTGCCAGCGTCGGTGTTCGGATAGACGTACTTCGGGTCCTTGAAGAGCGCCCGGTAGCGGTCGGCGATCGTGCCCTGGCTCATCCCGATCTTCTTGAACAGCACGTCGGCGCGCGCCGAAAGCTGCGCGCCCACCTCGAGGCCCAGCTTGTGCACCTCCTGCGGCGTCATGCGCGTGGTCGTCTCGGAGGCGAGCGCGGCGGCGTAGTAGGCCTCGCCGTCCGGAAGCCGCCAGACCCCGGCCTCGTGGACGGATTTCGGCAGGAGCTCCGCCAGCAAGCCCATCTGGCGCGCGAGCGCCGGGGCGACCTTCTCGCGATAGACCGCGGAAGCCTGCCCCTGCCAGTCGCCGGGGATCCCCTTGGCCCTGGCGCGACCGACCAGCGAGGTGACCAGCGTCGACTGCTCGGCCGGCACGTGCATGGTCTTCATCTGGCCGAGCGCGGCCTGGAGGGCGAAGTCCGGCGGGATGACCCCCAGGCCCGCATCGCGGCGCACCCGCTCGATCTCCTGGTCCATCACCCGGGCGAGCTCGGAAAGCCGCGCCACATAGGCCTCGCAGTCGGCGCGCGTGGTGATGGTGTGCTGGGTGGCGAGGAAGTCGGGCGCGCTCTGGTAGGCGCCGGTGATCTGGCTCAGCACATAGGGCGAGCCCGCGCCCTCGTGGCCGTAATGAAAGCGGCGGTTGGCCGCGTCGGTGGTCTGCAGGTCGTAGAACACGGAATCGTAGTTCACCGCCGGCATGGCCGTGAGCGCCTTGCGATCGATGGCGGAGAGCCGGGCGAGCTGGTCGGCGGTGCGCCGCTTGCGGCGCTCGAGGTCGGCGACGGAGGCCTGCTGCAGCCTCGATTTCAGATCGGCGTGCGCGCCGACATCGAGGCCGAGCGAGGTGGCGAGTTCGGGGCTCTCCTGCAGGTCCTCGGCGAAGAAGGCGTCGAGCAGGGCGGAGAGCTTCTGCTCCACCCCGGACGCGACCGGCGAAGGCGCGGCGGCGGCGCGGCCGCCAAGCGCCGCGCTCGCGGCGGTGAGGAGGACGTCTCGGCGGCTGAGCATGACGGACCCGGGCGTGCTGGCGGAAAAGCCTTACGACGCTGGATGGGCTGCTGAAAAGCTGAGAGGCTGCAGCCCATGAGCGAGACCCTGACGAACCGCCGCCTTGCCCCGCTTCCCGCCCAGCCGGCCGGCGTCGCCTGGCCGACCGAGTCCTGGCCGGATGGCCCGCTGCCCGACCTTTCGTCGACGCCCTTCGCCGCGCTGATCGAGGACGCGTTCGGCGCGCCAAGCTCCGAGCGCCTGGGCGAGACCCACGCGCTGGTCATCGTCCAGCAGGGGCGGCTCATCTACGAGCGGTACGGCGAGGGCTTCGGCGCGGACCAGACCTATCCGTCGTGGTCGATGGGCAAGAGCATCACCCACGCCCTGGTCGGGATCGCGGTGGGCGATGGCCGCCTCGAGATCGGCTCGCCGGCCGATGTCCCCGAGTGGCGTGCGGCCGGCGATCCCCGCGGGGCGATCACGCTCAATCAGCTGCTGCGCATGTCGAGCGGGCTGCGCTGGATCGAGGAGTACGTGCCGGGCGAGCCCTCCGATGTGATCGAGATGCTGTTCGGGGCGGGCCAGGCGGACGTGGCGGCCTACGCGGCCTCCGTCCCGCTGGCGCACGAGCCCGGGACGTTCTTCTACTACTCGAGCGGGACCACCAACATCGTGAGCCGGACGCTGGCGCGGGCCGTGGACGCGTTCGGCCCGGACTTCGAGACGCACATGCGCGCGCGGCTGTTCGAGCCGATCGGGATGATGAGCCCGGTCCCGAAGTTCGACGCCGCCGGAACCTTCATCGGCTCGTCCTTCTGCTTCTGCACGGCGCGCGACTTCGCCCGCTTCGGCCTGCTCTATCTCAGGGACGGCGTCTGGGACGGGCGACGCCTGCTGCCCGCGGGCTGGGTCGACCACGCGCGGACGCCGACCTACCAGCAGCCCGGGGCGGAAGACGTCGACGGCCGCTACGGCGCGCACTGGTGGCTCGATCGCGGCGGCGAAGGCTCGTTCGCGGCGCTCGGCTACGACGGCCAGTCGATCGTCTGCGTTCCCGACCTCGACCTGGTGCTCGTCCGGCACGGGGCGACGCCGCTCGACAAGAAGCAGAACCTGCGCGCCTGGACCGCCCAGCTCGTCGAGTGCTTCCGTCGCGCCTGAGCGGGCGTATGCTGGGCGCGGAGGCTGCAGTCATGGACGCGATCGCCACCCGCTTCGATGTCGACGCCCACGCCGAGCGCCTGCGCAAGGACGGCTACACGGTCATCGAGGACTTCCTCGACGAGGCGGGGCTCGCCGCCTTCCGGGAGGGCCTCGCGCCCTATCTCGGCAGCCACCATGGCCGCAACGACTTCGAGGGCTTCAAGACCGAACGCATCTACACCCTGGTCGCGCGCGGCAAAGTGTTCGAGGAGATCGCCGCCGATCCACGGCTGATGGCGCTGATCGGGCGCTTCCTGCGGCCCAACTTCCTGCTCTCGGCCAGTCACGCGATCGACCTGGGCCCGGGCGAGACGCCGCAGAACATCCATTCCGACGACGGCTTCTATCACCAGCGCCGGCCGAGGGCGCCGATCGGGGTGAGCGTGATCGGGGCGATCTCCGCGTTCACCAAGGAGAACGGCGCGACCGAGGTCATCCCGGGCAGCCATCTGTGGGGCGAGCCCGACGGCGAGGGCTGGCCGAAGGACCGGGCCGAGCTCGCGGACAGGCTGGTCCCGATGGAGATCCCGGCGGGGGCGGCGCTGGTCTTCCCGGGCACGCTGCTGCACCGCGGCGGCGCCAACCTGACCGACCGGCCGCGGCTCGCCTTCACCAACCAGTACTGCGAGCCCTGGGCGCGGCCGCAGGAGAACTTCTGGCTGTCCGTGCCGAAGGAGATGGTGCGCGAGATGAGCCCGCAGGCGCAGAAGCTGCTGGGCTATGAGATCGCCCCGCCGTTCCTCGGCATGGTCACCGCCTCGCATCCGGCCAAGGCTCTGGAGCCCGGCTGGATCCCGCCGGTGGTGGCGCAAAAGCCCTGAAAGCCGCTCCCCGGGCGAAGCGAGAGAGGGGGAGAGGCTTCGATCATCCCAGGTTCCGCTTCCACAGCGCGAACAGCCGCTCCCAGTGCCGCTCGGCGGCGGGCTTGTCGTAGACCGGGCGCTGCGGGAAGGCGAAGCCGTGGTGGACGCCGGGATAGAGCTCGACCTCGGCGTTGAGGTTTCGCGCCTTCACCGACTGGTCCAGCGCCTCCACCGTCTCCAGGGGCGCCCAGGTGTCGTGCTCGGCGCAGGCGAAGTAGAGCTCGCCTCGGGCCCTGGCGGCGGCCAGGTGCGGACTGTCGGCCTCGTCGGTGACCAGGCGCACGCCGTAGATCGAGGCCGCCGCCGCAACCCGTTCCGGCCAGCGCGCCGCGAAGGCGATCGCGTACTGACCGCTCATGCAGTAGCCGAGGGTGGCGATCGGACCCGAGGCCGCCGCCGGATCGCGATCGGCGAAGTCGAGCAGGGCGTCGGCGTCGTCCATCACCAGCGGGATGCTGAGCGAGTTCATCAGCTCGAACATGCGCTCGCGGGACCCCGCCTCGGGCAGCGGCGGCAGGTCCTTCAGCTCCATGACGCCGCGCCGGTAGTAGAGGTTGGGCAGCATCACGTAGTAGCCGACCGCGGCGATCCGCCGAGCCATGTCGCGCAGCTCCTCGCGGATGGCCGGCGCATCCATGAAGAACAGCACGACCGGATGCGGCCCGTTCCGCTCCGGATGGACGATGAAGGTCGTGCTCGCCCCGGCCTTGGTGGCGATATCGACGGTCTGCTCGATCATCCGGCCGCTACACCAGCTCCGCCGGCTGGACCGACAACTCCTTGAGGAACGGCTCGGCGTAGTCGATGCGGCCGGTCATGGTCTTCGGATCGCCCGAGGCCAGCCGGAAGACGGCCTCGGCGATGTACTCGATCGGCTGCACGCGTGCGCGCGTCTGATCGTTGACCAGCCCGTGCAGCAGGGTGCCGGGGGTCTCGACGAGGCCCGGCGAGACGACGTTGACGGCGATGTTGTCGTCATAGACCTCCGAGGCCAGGCCGGTGGTGAAGCGCTCCAGCGCGGCCTTGCACATCCCGTAGACAGTGCCGCCACGGCCGCCGCGCTGCTGGTAGGGCTGCTTCGGGTGGATGCCCGCGCCGGAGGAGATGTTGACGATCCAGCCCTGCTTGCGCTCGCGCATCGAGGGCAGGACCATCTGCGACAGATGGAAGGGGGCGTAGACCTGCACTTCCATCATCAGCTTGAAGCGCTTCTCGGTGAACTCCGTGACCGGCATGAAGTAGGTGATCGCCGCGTTGTTCACGAGGATGTCCACCGGCCCGTAGCTGTCGACCGTATCGGCGACCAGCCGCTCGCGGTCGACCGCCTGGGCGAGGTCGGCCTTGATGAAGGTGGCCTCGCCGCCCGCCTTGCGGATGCGGTCCACCGTTTCGTGCAGCGTGCCGGGCAGGCGGGTGTTCTCGCCGGCCTCGGCGGTGCGGGCGGAGGCGACCACCTTGGCCCCCTCCATGGCCAGGCGCGTGGCGATCGCCTCGCCGATGCCGCGGCTCGCGCCGGTGACGATGGCGACCTTGCCGGTGAGCTTGCCGTTCGGATTGATGCTGGCCATGGGGACCTCCCTGAAATCCGTTTCCTCGCTATGTCCCAACGGAAGCGCGGCCTGAGCCCGAGCGCAAGGCCGGCGTTGCGAAACCGTTCGCCTCGGCTATCAATCGGCGCTCTTCAGGAGCGGTCCCCATGCGCATACCCGACGCCAATCTCGCCGAGGTGTTCGACCGCGGCTTCACCGTGGTGGAGCGCTTCCTCGACCCGGAGACGCTGAGCGCCTGCCAGGAGGCGCTCTGGGAGATCTATCCCCGCCCCGAGGCCTATTTCGCCGATCCCGAAGCGCACCCGCGGTACGCCAGGAGCCAGTTCGCCGGGCTTCGGTTCTTCCCCTACCCCGCCTGGGCGATCAACCGGGTGTGCGTCTATCCGGACCTGATCGAGGCGGCCGAGCGCTTCCTGCAGACCACCGAGATCGACTGCTACAAGATCGAGCTGTGGGCCAAGTACTCGGGCGCGGTCGACTACGACCAGGCGCATCACCGCGACTACGAGAACCACACCATCGTCGTGCCCCGCGCCGATCAGCTGATGCCGCAGATGACCTGCTTCATCCTGCTCTCCGACGTGACCGAGCTGGACGGGCCGACCAAGGCCGTGCCGCTGGACAAGACCCGCCATATCCCGCTCGGGGTCACGCGCACGGAGATGGGCGAGTTCTTCGACGACGAGGTGGCGGTCACCGGCCCGGCGGGCTCGATCCTGATCTACAAGACCGACGTCTTCCACCGCGGCTCGAACTTCAAGGCCCCCGGCCGCTCGCGGTTCGTCATGCCGATCGACTTCAAGAAGCGCGGCTGGCAATGGCAGGGCAAGCTCGCCTGGCCCGACCGCGCGCTCAATCCCGGCTGGAAGGAGGCCATGGTGAGGATGACTCCGCGCCAGCGGGACCTGTTCGGCTGGCCTCCCGCCGGGCATCCGTACTGGAACGCGCAGACGCTGTCCGATGTCGCCCTGCGGTATCCGGGCATCGATCTGACGCCGTATGGCGCGAAGGCGGCTGCGCCGGCGGCGGCGGAGGCTTAGGCCCGCTCGCGGATGTTCAGGCGGCGCACCGTCAGCTCGTCCACGTCCAGGCGGCCGATCCTGAGCCGTCCCACCGCGAGGCGGCCGATCGCCATGCGCCCGATCGCGACAGCGCCCAACGCCAGCGCGCCCAGGGCGGCGGCGCCCAAGGCCGAAACGGTCCAGAACGCCGCCGGCGGCGGCGGCTTGCGGAACGGCAGCGGCTCTCGCCGCGAGTAGCGGGGCCTAAGCGCATTCATCGAGAGCTCCTCGAACCGCGGCCATGACGCTCGCCCAATCGCCCGGTGCGGGCTGACGGAAAATGCGGAGCGAAGGATACCAGGGGCTGTCGAGTCGGTCTTGCATCCAGCGCCAGTCGGCCAGATGCGGCAGGAGCAGCCAGCAGGGCTTGCCCATGGCGCCGGCCAGGTGCGCGGCGGCCGTGTCCACGCTGATCACCAGCTCCAGGCGCTCGACCAGCCGGCGGGTGGCCTCGAAGTCGGAGGCGCCGGTGTCCTCGGGCTGCAGGCTGACCACGCCCGGCCAGCCGGCGATCTCGGCGGCGAGCGGCGGCGGCAGCGAGCGATGGGCGTCGTTGACGTGCGCCGGGCTCCCCTTGGCGACGAAGCCCACGCCTGAGCCGACCGGGCCGCCCGGCAGGTAGGGCGGCTGCGGAACGGTCTCGAGCGTCGCACCCAGGCGCAAGGGCAGCGACGCCAGCATGACCCATGCGTCGTGGCCGGGGAGCGGTTGCCCGCGGGCCTGCGCCACCTCGCACCCGAGATGCTGGAAGAGCCGCGCCGTGGAGGAGCCGCACACCAGGATGGGGCGGATGCCGCGTGCCTGCAGCACCTTCACGAAGCGGACGTATTGGATCTGGTCGCCGAATCCCTGTTCCGGCCAGACGAGCAGGGTGCGGACCGCGCCGCCGTCCCATTCCGGGGTCGCCAGGTCGGGCCGGCGCCTGTCGCCGGCGATCCGCATGCGCGCCTCGAGCAGCGGCCAGCCCTCGGCGTAACGGCCGAAGCGCATCACGAGAAAACCGAGCTGGCGTTCGGCTGTCGGATCGCCGGGGTGCTCGCGCAGCACCTCGCGGCAGACCGCCTCCGCCTCCTCGAAGCGCCCGAGCTGCTCCAGCACCAGGCCCAGGCTGAGGCCGACGTGGGGGGCGCGGGTCGCCGTCCAGACCGGCCGGAAGAGCTGCTCGGCCGCGTCGGGCCGGCCGGCCTGCAAGGCGGTGAAGCCGAGGTCGAAGGCCTGCTGGACGCTGAGGGTGCGGGTCTGGCCGGGGGCGGTGTCGGACACGAGCGCTGGGTGAGTGGCTTGGGCGGGGCGATGATTGAGGGCGGAACGCGCCCAAGGCAAGCGCGGCCTGACGGCTCAGGCCGCCTTCTGAAGCTCCTGCTTGACCCGCTCGGCCAGGGTCTTGATGTCGATCGGCTTGGGCAGGAAGGAGACGTTGGCCTCGCCTTCCAACAGGTCGGAGAACTCGCTCTCCGCATATCCCGAGATGAACATCACCGGCGCCGCGCCCAGGTACTGCCGCGCCTGCTTCAGGAGATCGGGCCCCTGCATGCCCGGCATGACGACGTCGGAGATCATCAGGTCGATCTGGCCGGCGTGGGTCTCGGCGAGACCCAGCGCTTCTTCTCCGCTCGCCGCCTCGATGACCTCGTAACCGCGGGCTCTGAGCAGCTTGGCCGCGACGCCGCGGACCGCGTCCTCGTCCTCGACGAACAGGATGCGCCCCGCGCCCGAGAGGTCGCGCGCCGCCGGCCGCTTCGACCGGATCGGCTCCGGTGCGGCCTGGATCACCGCCGCCATGTGGCAGACCGGCAGGAAGATGCGGAAGGCCGCACCCTCGCCCGGCCTCGACTCGACGGAGATCCAGCCATCCGACTGCTTGATGACGCCATAGACCGTGGCGAGACCGAGCCCCGTGCCCTCGCCCACCGGCTTGGTGGTGAAGAAGGGATCGAAGATCTTGTCCACCACCTCGGCCGGGATGCCGGGGCCGTCGTCGGAGACCTCGATCAAGGCCTGGTCGCCCTGGGCCACGGCGTAGCCCATCTCGCGGGCCTGCTCCTGCGTGACGCGGGCGGTGCGGATCCTGACCTTGCCGCCGCCGTGGGCGCGCACGGCGTCACGGGCGTTGACGGCGAGGTTCATCACCGCCGTCTCGAGCTGCCCGCGGTCGACGCGGACCTGCGGCAGGTTGCGGCCGTATTCGGTCTCCAGCTTCACGTCTTCGTAGAGAACGCGCCGGAGCAGCACCTCGAACTCGCTGATCAGCTCGCCCAGGTCGAGGATCTCACGCTGCACCGTCTGCTTGCGCGAGAACGCCAGCAGCTTGCGGACCAGATCGGCGGCGCGCGTCGAGATCTGGCGAATCTCGTTCAGGCCCTCGTACGAGGGATCGCCCACCGGATGCCGCGCCGCCAGGACATCGAGCTGCATGAAGATGGCGGTGAGCAGGTTGTTGAAGTCGTGCGCCACGCCGCCCGCCAGCTGGCCGATGGCCTGCATCTTCTGGCTCTGGGCGAGCTGCAGCTCGATCTGCTTCTGCTCGGAGACATCGACCAGGTAGGCGACCCAGCGAGCGTCCGTCCGGGTCAGGTAGAGGTGGGCGATGCGCGCCGGATCGTGCGCCAGCCGGACTTCCAGCGGCGCGCCCGCGCCGCGGCCCTCGCCCCGGCGCTGGACCGCGTCGACCCGGGAGGCGGCCTCGATCAGCTGACCGAACACCTGGCCGGCTTCGCCGCCCGCGCCGGCCACCGCCTTCAGCGCCGGATTGGCCTCGACGATGGTGGCGGCGAAGGGATCCTCACCCTCGAGCAGCGCCGCGCCGAACGGCGAAGCCGCGGCGAACGCGTCCAGCACGGCGGGCGGAGCGCGCCCGGCGTTGGCGACCGCGGCGATCACCTCCATGGCGGCGGACGGCAGGGCGAGCGTCCCTGCTCCAGGCCCCGTCAGCCGCACCAGGAAGCGGCGCGGCGCGAGCGTCGCCACCAGCGCCTCCTGCTCGCCTCGGGCCGTCCTCAGGCTGGCGCGGGCGGGCTCGCCACGGCGCGCCGCCGACAGCGCCGCGAACAGGCTGGCCGCGGAGGCGCCGCCCTTGGGCAGCCGCGGGCTCGGGCCGACCAGGCTCTTCCAGGCCGCATTGGCGGCGATGATCCGGCCGTCCGGGGCCGCCACCGCCGCCGCCTCGGAGAGGGCGGCGATCAGCTTCTCCGCACCGGGCTCGCTCTCGTCCGCCGGCTCGGCCCCGGCGCGCAGGACGAACACGCCGAGCAGCGAGACGCCCGCCAGCCCGATCAGCAGGAGCAGGCCCGCCTGCGTGGCGGAACCGGCCTTGAGCAGCGGCGCGCCGGCGAACGCCACGGCGATCAGGAAGAACACCACGGCGGCCGCCGCCAGCGGGTCGAACCCCGCTCCGCGCCTTTTGTCTGCAGACGGCCTGGCCAGGGCGGCCTCCGAATCATCCAACGGTCTCAGTCGCATAGTGTCACAGGGCCCGCGCTCTGGCACGGCGCGCGCCGGTGAGGATGAAGCCGATGATCTTGGCGACCGCCTGGTAGTGGGCCTGAGGGATCATCTCGTCGACCTCGACCGCGGCGTAGAGTGCGCGCGCCAGGGGCGGATCCTCGATCACCGGCACGCCGGCCTCCTCCGCCACGGCGCGGATCTTCAGGGCCAGCGTGTCGAGTCCTTTCGCCACGCAGATCGGCGCGGCGGTCTCGCCCTGCTCGTAGCGCAGCGCCACGGCGTAGTGCGTCGGGTTGGCGACCACCACCGTCGCGCTCGGCACCGCCTGCATCATCCGCCGGCGCGCCCGCTCGGCGCGGATCTGCTTCTGGCGCCCCTTGATCTGCGGATCGCCTTCGGACTGGCGGAAGTCCTCCTTGACCTCCGCCTTGCTCATCCGCATGCGGGCCATGTAGCGCTGGCGCTGGAAGAGCCAGTCAGCCCCGGCCACCACCAGCAGGAAGCCGACGGTGGCGAACACCAGCCGCCGCAGCACCTCGGCGGCGAACGGCAGCATGGCGAGGGGATCGAGGCTCGCCAGGCCCGCCAGCTCGGACCAGTGCGGCGCGAGCACCCACCAGCCGATCGCCCCGGTCGCGGCCACCTTCAGCAGCGACTTGAGAAAGTGGACGAGGCCGTCAGGGCCGACCATCCGGCGCAGGCCCGCCATCGGGGAAAGCTTGGAAAGCTGCGGCCGCAGCCGCGAGGGCGTGAACAGCAATCCGGTCTGCACGAGGTTGCCGGCCGCGCCGGCGAACGCCGCGGCCGCCATCACCGCGATCAGCACCGGGGCGGCGGCCATCATCGCCCGGCGGGCCACCTCGCCGATTCCATCGCCTTGCAGCCGGATCGCATCGGCCCGCGCGAGGAACGGGACCAGCGCGGCCGCCAGGTTGCGCGCCAGCGCTCCGCCGGAGATGGCGATCACCGCTGCGACGGCCGCCAGGGAGGCGAGCGAGGCGAGGTCCGGCGTCTTGACCACATCGCCCTGCTCGCGGGCGCGCTGCAGCTTTCGGGGGGTGGGCTCTTCGGTCCGCGAGGCGGCGTCGTTGGCGTCGCTCATGCCGCTCAGGCTCCGAAGGCCGCGACCATGTCGCGGTAGCGCTCGACCCAGACGAGGCCGATTGCGCCGAGGCTGAGCGCGAACACCGACAGGCCGAGCAAAAGCTGCAGCGGCGTGGCCACGAAGAACACCTGGAACTGCGGCATCACCCGGCCGACCAGGCCGGTGGCGATGCTGAACACCAGCGAGAAGACGATCACCGGCGCGGAGAGCTGCAGGCCGAGCGCGAAGGCCTGCGCGAGCGTGCGGACCGCCAGCTGGCCGGCGTCGTTCACCGGCACGGCCCTGGAGAACGGGAAGATCGCATAGGAGCGCACGATCGCGCTCAGGAACAGGTGGTGCAGGTCGGTGGTCATGATCAGCAGCAGGCCCAGGAGGCCCAGGAACGTCCCCAGGCTGGTCGACGGCAGCGCCTCCGCCGGGTTGGCGGTCTGGGCGAAGGAGAGCGTGGTCTGGATCGAGATCACCTCGCCGGCCGCCGCCAGCGCGGTCATGAACAGGCGCAGGATGCCGCCCAGCATCAGGCCGATCAGCACCTCCTTGATGATCGAGCCGCCCAGGCCGCCCAGGTCGGCGGGGACGGCGGGCGCGCCTGCGGAGAGGACCGGGAACAGCATCAGCGCCATGACGAAGGCGAACGACAGCCGGATGCGCGGCGGCACGTAGCCTTCCCCGATGCCCGGGATCAGCATGACGATCGCCCCCAGCCGGGCGAAGACCAGGGCGGCGGCGTAGACCTGCTGGGCGGTGGCGTAGTGCTGCATGGCCTGCGCGCGGCTACATGGCCGCAATGCGCTCGGCGATGTGGTGCATGAAGCCGCTCATCAGCGCGCCCATGAGCGGCAGGAAGATCAGCAGGCTGACGAAGATCGCCACGATCTTGGGCGCATAGACCAGCGTCGCCTCCTGGATCTGGGTCAGCGCCTGGAAGAGGCCCACGCCCACGCCGACGACCAGGCCCACGATCAGCACCGGCGCGCAGAGCTGGATGGTCAGCCAGATGGCGTCGCGGCCGACGTCCAGAACCTCGGCGCCGTTCATGGGAACCTCTTCGAAAGCAACAGGATTCGGCGGGCGGGGACCGCTCCGGCACCTTCGTCCGGGTATGGTTAACGAACGGCTACCCGGGCCCCTCGCCCCGGGAACGCCTCGGCCGGCGCGCAACACATTTCCGCGACCCGGCGGGACCCAAGGGCTCGCACGCCGCGTTCAGCCCGCCGGAGAACAACTTGGAAGGCTGACAGGCATGTGGAAAAGCCTCGCCTCCGCCGCGGCGCTCCTGCTCGTCGCCAAGCCGGCCCTGGCCGAGACCTGGCATGTCATGGGCGCGACCCCGGCGGAGCTGTTGTTGATGGAGACCGACACCCGCTTCGTGCACTCGAACGGCGACGTGAGCGTCTGGACCTCCTCGGTGAAGGTCGGGGAGAAGGACGAGCCGGTGGTCAAGGCGCGCTGGGAGGTCTCCTGCAACGGCGATCCGCGCATCCGCCCGCAGATGGTGATCTGGTTCGACGGCGACCTGAAGAGCAAGGACACCTGGATGGCCAAGGCCAAGGAGCCGTTCCAGCCGGTCGTTCCCGGATCGCGCGGCGAGCTCACCTGGGAGTACGCCTGCGGCAAGAAGGCCTGGCCGATCTCCGTCTCCGGCTCGTTCGGCGACGTGACCGGCGCCTACGCCAACGCGCTCGCCAAGCTCGTCAACGCGACGGACGAGGAGCAGGTGGAGGCGAAGTAGGCGCTGCGCCGATCGCCGCGGCCAGCGCCCGCGCCGCCTCGGCGGGCGTCGCCTTGGCCCGGTCGCGGTCGACGCTGTAGTTGGCCGCGCGCATGGCCTCGACGCTGATCCTGCCGATCAGGGGCTGCAGGGCGGCCCTGAGCCGCGGATCGTCGGCGCGCCGCGGCGAGATCAGCACCACCGCGTCATAGGGGGGGATGGCCCCCTTGGGGTCGGACAGCACCACCAGGTGCTGGGCCGCGATCCGGCCGTCGGAGGAGAAGGCGGAGATCACGTCGGCCTCGCCGTCGGCCAGCGCCCGGTACATGAAGGTGGGCTGGTAGGAGCGCTCCGCCCGGAAGGCGAGTCCATAGGCCGCCTTCACCGCCTTCCACTCCGGCCGCGAGAGGAATTCCAGGTCCGAGCCCAGGGTCAGCCGCGGCGCCTCGCGGGCGAGGTCGGCGATGGAGGCGATGTGCAGCGCGCTCGCGCGGTCGGGGCGCATGGCGAAGGCGTAGGCGTTCTCGAAGCCGAGGGAGCCCAGCACGGTGACGCCGTCGCGCCGCTTCAGCTCGGCCGTGAGCTCGCGCAGCACCGCCGCGCGGCCCGGGTTGTCGGTGCTCTGCAGCACATTGGTCCACAGGGTGCCGGAGTAGTCGACATAGGCGTCGATCTCGCCGGCGGCCAGCGCGCGGTAGGCGACCGCGGAGCCGAGGTCCTCCTTGCGCGTGACGCGGGCGCCCTGCGCCTCCAGCCGCTCGGCGATCAGCTCGGCCAGGATGTATTGCTCGGAGAAGTTCTTGGCCCCGATGACATAGGCCGCGGGCCGCCCGAAGCTCGCCAGCGGCGCGACCGCCAGGGCGGCGCCGAGGATCAGAGCCGCGGCCGCGCCGAGCGCCAGCGGGCGCGAGCGGCGCCGCGCCGCGACCTCCAGCAGCCCGAGCAGCTGGTCGGCGATCAGCGCCAGCCCGGCCGAGGCCGCGCAGCCGAACAGCACGAACACCCAGTTCTCGGTCTGCAGGCCGGCGAAGATGTAGTTGCCGAGGCTGGTCTGGCCGACCGGCGTGGACAGCGTCGCCGCCCCGATGGTCCACACCGCGGCGGTGCGGACGCCGGCCATGATCACCGGGGCGGCGAGCGGCAGCTCCACCTGCGTGAGCTTCTGGCCAGGCGTCATGCCGACGCCGTCGGCGGCCTCGCGGATCGCCGGATCGACACCCAGGATCCCCGCCACGCCGTTGCGCAGGATCGGCAGCATGGAATAGAGCGTCAGCGCCAGCAGCGAGGGCAGGAAGCCCAGCGCCGGGAACCCCGCGCCGAGCGTCGCGCGCGCCAGCGCCGAGAGCGCCAGGAGCAGCGGATAGAACAGCGCCAGCAGCGCCAGGCTGGGGATGGTCTGGATCAGGCTGGCGAAGGCCAGCACCGGCCAGCGCAGGCGCGCGCTGCGGCTGGCCGCAACCGCCAGCGGCAGGCTGATCGCCACGCCCAGCACCAGCGCGCTCAGGCTGAGCACCACGTGCCAGGCGAGATAATCGGGCAGCAGCGCCCAGGCGGCGGCGAGGCGCGCGCTCATCCCGGCTCTCCGGCCAGCCGGGCCTGCAGCCGGTCGGCCTGCCGCTTCGGGGCCTCCAGCAGCGCGCGGACCTCCGGGTCCGTCGCGCCCGCCAGCAGCTCGGCTGGCCGGCCCTGCGCCAGGATGCGACCGGCGGAGAGCACCACGATGCGATCGGCCAGCAGGACCGCCTCGGCCATGTCGTGGGTCACCATGAGCGTGGTCAGGCCCAGCCGGTCGTGCAGCGCCCGGTAGTCGGCGCCGAGCTGGTCGCGGGTCAGCGGATCGAGCGCCCCGAACGGCTCGTCCATCAGCATGATCGCCGGCTCCGCCGCGAGCGCGCGGGCCACTCCGACCCGCTGGCGCTGGCCGCCGGACAGCTCGGCCGGCCCGCGTCCGGCGACGTCGGGCGGCAGGGCGACCAGCGCGAGCAGCGCCTCGACGCGCGCGGCGATCCGCGCCCGGTCCCAGCCCAGGAGCCGGGGCGTGACGCCGATGTTTTCACCGACGCTCAGGTGAGGAAAGAGACCGATTTCCTGGAAAACATATCCGATTCTCCGCCGAAGCTCGTGCGGCGGCAGCCCACCGGCGTCCTCGCCCCCGATGCGGATGCGGCCGCCGTCAGGCGCGATCAGGCGGTTGATGGTCTTCAGGAGCGTGGTCTTGCCGGACCCCGATCCGCCGACCAGGGCGGTGAACCCGCCCTGCCCGACCGACAGGTCGACGCCGGCGAGCGCCACCTGCGCGCCATAGCGCTTTGCAACCCCCTCGAGCTCGATCGCCGCCCCGGCCATGGCTATGGCCTAGCACGGTTCGCCGCGCCGCAAGACCCGCAGCCTTTGGGTGCGCGCGGATCACAGACGCGCTGCATGGATGTCGTTTGACGAACGCGTGGTGCTCGAAAGAACCTGGGGTGATGGAAGAGGTCGCCCTTTCCGGCGCTTTGCAGGGCGCGCTCGTCAAGCCGGACCGGGCGAACGGCTGGGGCCTCGTGGTCCTATCGGGCTCCAGCGGCCGCCTGGAGACGGGCCGGGCGCGGCTGTTCGCCGAGCGCGGCGTCACGGCGCTGGCGCAGCGCTGGTGGGGCGGGGAGGGTCAAAGCCCCGGGATCTGCGAAATCCCGCTGGAGACCTTCACGCCGGCCGTCGAGCGCCTCCTCGCCGAGGGGTGCCGGCGGATCGCTTTCCTCGGCGTCTCCAAGGGCGCGGAGGCGACGCTGCTCGTGGCGTCCAGCGATCCACGCATCGATCTCGCGGTCGCCTTCAGCCCGAGCTCCGTCGCCTGGGCGAGCACGGGACCCGGGTTCGACGGCTATGCCTTCTTCGCGCGCTCGTCGTGGACGCGTGGCGGAACAGCCCTGCCCTTCGTTGCGGTGGACCCCAGGTGGCGACCCGCCGAGACCGGCCGCGTCCGCTTCCGCGCGCTGTTCGAGAAGAGCCTCGCCACCTTCGCGGAAGACATTCCTGCCGCGACGATCCCGGTGGAGGCCGCGCGTGGCCGGATCATGCTCGTCGCGGGCGCAGGCGACGTGCTGTGGCCCTCCGACACCTTCGCCGCGCAGATCGCGCGCAGACTGGCCGCGCACGGGCGCAGATGCGATCTCGTGGCGCATCCGAGCGCCGGCCACCGGACGATCCTGCCCGGGGAGGCTGAACATCCGGAACCGGCGGACCGCGCCTGGGGCGGCTCGCCCGCGGCGGATCGCGAG
>NZ_DATIMC010000069.1:0-21006 GCF_035475775.1 Phenylobacterium sp. | reverse complement strand
GCCCGCGGGGTCAAGGGGATCGACGGCACGCGGGGGCCCAGGTTCAACCAGTCGAGCCTGGTGATCGAGGCGGCGGTGAACGGCCGCGGCGTGGCGCTCGCCAAACGCACGCTCGCCCAGGCCGACCTGGAAGCCGGCCGGCTGATCGCGCCGCTGCAGATCGCGACCCAGGTCGATTTCGCCTATTATCTGGTGCACCCGAAAGCCAAGGGCCGCCTGCCCCAGGTGAAGGCCTTCTCCAGCTGGATCGAGGCCGAGGCCAGGGTCCACGAGGAGGCGCTTCGCACCATCGACAACGGGGCCGGCATCTAGCGCGGCGGCCTCACGCCGCGCGGTAGGCGGCAATCTCCGCGAGCGCCGCATCCAGCGCCCCCACGACCTGCGGCAGCGCCTCCGCGCCCTGCTGCTCGGCCTGCGCGCAGACCTCGCCGAGAGCGTGGGCGCCGATCCCGCGCGCCGAACCCTTGAGCGTGTGGACCGCGTCGCGCCAGGCCGGATCCTCGGGCGCGAGATGCAGCCGCCAGATCGCGGCCTGCTCGGCGAACAGATCCAGGACCTCGCCCACGAGGCCCCGGTCGCCGGCCGCGAAGCGCTCCAGATAGGCGAAGTCCACCGCCCCTGCCACGCCCTCGCCCATGCCGTCCGGCGCTCCCTGCGTCCGCCTTGCCAATACCGCGTTTTCGCGTATTTTCCGCGCCCTCGCCGCCGGCCCCCCACTGCCCGGGTCCGGAGCCGGGACGGGTGTATAGCTCAGTTGGTAGAGCAGCTGACTCTTAATCAGCGGGTCGTAGGTTCGAATCCTACTACACCCACCATCCGGCCCGGGAGCCCCGGCCGCATGGTCTGGCGGCGCGCCGGCCTCTATGTATAAGGGGCTGCACAGACAGCCGAAAAAGCGCTGGAGCCGCGCGGCCGGGGCCTCACCGGATGCTGCGGAAAGCATCGCGAGGCCGCAGGGGAAGGAGTGAGCCCATGGAGTTGAAGCCCGGATCCCGCTGGAAGAGCGTGGTCTGCGACACCGAGGTCGTGGTGGTGCGGCCGCCGAAGACCGAGGCCGACCTGCGCTGCGGCGGCTATCCCATGATCCCCAACGCCGAACCCAAGCCGGAGGGCAAGACCCTCTCGCCCGACTTCGCCGAGGGCAGCCAGATGGGCAAGCGCTACGCCGACGACGAGACCGGGCTCGAGGTGCTGTGCGTCAAGCCCGGCGCCGGGACCCTCTCGGTCGGCGGCCGCCCGATCGGCGCGAAGGAAGCCAAGAAGCTGCCCGCCTCGGACTGACGCGCGATGCACACGGCGCTCCTCCTCGACATGATGGCCGACGCTGCGCCGGACCGCCTGGCGCTCGGCCGCAAGCGTGACGGCCTGACCTTCTACGAGGTGCGCCGGCGCGCGCACCATGCCGCCGAGTGGCTGCAGGCCAAGGGCGCAGGCACGGTGGTCTTCGTCGGCCTGAACGGGACGGCCCTGCCGATCGCCCTGTTCGCGGCCGGCATGCTGGCCAAGCCCTTCGCGCCGCTCAACTACCGCCTGCCCGACGCCGACCTGCAGAAGCTCTTGGCCCGCACCGCGCCGTCGGTCGCCGTCGTCGACGACGACATGGCGGGCCGCCTCGGCCGACCCGAGGGCGTGACCCTCGTCACCCGCTCCGCGTTCGAGATCGCCTGCAACCAGTCGGGACACTCGGAGGCGGCGTTCGACGAGGACCACGACATCGGCGTCCTGCTGTTCACCAGCGGCACCACAGGCGAGCCCAAGGCCGCGATCCTGCGGCACCGCAACCTCACCTCCTACGTCATCTCCACGGTGGAGTTCCTGGCTTCGGAGGCGGACGAGGCGGCGCTGGTCAGCGTGCCGCCCTACCACGTCGCCGGAGTGTCGGCGATCCTGACCGGGGTCTATTCCGGACGCCGCATCGTGCACCTCGAGACCTTCACGCCCGAGGCCTGGGTCGCCACCGCCGCCGAGGAGGCGATCACCCACGCCATGGTGGTGCCGACCATGCTGGGCCGCATCCTGGACGTGCTGGAGAAGAGCGGCGAAACCCTGCCCACCCTGAAGGCCGTCTCCTATGGCGGCGGGCGCATGCCGCCGCCGGTGATCGAGCGGGCCATGCGGCTGCTGCCGCACGTGGGCTTCGCCAACGCCTACGGCCTGACCGAGACCTCCTCGACTATCTCGATCCTCGGGCCCGACGACCATCGGGAGGCCATGGCCTCGTCCGATCCGAACATCCGCCGGCGTCTGGGTTCGGTGGGCCGGCCGCTGCCGTTCCTCGACGTGGAGATCCGCGGCCCCTCGGGCGAGGTGCTGCCGCCCGGCCAGTCTGGGGAGATCCATGTCCGCGGCGACCAGGTCTCGGGCGAATACGCCGGCAAGAAGGTGATCGACGCCGAGGGCTGGTTCGCGACCAACGACGGCGGCTGGATGGACGAGGACGGCTATCTGTTCGTGGAGGGCCGGCTCGACGACGTGATCGTGCGAGGCGGAGAGAACATCTCGCCCGGCGAAATCGAGGACGTGCTGCGGGGCCATCCGCAGGTGGCCGACGTGGCGGTGTTCGGCGCGCCCGACAACGAATGGGGCGAGACGGTCGCGGCGGTGATCGTGGCGAAGGGCGCCAGGCCGTCCACGGAGGATCTCGCCGGATGGGTCAAGGCGCGCCTGCGCTCCACCAAGACGCCGGAGGTCTGGGCGTTCCGCGACGCGCTGCCGTACAACGACACGGGCAAGCTGCTGCGCCGGCAGCTGAAGGCGGAGTTCGCAGGGCCGGCCAAGCAGCCCGCTTCGGCCTGACCCCGCCATGGCCGGCGCCGCCTTGGCCGAGCTGATCGCGCTGGGCGGCGCCGGCCTCAGCGTGAGCGAGCTCTCAGGCGGCGCCGAGGCCCCGCATGCGCCAGGCCCCGGGGTGGTCCGGATCGGGGTCCACCGTCATGGCGTGCGCCCCAGCGCCGGGCTCGAGCCCTTCGACATCCTGATCTCCGCCGACGCTTCGGCCCCGATCCCCTGGGTCGGCTGCGAGCCGGAGACGCTCGACGCGACGCTGCAGGGCTTGTGCGCGGCCATCGAGCGGCAGCCGGGCGCCGCCGCCGTCGCCGCCCAGGTGTTCCGCGCCACCCTGGCGCTCGCCTTCGACCAGGCGCTCGCCCTGGAGTCCCTGGCCTATTCCATGCTGCTGGCCTCGGCCGGCTTTCAGGCGTGGCGGGCCGCGAACCCGGCGCGCCGTCGCGATGAGCCGCCGGGCCCCCGCGTCCGCATCGAGCCGCAGGGGGAGGCGATCGCCATCCGCCTCGCCCGGCCGGCGGCGCGCAACGCCTTCGACGCGGCCATGCGGGACGAGCTCTGCGAAGCGCTGGCTTTCGTCCGCGACCATCCCGACGCGCCGCCGGTCATCCTCTGCGGCGAAGGCCCCGCGTTCAGCGCCGGCGGCGACCTCGCCGAGTTCGGCACGGCGAAGGACCCCGCCGAGGCGCACCTGATCCGCACCCTGCGCTCGCCCGCCCGGCTCGCTCATGACCTGGGGGACCGGCTGACCGCGCGCCTGCACGGCGCCTGCGTGGGCGCCGGGATCGAGGTTCCGGCCGCCGCGGCGCGCGTCATCGCGCTCGATGGCGCCTTCTTCCGGCTACCGGAGGTCACCATGGGCCTGATCCCCGGCGCCGGCGGCACGGCGACCATCCCGCGCCGCATCGGCCGCCATCGCGCGTGCTATCTGACGATCTCCGGCGTGGACCTCGATCTCGCGACGGCCCTCGCCTGGAAGCTGGTCGACGACCGGGTCGCGCCGTGAGCCCGATCGCCCCGGCGCTGGCGCAGCTCGCCGCCGAGGTCGCCCGCCTGACCGCCGCGCTCGGGCGCGAGGTGGACGTCTCTGCGCTTCGGATCACCGACCGCGCGGGCGTGCTGCCGCTCGCCGAGCCCGGCCGCGTCTCACCCAACGGGGCGACCCGGCTCATCGAGGCCGCCGATGGCTGGATCGCGGTGAATCTGGCGCGCGAGGAGGATCGGGAGCTCATCCCGGCCTGGCTCGGCATCGACGCGGGCGCCGAGCCCTGGCCCGCGATCGCCGAGGGCGCGCGCGCGCGGCCGTCGCGCGGCCTGATCGCTGATGCGGCGCTGCTGGGCCTGCCGGTTTCAGGGGTGGGCGAAATGGTCTCGGATGACCTTCAGGCGCCCCGCCTCCGCCTCGGCGCGCCGGCGCGCCGGTCCGCGCCCGCGAAGGTGATCGACCTCTCCGCGCTCTGGGCCGGGCCCATGTGCGGCGCCGTCCTGGCGGCCGCCGGCTGCGCGGTGAGCAAGGTCGAGAGCACGCGCCGAGCTGATCCCACCCGCCAGTCGACGCCGGAATTCTTCCGGCGCCTGAACGGTGCCAAGGCCGATCTCGCCTTCGACTTCTCGACGCCTGACGGCCGCCGGCGGCTGCGCGCCGAAATCCTCGCCGCCGATGTGGTGATCACCGGCGCCCGGCCGCGCGGTCTCGCCTCGCTCGGCCTCTCGATCGAGGAGCTGATGGCCGAGCGGGCCGGCCTCGTCTGGGTGGCGGTCACCGGCTACGGCTGGACCGGGCCGGACGCGGGCCGCGTGGCGTTCGGCGACGATGCGGCGGCGGCCGGCGGGCTGGTCGGCTGGGAGGCGGGCGCGCCGCGGTTCCTGGGCGATGCGCTCGCCGATCCGGTGACCGGCCTCGCCGCCGCCGTGGGCGCCCTGCAGGCCCTGCAGCAGGGCGGCGGCATGCTCGTCGACGCCGCCCTCGCGCGCTCGGCCGCCGCCGCCGCGGCGCTCTGCGGCTTCAGAGCCGCGGCGTGATCATCCGCAACGTGGAAGTCGAAGGCCGGGGAGGCCTCGACGTGCGCCTGGAGGCCGGCCGCATCGCCGCGGTCGGGCGCCGGCTCGGCGGCCGCGGCGACGACGACCTGGACGGTCGCGGCGGAGCGCTGATCCCAGGCCTGGCCGACCACCACATCCACCTCTTCGCCCTCGCCGCCCAGGCGGAGTCCGTCGACCTCGGCGAGGCCAAGGACGCGGCGGACATGGCCGCGCTTGTCCGCCATGCGGCCGGCGGCCGGCCCCCTGGCGCCTGGATCCGCGCCACCGGCTACCACGAGCGGATCGCCGGCGACCTCACGCGCGAGCGCCTCGATGAGCTGGCCCCGGCCCACCGCCTGCGCGTCCAGCACCAGACCGGCGCGCTCTGGGTGCTGAACAGCGCCGCCCTGGCCGCCGTCTCGGAAGGCGGCCGCCTGCCCGAGTTCGTCGAGCCGACAGGCCGCGTCTGGCGCGGCGACGCCTGGCTGCACGCGCGCCTGGGGGCCGAGGCGCCGCCGCTCGCGCCGACCGGCCGCCGGCTGGCGAGCTATGGGATCACGGCCTTGACCGACGCCAGCGTCACCACCGACGCCTCCGCCGCCGCGCGGCTGGCGCAGGCGCACCGCGCGGGAGAGCTGCCGCAGCGGCTGATGCTGATGAGCGGTGGCGCGCTGAGCGCACCGCAGGATGGCGCTTTCGCCGTCGGGCCGAGGAAGGTGCTGCTGGACGAGCACGACCTGCCCCCCATCGAAACCTTCGCAGGCTGGATCGGGGAGGCGCGCGCGGCGGGCCGCGTCACCGCCGTCCACTGCGTCACCGCCGCCGAGCTCGCACTCGCCCTGGCCGCCTTCGAAGCCGCCGGCGCGCGCCCCGGCGACCGGATCGAGCACGGCGGGGTGATCCCGCCGGCCGCCATCGGCCAGATCCGAGGACTGGGCCTGACCGTCGTCACCCAGTCGATCTTCATCCGCGACCGCGGCGACCGCTACGCCGCCGAGGTTCCGCGCGACGAGCAGGACGACCTCTACCGTTGCGCCACGCTGCGGGCCGGCGGCGTTCCGGTGGCCGGCAGCTCCGACGCCCCCTATGGCGCGCCCGACCCCTGGACCGCGATGGCCACCGCTGTGGATCGCAGGACGCGGAACGGACGGCTCATCGGCCCCGCCGAGCGGATCGCCCCCGCGGCGGCGCTCGCGCTCTATCTCGGCGACCCCGCCGATCCGGGCGGCCCGCCGCGCCGCGTGGCCGTGGGCGCGCCCGCCGACCTCTGCCTGCTGAAGGTCCCCCTCGCCGAGGCGCTCGCCGGCCCCTCGGCCGAGCTGGTGGCCGCGACCTTCGTCGCCGGCCGCCGCATCTGGTCGGGCTAAGCGCCCCCGTCGACGCGGATCACCGCCCCGGTGGTGAACGACGAGGCCGGGCTCGCCAGGTAGAGCGCGGTGGTCACCACCTCTTCCGGTCTGCCCGGTCGCCCCAGCGCATTGTTCGACCGCTCGCGGGCCTCGGCCGGCCAGGCCTTGGCGATGTCGGTCAGGAAGGGCCCGGCGCAGATCGCGTTGACCCTCACCTTCGGCGCGTACTCGCGGGCGAGCGACACGGTCATGGCGTTCAGCGCCGCCTTCGCGCCCGAATAGGGCACGACGCCCGGGCTCGGCGTGAGCGCCGCGATCGAGGAGACGTTGACGATCGCCCCGCCTTCGCCCTCGGCCATGCGCCGCCCAACCTGCGAGGCCAGCCGGAACGGGCCCTTGAAGTTCAATCCCACGACGCTGTCGAACAGCTGCTCGGTCACCTCGTGCGAGGCCATGGCCGGCGACATGCCCGCGTTGTTGACCAGGATGTCGATGCGTCCGAACTCGGCGTAGGCCGCCGCGATCAGCAGGTCGATGTCGCCCCATTTCGCCGCGTGGGCGGCATAGGCGAAGGCGCGCCGGCCCATCGCCCGCACCTCCGCGGCCGCCGCCTCGCACGCGTCCAGCTTGCGGCTGGTCACGACCACGTCGGCGCCCCGCTCGGCGAAGGCGCGGACCATCTGCAGGCCGAGGCCCCGGCTGCCGCCGGTGATGAGGGCCACCTTGCCGGAGAGGTCGAAGAGCGGATCCGTCACTCAGGCCGTCGCCATCTGCTCGAGGCCGAGCTCCTTGATCATCGCCTGGCGGATCTCGAACTTCTGGATCTTGCCGGTGACCGTCATCGGGAAGCTCTCCACGAAACGGACGTAGCGCGGGACCTTGTAGTGGGCGATCTGGCCCTTGCAGAAGCCGACGATCTCGGCCGCCTCGCAGCTTTCGCCCGCCCGCAGCTTCACCCAGGCGCAGATCTCCTCGCCGTACTTCACGTCGGGCACCCCGACCACCTGCACATCCGCCACCTTCGGATGGCGGAACAAGAATTCCTCGACCTCCCGCGGATAGACGTTCTCGCCGCCGCGGATGATCATGTCCTTGATGCGCCCGACGATGTTGCCGTAGCCCTCAGCGTCGAGGGTCGCGAGGTCGCCGGTGTGCATCCAGCCCTCGGCGTCCACGGCCTCCGCGGTCTTCTCCGGATCGTCCCAATAGCCCAGCATCACGGAATAGCCGCGAGTGCAGAACTCGCCCGACGTCCCTGCCGGGACCACGGCGCCCTCGGCATCGACGACCTTCACCTCCAGGTGCGGTTGCACCCGGCCGATCGTGGAGACCCGCCGCTCGATCGGATCGTCCACCGAGGTCTGCATGCTGACCGGGCTGGTTTCGGTCATGCCATAGGCGATGCCGACGTCGCGCATGTGCATGCGCTCGATGACTTTCTTCATCACCTCGATCGGGCAAGGGGAGCCCGCCATGGTGCCGGTACGCAGCGAGGTGAGGTCGAAGCGGTCGAACTCCGGATGCTCCAGCTCGGCGATGAACATGGTCGGCACGCCGTAGAGCGCCGTGCAGCGCTCGGCCTCCACCGTCGCCAACGTCGCCAGCGGATCGAAGCCCGCTTCCGGGTAGATCATGGCGGCGCCATGCACGCAGCAGGCGAGATTGCCCATGACCATGCCGAAGCAATGGTAGAGCGGCACCGGAATGCAGAGCCGGTCGCCTTCGCGCAGGCCCATGGCGAGGCCGGTGTAATAGCCGTTGTTGAGGATGTTGCGATGCGACAGCGTCGCGCCTTTGGGCAGGCCTGTGGTGCCGCTGGTGAACTGGATGTTGATCGGCTGGTTGCGGTCCAGGCTGCGGGCGATCTCCGCCGCCCGCGCCCGCTCCGCCGCGCCGCCGCGGCCGGCGAGGTCCTCGAAGCCGAACCAGCCCGGACGCGGCGCAGAGCCGACGACGATGACGCTGCGCAGCTCGGGGACGCGGCCGGCCCGCAGCTCGCCCGGCGCCGCGCCGGCGATCTCCGGCGCGAGGGCCTCGACCATGGCGACGTAGTCGCTGGCCTTGAAGCGGTCGGCGCAGACCAGCGCCGCCACGCCGACCTTGTTGAGCGTGTACTCGAGCTCGGCGGCGCGGTAGGCGGGGTTGATGTTCACCTGGATCAGCCCGACGCGGGCGGTGGCGAACTGGGTGAGCGTCCACTCCGCGCAGTTGGGCGCCCAGACGCCCACGCGGTCGCCAGGCTCGAGCCCCAGCGTCAGCAGGCCAGCGGCGAGCTGGTCGGCCCGCTCGAGCAGCTCCGCCCAGGTCCAGCGCACGCCCTGGCGCCGCGAGACCAAGGCCTCGGCGTCCGGCCACCGCGCCGCGGCCAGGGCCAGCGCCTCGCCGATCGTGTGCTCCAGGATCGGCGGATGTTCCCCGCCCTTGGCGTAGCTGAGCCGGTGCGCCATCGCAGGACCTCCTCTGGCCAGGCCGGCGAGCCTAGCACGAAGTCGGCCCGCGGCTTCAGCCCGCCGCTTCGCGCGCGATGCTCACGTGCGTCGCCCCCAGCAGGCCGAGCTCGCCGGCGCGCCGCTCCGAGGCCGCCTGATAGATCATCGCCGAGCGGGCGATCCGCTTGGCGGCGTGGATGGCCGGACCGGCCCAGGCGACGAACTCCCCGTCGCTGAGATCCGGCGGGCACTCGAAGGAGAGCCCCCGAAGTCCGGTTCCCTTCAGGGGGCCCATGACGGCCGGCGTGGGCGTCAGCAGCCGTCCCACCACCAGCAGCGCGAACGGCTGGATCAGCGACACCGCGGAAAGCAGGGCGCTGGAGGGCACGCCTTCGATGTCGCAGATCTCGCAGATCACGCCGCAGCGAACCAGCCGGCCGGCTTCGCGCAAGGGCGGGACGAGTTCGGCGCGCCCGCGCTGGCTGGCGAGACTGGCGTAGGACAACGGGACGATCAGGCTGAGCTGCGACTCGCCGGCGCCGTCGTGCTGCAGGCGGTCGATGCCACGCGCGATGGTCGCGAGGTCCACCCGCAGCAGATCCGCGGCCGAGAGGTTGGAGACCGCGACAGGCGCCAGCTCCTCCTGCGTGCGGGTCACCACCACGCGACGGATCATGCGGAATCCGATGCGGCTGAAGCCCTTCAGCTCAAAGACCGGCTCCAGGCTCGCGCTGACCCGCAGTTGGCGCCCGTCATTGGCGACGAACGGGGACCAGCGGTCCACGACCTGGCCCTCGCTCTGGCGAGCAGGCTCGGCATGTCCGGCGATCTGCACCGGGGCGCCCCCGCCCGCCGCGGCGCCGGGCGATTCGGAGCCTGTATCGCGCGCGGAGGGAGCGACCGGGTCGGCCGCGCCGCTCAGGATCGCCTCCTCGCGGTCAGCGACGTCGCTCGCCCGCACGTCCATGGGCTTGGCTTCGAGGTTCGCGCCGGCGATGCGGGTCACCTGCAGCACGCCCACGCCCGCCAGATGCGCATCGCCCAGAAAATGATTGAGGATCTCGCGCAGGTAGCGCAGGCACGCCGCCTGGGCGGCAAGGCGGTTGAGCTCTGGCTGCACCACCAGGAAGTCGCTGCCCGAGACCCGGACGCTCAGACCCCGCGCGCCGACCCCGCGCTCGATGACCCGCGCGGCGAAATCGTAGACCTGGTCCTGGCGCAGCGACCAGCGGGCGCCGAGCCGCTTCTGCACAGCTTCCAGCGAGATCAGGTTGACCTTGCCGGCGGCCAGCAAGGTGCGATCGCTGAACCGCTCGAGCGACGCCTCAAGGCTGGCCGAGACGACGCGCGGGATGATCTCGCCAGCGGGCGCGGGCCCTGCGAGCGCGTCCGCCGGCCCCGGCCCTGCGGGGATCGCGGTTCGGACCTGCTCGGCGGAGGCCATGACGCTGCTTTCACTGACGTACAGGTGGCGGACCGGCTGATGATCGCGGTAAAGTTTTAACGGTCCATTCACGCCGATAGCGCGAGCGTCGCTCAGCCCGCGGCGATCGGATTGCGCAGGACCCCGATGCGCTCGATCTCCACCTCGCAGACATCGCCCGGCTTCATCCACACGGGCGGACGGCGCGCGAAACCGACGCCGGCGGGCGTTCCCATCACCAGCACGTCGCCGGGGACCAGCGTCATCGCCTGGCTCACATAGGCGATCGTCTCGGCGACCCCGAAGATCATCTCGGCGGTATCGGCGACCTGCATCGCCTCGCCGTTGAGGCGCGTCTGAAGTTTCAGCCCCGCCGCGCCCTCGGGCAGCTCGTCGGCGGTGACCAGTTCCGGCCCGAAGCCGCCGGTCGCATCGAAGTTCTTGCCGAGCGTCCACTGCGAGGCGCGCATCTGGAAATCGCGCACGGAGCCGTCATTGAACACCGAATAGCCGGCGACCGCGGCCAGCGCCTGCTCGCGCGGGGTGTTGCGGCAGTTGCGCCCGATCACCACGGCGAGCTCGCCTTCGAAGTCCAGCGCGCTCGAAACCGCCGGCCTCACGATCGGTGCGCCGTGGGCGACGAGCGACTGGGCGGTCCGCAGGAAGATATTCGGCGCCGCCGGCTTCTCCAGGGCGCTCTCGGCGGCATGGTCGGGATAGTTCAGGCCCAGGCAGATGATCTTGCCGGGCTCGGGGATGGGGGGCAGCAGGCTCACCGAGGCCATCGGCCGGCGAGCCTCGGATCCGGCGTGCGCGGCCGCGGCCCGGGCGCGCTCCACGCCGTCGGCGAGGCCGAGAATTCCGATCAGGCTCGCCGGAAGCTCGGGCGCAGCGATCGCCAGGTCCACCAGATCCTCGCCCCGGCGAACGCCCACGTGCGCGGCTTCGCCGGAACGGAATGTCGCCAGCCGCATGGATCGCCTCCTGGACCGGCGCTAAAGGCACGAAGAAGCCCCGCACGGCAAGACGCCGGCGAGGTCCTTCGCTCTCCGTGCGGCTCGTCCGCAGCCTCTCCCGCCGCGGCGACCGGAGGCTATTTCAGGTGCTGCGCCAGGTGCTTGTTCATCTCGAACATGCTCACCCGGTCCTTGCCGCCGAACACCGGCTTCAGCTTGGCGTCGGCGACGATCTCGCGCTTGTTCTGCGGATTCTGCAGGTTGTTCTTCTTGATGTAATCCCAGATCTTCGAGACGCACTCGCCCCGGGACAGTTGGCCAGAGCCGACGACCGCCGCGAGCTGCGGCGACGGAGTCATGGGCTTCTGCAGCGCGTTGTTCTTCTTGGTGTCGGCCATTGGGCTCCCCCAGCTAAAGTCAGGCGCCTCGCACGCCGAAGGACGTGACTGAGTCGCTTCGCGGTATGCTACGTGGCGCGCGCGCCTAGCGCCACACGAATGCAACGCTTGCGCGCGGGAACCCCGGAGCGCCGTCAGACCGGCCGGTAAGCGCCGCCTTCCTCGTCGCCGCGGGTTCCAGGCGCGCCGTAGGGCCGCACCCCGCGCTCGGCGTCATCGTAGATCTCGGCGGTCGCCGCCTCGGTCACGGGATCCAGCCGCTTGTCGCGCGTCGCCCACCGCGCCGCGCCATAGGCGATGGCGATGCCCAGCACGATGAAGCCGAAGACGCCGATCAGGAAGAAGCCGGCGCCGCTGGAATCGAGACCGCCCATCAAGGTGTTGTGGCCGCCCTGCGCCAGCGCGTGGAGGATGCCCGCGTCGATGGTCATGGAGAACACCCAGAAGGCGAAGGCGAGCGCCCAGGCGAGCCACAGGAATATCTGCGCCCCCACGTCGCCGTAGCCGCGCCGGGCCTCCTGCGCACGGTCCGCCTCCCGGCCGGCTTCGCGCCGGGAGTGCGGGGTGGTTCCGTCGGAATAGGCGTCGGTGGTCATGATCGGGGCTCTTCCAGGGGTTCGCCGGACGCGCCGGCCTCGCGGGTCAAACCCGAAGCGCGGCTCGGCCGTTCCGGCGCGGGGGCGTTGACTTCCCCACCGTCCGGCCCGCCAATCGGATCGGAAAACCACAACAGTTCGGGAGGATGGCGATGACGTCTTGGACCTTCGCCGACGTTTGGGAAGCCATTGCGGCGGCGCAGCCGGACCGTCCCGCCCACATCCAGGGCGAGCGGGTGGTGAGCTGGCGCCAGTTCGATGCGCGGGCCGATGCGCTGGCCGCCCATCTCGTCGCTGCGGGCCTGGGCCAGCAAGCGAAGATCGCCGCCTACCTCTACAACGGCCCGGAATACATCGAGACCTACTTTGCGGCCTTCAAGGGCGGCTTTGCGCCGGTCAACACCAACTACCGCTACGGCCCCGAGGAGCTGATCTACCTGTTCGACAACGCCGATGCCGAGGCGATCGTCTTCCACGCGGGCTTCGAGGAGACCATCGAGATCATCCGCGCCCGCCTGCCGAAGGTGAAGGCCTGGATCGCGGTGGCCGAACCCGGCCACGACGCGCCGGCTTGGGCGGCCGACTACGAGACCGTCGTCGCGCAGACCAACGCCAGGCGCCCGGCGAAGGGACCCTGGGGGCGCTCGCCCGAGGATCTGCTGTTGCTCTACACCGGCGGCACGACCGGCATGCCGAAGGGCGTCATGTGGCGACAGGACGACCTGTTCAACGTGATCGGCGCGGGGGGCAATGTGGCGGCGGGCCTCGCGCCTGCGACCTCGATTCCGGAGCTGCTCGGCCGCATCGGCTCGGCCGAGATGCCGCAGCCGACGACGCTGGTCGCCTGCCCGCTGATGCACGGCACAGGGCAGTTCTCCTCCTTCATCACGCTGAACATCGGCGGCACGGTCGCCACCCTCCCGTCGCGCAAGTTCAACCCGATCGAGCTGTGGAACGAGGCCGAGCGGCTGAAGGCCACCAACATCGTCATCGTGGGCCTGGCCTTCTCGACGCCCATGCTGGAGGCGCTGGAGGCCAACCCCGGCCGCTGGGACCTGTCCTCGGTCAAGGTGATGAGCTCCTCCGGCTCCATGTGGAGCCAGGAGAACAAGCGCGGCCTGCTCAGCCACTGCAGGAACGCCATCATCATGGACTCTTTCGGCTCGTCGGAAGCGGTCGGCATGGGCATCTCCGCCTCGGCGCCGGGCCAGGAGGTGCAGACCGCCGCCTTCGCGCTCGGCCCCAATTGCGGGGTGTTTTCCGAGGACGACCGCCGGATCGAGCCCGGTTCGGGCGAGCGGGGCCTCGTCGCGGTCACGGGCTTCCTGCCGATGGGCTACTACAAGGACGAAGAGAAGACGGCCAAGACCTTCAAGACGCTGGAAGGCAAGCGCTGGAGCGTGCCGGGCGACTGGGCCGAGGTGAACGCCGACGGCACCTTGAAGCTCCTCGGCCGCGGGTCGGTCTGCATCAACACCGGGGGCGAGAAGGTTTTCCCCGAAGAGGTGGAGGAGTCGCTGAAGACCCACGCGCACGTGCGAGACGCCGTCGTGGTTGGCGTACCCGACCCCCGCTTCGGCGAGCGGATCTGCGCGGTCATCGAGCCCGAGGGCGGCGCCGAGCCGAGCCTCGCTGAACTGTCAGAGCACGTGCGCAATCACCTGGCCGCCTACAAGGCGCCGCGCGAGCTGGTGGTCGTGGACTCGATCGGCCGCGCGCCTAACGGCAAGGTCGACTACAAGGCCGTCAAGGAGCGCGCGCTCAGGGCGTTGAACGAACCGGCGTGAGCCCCGCCTCGCCGGCCTGGGTCGTGGCCCAGTCGCGGCGCTCGGCGGCCAGGCTGCGGATGAAGTCCACCAGCGCGGCGCGCGCCTGACCGCGCGGCAACTCCGCAAATGCGTGCAGCAATTCGAGGGCGCCGGGCTGGGCCAGGAGGACGGCCACCTCGTCGATCGCCCCGCTGGCTGGCGAGACCTCCCCGAACAGTTCCGAGATCGGCGTCTTCAGGGTGGCGGCGATGCGCGACAGCATGGACGCGGACACCCGGTTCGCGCCGCGCTCGTATTTCTGAATCTGCTGGAAGGTGACCCCGGCGGCGTCGGCCAGCGCCTGCTGGGAGAGCCCGCGAATCTTGCGCAGCAGGCGGATGCGCGCGCCCACCGCCAGGTCCACGGGATCGGCGAAGCTCTCCGGCTCTCGGTCCGCGGGTCGGCTCGTTTCGCGATCGTTTCGGCTCATCTTCGCCCTCGCCGAGCGCAACCTTCAGCATTGCGTCGCGGATTGCAAGATCGGCCGCTCCAGGCGGCGCATGAGGATCGAGGCAGGCCTCAGTTCGCCGCCACCGCGCGCGCCGCCGACTGCGCGGCGATGACCGCCCGGCCCTCGCGCTCGGCCATGCGCCGGAAGGTCGCCAGCGCCTGGCCCACCACCTGATCCATGTTGTAGTAGCGGTAGGTGGCGAGCCGCCCCACGAACTGGACGTTGGGCGTGTCCAGCGCCAGCGCCTCGTAGCGTTTGTAGAGGGCCTGGTTCTCCGGCCTCGGCACCGGATAATAGGGATCGCCGTCCGCCTTCGGGAACTCGTAGGTGATGGTGGTCTTGCGGCATGCCTGGCCGGTCATGTGCTTGTATTCGCTGATCCGGGTGTAGGGCGTGGCCTCGTCGGGATAGTTCACGGTGCCGACCGGCTGGAACCACTCCCTTTCCAGGGTCTCGTGGCGGAATTCCAGGCTGCGGTACGGCAGCCTGCCGAACCGGTGCTCGAAGTACTCGTCGATCGGCCCGGTGAAGATCAGACGGTCGTAATCGGCCTCCTCGCGGACGTCCTCGAACTCGACGCCGAGCTCGAGCGTGACGCCGGCCTGGTCCAGCATGTTCTCGAACATCCGCGTGTAGCCCTCGGCGGGCATGTTCTGGAACTTGTCGGTGAAGTAGCGGTCGTCGGTGTTGGTCCGCGTCGGCACCCGCGCGGTGACGCTCTTGTCCAGCTCCGAGGGATCCATCCCCCACTGCTTACGGGTGTAGCCTCGGAAGAAGGTCTCGTAGAGCTCGCGGCCGACCTTGGAGATCACCACGTCCTCCGAGGTCCCGATCCTCTCGACCGGCTCGGCGCGGCTCTCGAGATAGGCCTCCGCCGCTTCGTCCGTCTGCAGGTCGAGGCCGTAGAGGAGGTTGAGCGTGGTCCGGTTGATCGGGATCGGCACATGCAGGCCGCCTCTCACGCAAGCCAGAACCCGGTGCTCGTAGGGCCGCCATTTCGTGAATTGCGACAGGTAGTTGGCGACCTCTTCTGAATTCGTGTGGAAGAGGTGCGGACCATATTTGTGCATCAGGACGCCGGCCGCGTCCTTCTCGTCGTAGGCGTTGCCGCCGATGTGCGGGCGCTTGTCGATCAGCAGCACCCGCTTGCCGAGCTGGCTGGTCAGGCGCTCGGCCAGCACCGAGCCGGCGTAGCCCGCGCCCACGATCAGATAGTCGAAGGGCTTGCGGCGCGAAGACGGCCGGATCACCGGCGCGGCGAGGTCGTTGGCCAGCAGCCTGGGGCTGCGCAGGGCCGCCGCGCGGGTGATCTCCAGGTTCATCCGCGCGAAGGTCTCGTCCCAGGAGATGGCGGAGAGCGCAGCGTCCACCGCCTTGAGCCACGGGCCCCTCGTCCGCGACAGCGCCAGCGCCTGGTCGCAGGCCTCGATGAAGGCGTGGGGATCGCCCGCGATCTTCACCGCCTCCAGCTCGCCGTAGTGCCGCGCCACATCGACGATCGGCGTCGAGACCACCGGCCGGCCGGCGGCCAGGTACTCCGGCGTCTTCGTGGGTGAGATGAAGCGGGTGGATTCGTTGATGGCGAAGGGCATCAGCGCCACGTCCCAGCCCGCGAGATACTTCGGCAGCGCGTCGTAGGGCTTGCCGCCCAGGTAATGGAGGTTCGGCCGTCTAGGCAGGTCCTCCGGGCTGATCTTCACCACCGGGCCCACGATCACCAGGCTCCATTCGGGCCTCGCATCAGCGAGCGCGGCTAGCAGGCCGAGGTCCATGCGCTCGTCCACCACCCCGTAGAAGCCGAACCGCGGCCAGGGCAGCCCGGCCTGATCCGACGGTTCCGCGCGATGCGTGCGCGCCTTGGCGAAGTGCGCCCGGTCCACGCTGGAGGGGAAGGGATGGATGTTGCGATGCCGGTCCCGCTTGGCCTCCCAAAGGGAATAGCCGCCGGTGAAGACCACGTCGGCCACGGCCATCAGCTCGCGTTCCAGGAGCGTCAGCTCGGGCGGGGCGAACTTGAAGTTCGCCAACTCGTCCATGCAGTCATAGATCGTGCATACCGCCTCCAGATGCCGCGAGAACGGCAGCATCATGGGCGTGTAGTACCAGCGGATGATGTCGCCCTCGATCGCGGCCATAGCCCCGTCAAGCAGGCCCTTGAGGATCTCGTCACGGTCGCCGGCATCCAGTCCGGGCGGCAGGATGGGGGTCAGCACCATGACCCCGCTTTCGGTGCAGACGTCGCTCTGCAGGGTCGGAGTCAAACCCGCCACGCCCTCGAGCGGCTCCTCCCAGAAGATCACCCGCCGCGTTTTGGCGAAACGCCTCATCAGGTGCTGCGGGCGTTGAAAGACGAAGTTCCAGCGCAAATGAGAAAAGCAGATGACTGTCTGACGCCCTCGCGAACGCGGCCCGATCGGAATTGAAAACGACGCACCGTCACCGGCGCTCGGGAACTGCTGCGAGTTCAAGGCGCATTCCTTTGTTGAATTATGACACACGAAGCCCGCTTGACTAATTCGCAGGCTCCGCAATGGTTCCTCGCTCGCAGCCCCGGGTTGCTGGAATTCTCAAGTAATCGGGAGACCAGGGCTGGGCGCCAGCCGCAACGGTCAAGTTTTTGTCGGCCAGCCGACTATCGAGGCGCCGCCTGAACCGTCCGGCCGGCGGCCCGCGCGCCCGTCGAATAGGCAGGCTGAGCCTCCCACCTGAGCGCGTCGGCGACGATTTGGTCAAGCTCCGATCGCTCGGCGGCCCAGCCCAGCAACTCGCGCGCGTAGCTGGGATCGGCCACCAGGCTCGGCGGATCGCCGGCCCGGCGCGCGCCGATGGCGTGCGGCACAGGCCGTCCCACGGCGCGGGCGACCGCCGCCACCACCTCCAGCACGGAGCGGCCCTGGCCTGCGCCGACATTGGCCGTCTCGAAGCATCCGGCCGCCAGATCGGCTTTCAGCGCCGCCACATGCGCCGCAGCCAGATCGTTCACGTGAATGTAGTCGCGCAGGCATGTCCCGTCGGGCGTGTCGTAGTCCGTGCCGAACACGCTCAGCGCCGGACCCCGGCCGAGCGCCGCGGCGATGGCCAGCGGGATCAGGTGCGTTTCCGGCTCGTGCGCCTCGCCGATCGCGCCCGACGGGTCCGCGCCGGCCGCGTTGAAGTAGCGCAGCGCCACGGCCGACAGGCCATAGGCCCGGCATTCCGCCGCAATCATCCACTCGCAAGCCAGCTTGGTGTCGCCATAGGGGCTGGCGGGCGCCTTGGGCGCCGCCTCGGGGATGGTTTCCAGCGGCCCGCGCCCGCCCTGACCGTAGACGGCCGCGCTGGAGGAGAAGACCAGCCGGTCGACGCCCCGGTCACGGATCGCCGCGAGCAGCGAGATCGTGCCGCCGACGTTGACGTCCCAGAACAGATCCGGCCGCACGACCGAGCGGCCGACCTCGATCAACCCGGCGAAGTGGATCACCGCCTTGATCCGGTGCGCTTCGACGGTTTCGGCCAGCGCGCGCCCGTCGCGGATGTCCCCGTGCACGAACTCGCCCCAGCGGACCGCCTCGCGGAAGCCGGAGGAGAGATCGTCATAGACGACCGGAAAATAGCCCTGCTCATGCAGGGCCTTGGCGGTGTGCGCGCCGATGTAGCCGGCTCCGCCTGTGACCAGCACGGCGGGCTTCGATCCCCGATTCATGGCGGGATAATCGGTCCGACTGATTTCAGGTTCCAGCCCAAAGGCCCGGATTTTTGGAACAATCTTGCTCCAGCTGGGCTTACCATGCGGGATGTCGCGGGAAAGCCAGGGTGTAATGCAACCGCTTGAGCTGTGGGGCGGTCACGAGTGCAGCGTGAACCGCGTCGGCGGCGTGTTCCACGATCAGACCATCCGCTCGGGGCACCAGCACCGGATCGAGGATCTGGAGCGCTTCGCCGCTCTCGGCATCCAGGCGCTGCGCTATCCTGTGCTCTGGGAGCGCATCGCGCCGCAGCGTCCGGACAAGCAGGACTGGGCCTGGACCGACCGCCGGCTCGCCCGCATCCGCGCGCTCGGCCTGCGCCCCATCGCCGGGCTGCTGCACCACGGCAGCGGGCCCAAGCACACCAACCTGCTGGACGAGAGCTTCGCCGAAGGCTTCGCCCGGTTCGCCCGCGCGGCGGCGGAGCGCTATCCCTGGATCGCCGAGTGGACCCCGATCAACGAGCCGCTCACCACCGCGCGCTTCTCGGCGCTCTACGGCCACTGGCACCCGCATCTGAGCGACGAGCCGATGTTCTGGGCGGCGCTGCTCAACGAGATCGACGCCACCCGGCTCGCGATGCGCGAGATCCGCGCCGTGCGTCCCGACGCGCGACTGATCCAGACCGAGGACCTGGGCCGCACCTACGCCACCCGCCCGGTCGCCGACCAGGCGAACTTCGACAACACCCGGCGCTGGATGACCTGGGACCTGCTGGCGGGGCTCGTGACCCCGGAGCATCCGTTCTGGGCGCGCCTGGAGGGCTTCGGCCTCGGCGACCGGCTGCGCGCCATCGCCGACGACCCGTGCCCGCCGGATGTCATCGGCCTCAACCACTACCTCACCAGCGACCGGTTCCTCGACCATCGCATCGAGGCCTATCCGCCGGAAAGGATCGGCGGCAACGGCGACATGGCTTTCGTCGACGTGGAGGCCGTGCGGGTCGCCCTGCCGGGCCCGGGCGGCCTGGAAGGCGCGCTGGAGGAAGCCTGGGCGCGGTACAGGATTCCGCTGGTGGTCAGTGAATCGCACAACGGCTGCACCCGCGAGGAGCAGGTGCGCTGGCTGCGCGAGGCCTGGGAGACTGCGCTGGCGCTCCGCGGCCGCGGCGTGGATGTGCAAGCGGTCACCGCCTGGGCGCTGCTGGGGACCTTCGACTGGAACAGCCTGCTCACCCGACATTCCGGCCACTACGAAGTGGGCGCCTTCGATGTCCGCAGCGACCCGCCGCGGCCGACGGCGCTCGCCGCCGAGATCGCCCGCCTGGCCAAGGGCGGGGCGCCGCATCCGGCGACGCAGGGGCCGGGCTGGTGGCGGCGCGACCTGCGCCTGCAGTTCCGCCCGGTGTTCCGCACGGTCGAGACGCCGGAGCCGAAGCGCGCCTGGAGCACGCCGGCCGCGGCCGCACATCCGCTGCTCATCGCCGGGGCGACCGGCACGCTCGGCAAGGCCCTGGCGCGGGCCTGCGAGTGGCGCGGGATCGCCTACCGGCTCACCGGCCGCGCCGAGCTCGCGCTGGACGATGCGGCCTCGATCGCCCGCGCACTGGACGAGACGCAACCCTGGGGCGTGATCAACGCGGCGGGCTGGGTGAGGGTAGACGCCGCTGAGATCGACCCGGACGGCTGCCTGGCCGCGAACACGGCCGGCGCCGTTCGCCTGGCCAGGGCCTGCGCCGAGCGCGACGTGGCCTTCGTCGGCTTCTCCTCGGACCTGGTGTTCGACGGCGAGAGCGCCCGCCCCTATCTGGAGAGCGACGCGCCCGCGCCGCTCAACGTCTATGGCCTCAGCAAGCTGCGCGCCGAGGCGCAGATCCTGGCGCTCGGCGGACGGATGCTGATGCTCCGCACCGCGGCGTTCTTCTCGCCCTTCGATCCCTACAATTTCGCCGCCCACGTCGTGCGCACGCTCGGGCATGAGCAGACGCTGGCGGCGGCCTCCGACCTGGTGGTCTCGCCGACCTACGTTCCGGACCTCGTGGAAATGACCCTGGACCTGATGCTCGACGGCGAGACCGGCCTGCGCCACCTCGCCAACGAGGGCGCGGTCTCCTGGGCCGAGTTCGCCCGCCTGATCGCCGGCGCGCTCGGATTGAACGACGGCCTCATCCGCGCCGTCCCGGCCGCCAGCTTCGGCTGGCCCGCGGCGCGGCCGGCCTTCGCCGCGCTCGGCACGGAGCGCGGCGAGATCATGCCCGCCCTGGACAACGCCATCGCCCGCTATGCGGCCATGGTGGCCGAGGTGGAGTTCAGCGGCGAGGCCGAGGCGGTCGTCGAGGGCGCGCTCGCCAACCAGCCGGTTCGGCCGAGCGCCCAGGTGAGCTGAGCCTCAGGCCGCCGGCAGCCCGCGCACCGCGGCGATGACGCGGCGCGCCTTGTCGGAGGTCTCCGCGACGGACTGGCCGGCCCGGTAGAGCTCGCCGCCCAGGCCGAAGGCGCGTACGCCGGCGGCCCACCAGGCCGCCAGGTCCTCGGCCCCCACGCCGCCCACCGCCCAGATGCTGACCTCGGCCGGCAGCACGGCCTTCAGCTGCTTGACGTGACCCGGACCGTAGGTCGCCGCCGGGAACAGCTTGAGGCGCCTCGCGCCGGCCTCGATGGCCGTGAAGGCCTCGCTGGGCGTGGCGAACCCCGGCAGAGGGTCCAGCCCGAGGGCGACGGCTCGCCGGATCACCTCAGGGGCGGTGTTCGGCGCAACCACGATCCGCCCGCCGGCGGCGGCGATGCGCTCGACGTCCTGGGCGCGCAGCACCGTGCCCCCGCCGGTCACCATGCGCTCGCCAAACCTTTCGGACAGCCGCCGGATGCTCTCGATCGGCTCCGGCGAGTTGAGCGGAACCTCCACGCCGCGCACCCCGGCGTCGTAGAGCGCCTGGGCGTGGTCGAGGATCTCGTCGGGGCGGACCCCGCGCACGATCGCCACCACCGGGGCTTCCTCAATCGCCTCATCGAGGGTCATCGCCGCGCTCCTGACCGGTAAAGCGAGAAGAGGCCGGCAAGGGCCGCGGCTTCGCCGTCGAAGCTCTCGCTCGCCACGCCGCGGGCGTCCAGCGCCCGGCGGTAGCG
>NZ_DATIMC010000068.1:0-34047 GCF_035475775.1 Phenylobacterium sp. | reverse complement strand
ATAGAACTCCGTCTCGGCGAACGACTGGCCTTCGCGGATCGCCACCGGCGTCAGGTTGAGGCGGTCGGTGACGTCGCCCACCGCCCAGATGTTCTCGACGTTGCTGCGCGAGTAGTCGTCGACGACCACGGCGCCGCGCTCATCGAGCCTCACGCCGGCGGTCTCGAGGCCCAGCCCGTCGGTGTAGGGCTCGCGGCCGAGCGCGAACATCACCACGTCGCTCTCGCAGTGGTGGCCGTCGGTGAAGCGGCTGACCAGCCCGCCCGGAGCCTTCTCGATCGACGCGTGCTGCGTGGCCAGCACCACCTTGATTCCCCGCCGGCCCATCTCCTCGGCCACGTGGGTTCGGATGTCGTCGTCGAAGCCTCGCAGGATATTGGGGCCGCGGTGGACCAGCGTGGTCTCCACGCCCAGGCCGGCGAAGATGCCGGCGAACTCGACGGCGATGTAGCCGCCGCCGGCGATCACGATGCGCCTGGGCAGCTCCGGCACGTGGAACGCCTCGTTCGAGGTGATGGCGTGCTCGACGCCGGGAAGCTGGGTGGGCATCCACGGCCGCGCGCCGGTGGCGATCAGGATCTTCTCGGCGGTCCGCGCGCCATGGCCCTCCACCTCGACGGCATGGGCGTCGAGCAGCCGCGCCTTGCCGTGCGCCAGCTCGGCGCCGGCGTTCTCCAGATTGCGCACATAGACGCCGGAGAGCCGGGCGATCTCCTTGTCCTTCTCGGCCAGGAAGCTCGGCCAGTCGAAGCGGGCGTTCTCGATCGTCCAGCCGAAGCCCTTGGCGGTTTCGAAGCCGTGGGAGAACTCCGAGGCGTAGACCATCAGCTTCTTGGGCACGCAGCCGCGGATCACGCAGGTGCCGCCCACCCGGTGCTCCTCGGCCACCAGCACCCGGGCGCCGGAGAGCGCCGCGAGCCGCGCGGCCCTGACGCCGCCCGAGCCTGCGCCGACGACGAAGAGGTCGTAGTCGTAATTCGCCAAGATCCGCTCCCTGGTCACGGCCCCGCTCTGAGGTGGGGACGCACGCGCCCGCGCGCCACGGGCGCTATCTAGAGCGATGCGCGGCGCGAGCCTAGCCGGCGGCCTCAGCCGGCGCGCGCGATGCGGTTTCCCTGGGCGTCGCGGGTGACGGTGAACGGCCCGGGATCGGCCTCGTCCGGATAGTGGATCTTCTCCTCGCCGACCTTGCGCGTGCCGACCACCAAGAGTTCCACCGGCGCATCGGTGCGGTTGATCAGGTGATGGGCGTTGGGCGCGCCCGCCGGGAAGCCGGCATAGTCGCCGGGCCCAAGCGCGTGCGCGCCCGTCTCGTCGATCAGGGTGGCGGTCCCTGCGAGCACATAGACGAACTCGTCCTCGCCCTCGTGCCAGTGGCGGCGGGAGGAGACCGCGCCCGGGGCGAGCGTCAGGTGGTTCACGCCGAACTGGGTCAGGCCCACCCGCTTGCCGATCTGCCGCTCGCGGCGGCCGGCGGGCTCGGCGAGGTGGCCGGACGCGGGCGCGACCGGGGTCTGGGAGACGCGGCCCAGGCGCGTGTTCACGGTGTCCCGGGCCGCAGGTTGAGCCGGATGGCCACGTGCACGATCCCGCCCTCGACAGGCCCGGCGTCGGCCGACCAGAGGTTCATCTTCATGGTCGAGGCGAGCTTGGCGGCGGCTTCCGAGAAGCCGAGGCCGTCCGGATCCGCGGTCTCCGGCGCGCAATCCTGGACCGAGCCGTCCTCGGCCACCCGGCAGCGCGCGACCCCGCGGCCGCTGGTCAGGCCCTTGGCGGCGGCTTCCGGCGGGAACAGCTTGGGCGCGGCCTCCGGGTCGAAGCCCACCAGCCAGGTGGGCGCGGTCACGGTGCGCTCCGGCCCCGGCGGCGCGAAGCGGACCGGCACGTCCACCTCCACCGGGGCGCCGCCCGGCGCGCGCGCCATGATCTGGGGCATCACCCGGAATTGCGGCGCGAGCTTCAGCGCCGCCGCGCCGAAGCCGCGCCGGGTCGGCAACTCCTTGGCCACGCTGCAATCCTTCAGGTAGCCGTCATGGGTCACGCCGCAGTGGGCGACCACGTAGCCCTCGGCGCCGGCGGCCTCGCGCGGATAGACCCGCGCCAGGTCGTCGAAGCTCGGCGCGCGCGCCCAGACGGGATCGGTCATCAGGGTCACCCGGCGCATCGGCAGCGGGTTGTGCGAGACCTCCACGTTGGCGGCCCGGCCGGTCATGCTGTCGGCCATCGGGGTGGTGGTCATCTCCATGTCCGGCGCGCGGAACACCAGGCCGATGTTCATGAGCCTGGCGACCGGCTGGCCGTCGGGGCCCTTGGCGGGGTCGAGCTTCAGGGTCGGGCGAAGCGCCAGCGCGGCCTTGCCGAACCCGCGGCCCTGCGGCGCTTCGTAAGCGACCCGGCAGGACTCGGCGAGCCCATGGACATCGACGCGGCAGGTGAGCGTCACATGGCCCGTGGCCCTCGCTTCATAGGCCGAGGCCGGCCAGATGGAGACGTCCTGCGAACCGGCGCTGTCCTCGTCGCCGCCGACCTGCACCGTCACGTCCACGGGCGGCGAGGTCTTCGGTTGCGAGGTCACCGTCAGCGGGCTCACCACCTTGGCCGGCGTCGCGGCGGCCTGCGCCTGCGGCGCGGCGGCCGCCAGGATCCCCAGCATCAGCGCCAGCATCGTGCACCCCCAAACCCGTTTCCGCAGCGGAACTGGAAGCATGGCATGCGTACCGGAAATTGGAAATCCGCGCGATCGGCCTGCAGCGGCGCGGGCCTCAGTCGCGGTGGTTCCTGAGCCAGGCCGCGTCGCCCCGGATGCGCCGGCCGACGTCCAGCCGCTTGGCGAGGCTGTCGTAGGCCTTGCGCGCGCGCCGCTGCAGGCGCAGCCCGATCCCGCCGACCGCGCGGTCCTCGAACCGGTCGGCGCCGATGGTCGAGGCGAAGGCGGGGTTGGGCAGCACCGGCCAGGGCCTGACCGCCAGGATGTCCAGGCCGTGACGCCAGGCGCGGTTCATGGCCACGTCCACCGGGTAGCGGATCGGGCGCCCATAGGCGAGGAACCGCTCGGCGCCGGCGCGGGTGATCACATAGGCGAGGTTGGAATTGACCACGTTGTGGTGACGCACGAGCCAGGACGTCTCGGTCAGCGCCAGGATCGGCGTGAAGGCCTTCTCCTGCGGCTCGCTGATGCCGAGCTTGATCACATCGTACGGCGGCATCGGCCGGGCGGCGATCGCCTGCAGGACCGCGGCCAGCTCGTCGCCCGCCGTCAGGTCGTCCTCCAGGACCAGCGCCTGGGGAATGGCCTCGGCGACGATCCGCTCCAGCACCGCGCGGTGCGAGAGGTAGCAGCCCACCTCCGCCGGCGAGAGCGGCTTGGGCGCGCGCCTGAGCCGGCCCTCGGCGTCGACCAGGCGCGCGATCTCCTCGGGCGGGAGCGCCCGGCCGTCGACCGCCTCGATCAGCCTCGGCGCGAGCCCCTGCCGCGCCAGCTGCTGCAGGGCTGCGCGGCGGCGGTCCGGGCTGGCCTTCAGGTTGATCAGGAAGATCGGATAGGGCCACACCGGGTCCTAGGGCTCCAGCCGCAACACGCCTTCCGGGGTGGCCACCAGCGCCTCGTCGGCGAGGTCGAGGAACAGGCCGTGCTCCACCACGCCGGTCACGCTCTTCAGCGCCGCGGCGAGCGCGGCAGGATCCTCGATGCGACCGCACGGCGCATCGTAGATCAGGTTGCCGCCGTCGGTGCGCACGGGCTGGCCGTTCCTCAGCCGAAGCCGGGGCGCTGCGCCGATGTCGCACTCGGCGAGCGCGTCGCAGATCCGCAGCGCGGTGGTCCGGTGCCCGAACGCCACCACCTCGATCGGAAGCGGGAAGCCGCCCAGCACCGGCACGCGCTTGGAGGCGTCGGCGATCACGACGCAGCGCCTGGAGGCCTCCCAGACGAGCTTCTCGCGCAGCAGCGCCCCGCCGGCGCCCTTGATCAGGCCGAGCCCCGGGCCGATCTCGTCGGCGCCGTCGACGGTCAGGTCGATCTCCCGCGTCTCGCCCAGCTCGGCGACCTTCAGGCCGAGGGAGGCGGCGAGGTCGGCGGTGGCGAGCGAGGTGGCCACGCAGGTGACCTCGAGGCCGCGCGCGCCCAGCGCCTTCACGAACCACACGGCCGTCGAGCCGGTGCCGAGCCCCACGACCATGCCGGCTTCCACCAGCGCCGCGGCGGCCTCGCCGACCGCCCGCTTCTGCGCCTCGACGTCGCTCATTTGGCGGATTTCTTGTTCGCGCGCTCGGCGAGCTTGCGTTGCCGGAAACGGGCCGCCCAGCCGGGCTTCTCGGCCTGCGGCCCACGCTCCAGCGCCAGCGCATCGGCGGCCACGTCCTGGGTGATCACCGAGCCCGAGCCGGTGTAGGCCCCCGCCCCCACACTCACCGGCGCGACGAGGGCGGTGTTCGATCCCACGAAGGCCCCCTCGCCGACGTGCGTCTCCCATTTGTCGAAGCCGTCGTAGTTGCAGAAGATCGTGCCCGCCCCGATGTTCGCGCCCGCCCCCACGCTGCCGTCGCCGAGATAGGCCAGGTGGTTGGCCTTGGCGCCCTTCCCGACCGCGACCTTCTTCACCTCGACGAAATTGCCGATGTGGGCCTCCTCGCCGATCTCGGCGCCCGGGCGCAGGCGCGCATAGGGGCCGATCAGCGCGCCCGAACGCACCACCGCCCCTTCCAGGTGGCTGAAGGCGCGGATCACCGCCCCGGTCTCCACCCGCACGCCAGGGGCGAAGACCACGAAGGGCTCGATCGCGGCGCCGGGCGCGACCTCGGTGTCGAAGCTGAAGTGGACGGTGTCGGGCGCCTGCATGGCGACGCCGTCGGCCAGGAAGCGGGCGCGCCGGCGCTGCTGGAAGACCGCCTCCGCCTGGGCGAGCTGCATCGGCGTGTCGCAGCCCATGACCGAGGCTTCCGGCGCGACGTGCGCCCGCACCCGCCCGCCGTCCGCCACCGCCAGGCCCACGATGTCGGTCAGGTAGTACTCGCGCTTGGCGTTGTCGTCGCCGACCCGGGCGAGCCAGCCGAACAGCTTGCCGCGCTCGGCCACCATCATGCCGGCGTTGCAGCAGCGCACCGCCGTCTCCTGCGGGCTCGCGTCGCGGGCTTCGACGATGCGGAGAACCTCGTCCTGGGCGCCCCGGATCACCCGGCCGTAGAGCAACGGCTCATCGGGCTCGAAAGCCATCAAGGCGATGTCCGCGCCCTCGGCCCGCAGGGCGAACAGCGGCTCCAGGTCCTCCGGCGCCAGCAGCGGCGCGTCGGCGTAGGTGATCACCACGTCACCCTCGAAGCCGGCGAGCGCGCCCTTGGCGGCCAGCACGGCGTGGCCGGTGCCGAGCGGCGGATCCTGCACCGCCACGGCCGCCTCGCCCAGCCGTTCGGCGACGCGCGCCCGGACCTCGGGGCTGTGCGTGCCGACCACCACCACGATCCGCTCGCACCCGGTCGCCTGGACGGTGTCGATCATCCGGTCGAGCAGCGTGCGGCCGCCCACCTTGTGCAGCACCTTGGGCGTGGCCGACTTCATCCGCGTGCCCTGGCCGGCGGCCAGGATGACGGCGGCGCGGGCGGTCATGGCGGCGGTTCTCCGAAGCGAGTCAAAGGTCTCGACCCTGTGGCTTAGCAAGCCTTGTGGCCGGGCGCGAGAAGCGGCTAGCGTCCCGGCCACAAGTTTCGGGGGAGTCTCATGAAGCGTCGCGTCCGTCTGTCCGCCCTGTTCGCCGCCTGCGCGCTGGGCGCGGTCAGCTCCGCCTGGGCCGCCGCGCCCCCACCGCGGCCTGCAGACCTCGAAGCCCGCTTCGATTCGCAGATCGACCCGGCGGAGATGGGCCGCTGGCTGAAGCAGCTCGCCTATGAGCCAAACCACGTGGGCTCGGCCCACGACAAGGCCAACGCCGAATGGATCCTGGCGCAGCTGAAGGCCTGGGGCTGGGACGCCCACATCGAGGTGTTCGAGGTGCTCTATCCGACGCCGATCAGCGAGACCCTGGAGCTGGTGGGCGGGCCTAGCGCCCCGTTCAAGGCCACGCTGCAGGAGCCGCCGATCCCCGGCGACGCGAGCTCGCTGCGCGCCCAGGCGACCGCGCTTCCGGCCTATGTGGCCTATCAGGGCGACGGCGACGTCACCGCCCCGCTGGTCTACGTCAACTACGGCATGCCGGCCGACTATGACGCGCTGGAGCGCATGGGCGTCTCGGTCAAAGGCAAGATCGTGATCGCCCGCTATGGCGCCGGCTGGCGCGGGCTGAAGCCCAAGCTCGCCGAAGACCACGGCGCGGTGGGCTGCATCATCTACTCCGACCCGCACGACGACGGCTATGCGACGGGCGACGTCTATCCGAAGGGCGCCGCGCGGCCGCCGCACGGCTTCCAACGCGGCTCGGTCGCCGACATGACCCTCTATCCCGGCGATCCCCTGACGCCGGGCGTGGGCGCGACCAAGGACGCCAAGCGGCTCACGCGCGAGACGGCCAAGACGGTCCTGAAGATCCCGACGCTGCCGATCTCCTACGCCGACGCCCAGGTGCTGCTGGCCTCGCTCGGCGGCCACGTCGCCCCGGCGAGCTGGCGCGGCTCCCTGCCGATCACCTACCACGTGGGTCCCGGCGGCGGTCAGGTCCACCTGGCCGTCAAGTCCGACTGGTCGCTGAAGCGGCTCTACGACGTGATCGGCACGCTGCACGGATCGGAAGAGCCGGACGAGTGGATCATCCGCGGCAACCACCACGACGGCTGGGTGATGGGCGCCTCGGATCCGCTCTCCGGCCAGATCGCCCTGCTGGCCGAGGCCAAGGCGCTGGGCGGCCTTGAGCAATCCGGCTGGCGGCCGAAGCGGACGATCGTCTACACGAGCTGGGACGGCGAGGAGCCGATGCTGCTCGGCTCCACCGAATGGGCCGAGACCCACGCCGCCGAACTGAAGGCCAAGGGCCTCGTCTACATCAACTCCGACTCCAACGCGCGCGGCTACTTCAACGCCGAGGGCAGCCACGACTTCCAGCACTTCGTCAACGAGGTGGCGGCCGACGTGAAGGACCCCGAGACCGGCGCGTCCGTGCGTGACCGGCTGCGCGCCCGCGAAGCCGTGCTCGCCTCCGAGCCCGGCGCGAGCGAGGAGATCAAGCAGCTCGGCAAGGTGGCGCTCGACCCGTCGAAGGACCTGCTGATCGGGCCGCTCGGCTCCGGCTCGGACTACTCCGCCTACCTGCAGCACCTGGGCCTCGCCGCGATCGACGTCGGCTATGGCGGCGAGGGCGCGAGCGGCGGCGTCTATCATTCCCTGTACGACGACTACGAGCACCACAGCCGCTTCGTGGATCCGGGGTTCGTCTACGATGCGACGCTGGCGAAGACCGTCGGGCGGATGGTGATCCGGCTCGCCGACGCCGAGCTTCCCGTGCAGCGCTACGGCGACTTCGCCGACACCGTGGGCCGCTACGCCGACGAGGTGAAGAAGCTCGCCGACGCCAAGCGCGACGAGGCCGCCGGCCGGACCAAGATGCTGGCGGGCGGCGACTACCGGCTGGCGTCGGATCCCACCGAGACGAGCGGCGCGCCGGCGGCGTTGGCGGCCTCGCCCTCGCTCGATTTCGGCCCGCTCGACCGCGCGGTCGCCAAGCTGAAGGCGAGCGCGAGCGCCTTCGATTCCGCGCTGGCCGCGAAGGGTCCGGGCCTGACGAAGGCGCAGCGCGTCAGCCTGGACGCGGCGATCCGTCCGCTGGACCAGAGTCTGCTGCGCGAGGAGGGCCTGCCCTTCCGCCCCTGGTACAAGAACATGGTCTACGCGCCCGGCCGCTTCACCGGCTACGGCGCCAAGACCCTGCCGGGCGTCCGCGAGGCGATCGAGGAGCGGCGCTTCGCCGACGCCACGACCTATATCGGCCTGACGGCCCAGGCGCTCGACGCCTACGCCGAGGGGCTCGACAGGGCGCGCGCGATCGTCGATGGCCGCTGAGCGGCCGCTCGCCGGCGCGACCGTGGTCTTCGACCTCGACGGGACGCTGGTCGACACCGCGCCGGACCTGGTCGCCACGCTGAACGCGATCCTTGGGCAGGAGCGCCTGCCGCCGCTGCCGCTGGAGGCGGCGCGGAACCTGATCGGCCATGGCGCGCGCCGGCTGCTGGAGCGCGGCTTCGAGGCGGCGGGCGCGCCGCTGCCCGCCGATCGCGAGGGCGAGCTGTTCGATCGCTTCATCGCCCGCTACCGCGCCCACATCGCCGACCAGAGCCGCCCGTTTCCTGGCGTTCGGGAGGCGCTCGGCGCGCTCAGCGCGGCGGGCGCGGGGCTGGCGGTCTGCACCAACAAGCCCACCGATCTCGCCGTCGCGCTGCTGCAGGCGCTCGGCCTGCGCGGCCTCTTCGCCGCGGTCGTCGGCCCCGACGCGGCGGCCGCCCGCAAGCCCGATCCGCGGCACCTTGCGGCCGCCGTCGCCGCGGCCGGCGGCGGCATGGCGCGGGCGGTGATGGTGGGCGATGCGCCGACCGACGCCGACGCCGCCCGCGCGGCCGGCGTCCCGCTGGTCCTGGTCAGCTTCGGCTACACCGAGATCCCGGCCGCCGAGCTTGCGCCGGACGTGCTGATCGAGCATTTCGCCGACCTGCCGCAGGCCTGCCTGCGGCTGCTCGGCGCTTGCAGCGCCTAGCCCGCCAAGCTATACGCCCAACCCTTCTCGCGCGCCCCGCTCGCTAGCTGTCAGGGCGCTCCGGCGGATGCGTAGCTCAGCGGGAGAGCACCTCGTTCACACCGAGGGGGTCACAGGTTCAATCCCTGTCGCATCCACCACTCCATCCCGCGCGCATTTTTCCATCGTCCTGCGATATTCCTATCGCCCTGCGATCTTTTTCGCGGGCGCCGGGAAACGCAGCCGTGGCCGCCGAGTTCTAGCCATCGAGAGTGACTGGGTCGGGCCGGTGGGTTGTCGCGACCTCAGGCGAAGGTCGGCATGGCTCAGATCTTCAAGCCATCCGCGGACACGTGGCTTCGGCTCACCGTGCTGGCGGTGTTCGTGGCCGTGCTGGGCGGTGGGCTGCTCGGCTCCGGCTTCGCGCGCTCGGCCTACCTGACCCGGGTCGGCTGGCCGGTCGAGCAGCCGGTCCCGTTCAGCCATGCCCACCATGCCGGCGAGCTGGGGATCGACTGCCGCTACTGCCACGCGGACGTGGAGCGGGGCCGCTATGCCGGGCTGCCGGCGAGCCACGTCTGCATGACGTGCCACTCGCAGCTGTGGACCGGGGCGCCGATGCTGGCGCCCGAGCGCGCGAGCTTCGCGGAAGACAAGCCGCTCGCCTGGAAACGCGTCTCGGCGCTGCCGGGCTATGTCTACTTCGACCACCACATCCACATCGCCCGCGGGATCGCCTGCGTGGAGTGCCATGGGCGCATCGACACCATGCCGCTCACCTGGCGGGCGCACCCGTTCCAGATGCGGTTCTGCATCGACTGCCACCGCAATCCCGCCCCGCACCTTCGTCCGCCGGACCAGGTGACGCGGATGGACTGGTCCGGCTGGGACAAGGTCCCCGCGCACCGGACGTACGGCCAGCAGGCGATGAAGCGGTTCCACATCGATCCGGTCCGGCTGACCGACTGCGACGTCTGCCATCGATGAGGGACAGGGCTTTGCACAAGGGCGCGGTGAGATCGTCGGCGGAGGCCCTGGCGGCCGCCAAGCTGGCCGGGCGGACCGGCCGTCGGTTCTGGCGGGCGCTGGAGGAGCTGACGGACGCGCCGGCTTTCCGGCGCGCGCTCGAGGCCGAGTTCCCGAACGCCTTCGCCGGCGTCACCGAAGCCGGCCGGCGCGAGGTGCTGAAGGCCATGGGCGCCTCGCTTGCGTTCGCCGGGCTCGCGGGCTGCACCGCCGCGCCCCACCCTGACGCCCTGCCCTACGTGACCCAGCCCGGCGACCTGGTGCTGGGGACGCCCAAGACCTACGCGACGGCGGTGGTGTTCGGCGGCTACGCCCAGCCGGTGCTCGGGCTCACCCACGAGGGCCGGCCCACCAAGCTGGAAGGCTTGCCGGAGCATCCGGCGAGCCAGGGCGCGACCGACGCCTTCACCCAGGCCGCGCTGCTGGGCCTCTACGACCCGGACCGCTCCAAGGCCCCGCGGTTCATGGGCCGGCCCACGGACTGGTCCGGCTTCGACGCCGCCATGGTGGAGAACGCGGAGCGGCTGGATGCGACGCGCGGCGAGGGCCTCCGGCTGCTGACCGGCGCCGTCAGCTCGCCCACCTTCGCCCGCCAGCTCGCCGAGCTCATGCAGCGCTGGCCGCTCGCCCGCTGGCACGTGTTCGAGCCGGTGAACCAGGACCTGCGGCTCGAGGCGACCCGGCTCGCCTTCGGCCGGCCGCTGGAAATCCAGCCCCGCTTCGAGGCCTGTCGCGCGATCGTCAGCTTCGACGACGACTTCCTGGGCCCGGGCGCCTGGCAGACCCGCAATGCGCGGGCCTGGTCGCAGGCCCGGCGCGCCTTCCAGGGCGGCCGCGGCGAGGCCCGCCTAATGGTCGCCGAACCCGCGCCGTCGCTCGCCGGGGCCATGGCGGCCGAGCGCCTGATCGCCTCGGCCGACGAGGTCGAGATCATGGTGCAGGCGCTGGCCGGCCGCCTCGGCGCGGGCCCAGCGCCGCAATTGCGGCTCACGCCTCGCCAGGCGCAATGGGTCGAGGCCGCCGCCCAGGCGCTGCAGCGCAACCCCGGCGCGGGGCTGGTGCTCGCGGGCGCGCATTGCGATCCCGCCGTCCAGGCGCTGGCGCTGCAGCTCAATGAGCGGATCGGCGCGATCGGGAAGACCCTCGGCTTCTGCGCGCCGATCCTCCTCCAGCCGCCGGACGGGACGCGCTCGTTCGAGGCGCTGGCGGCGGACCTTGCCGCCGGCCGCGTCGACACCCTGGCGATCCTCGAGGCCAATCCCGTCTACGCCGCGCCCGCGGACCTCGATTTCCCGGCCGCGATGCAGAAGGCGCGGCTGCGCATCCACGCGGGCCTGCACTTCGACGAGACCGCCGCCGCCTGCCACTGGCACGCCCCCCTCGAGCACGCGCTGGAGACCTGGGACGACGCCCGCGCCGTCGACGGGCGGACCAGCCTCATCCAGCCGCTGGTGCGGCCGTTCTACGCGGTGCGCGCGCGCTCGGTGTTCCTGCAGAACCTGCAGGGCCGCCTGGGGGGCGATCCGCGCGCGATCCTGCTCGCCACCTGGGCCGACCGGCTGGGGGGCGAGGCCGATCCGCGCTGGCGCGAGACCCTGGCCCGCGGCTTCGTCGACGAGCCCGCGCCGCCGCAGACCCCTGGGGCCGCCGGCGCGCCGGCGGTGCGCCTGCGCCGCCGGGGCGGCGGGATCACCGTGCTGATCCGCCCGGACCCGACGATCTGGGACGGCCGCTTCGGCGATAACCCGTGGCTGCAGGAGCTGCCCAAGCCGTTCAACAAGCTCACCTGGGACAACGCCGTCCTGGTCGCCCCGGCGCTGGCGGCGCAGCTCGACCTGAAGAACGGCGACCATGTGCGCCTGAGCGCCGGCGGCCGCGCGATCGAAGGGCCCGCCTGGCTGACGCCGGGGCTCGAGCGACGGACCGTCGTGGTCCATCTGGGCTACGGCCGCAGCCTGCCCGGCCAGCTGGCGGACGGCCGAGGCTATGACGCCTACCCGTTGCGCACGTCCGCCGCACCGTGGCGGGTCGAGGGCGCGGCGGCGGCGAAGACCGGCGGCAAGACCGAGCTCGCCAGCACCCAGCTCTACACCGCGTTGCAGGGGTTCGATTTCGTCCGCACCGCGCCGGTCGCCGCCGCCCAGCCCGGGCCGCCGCACCCGCCGCCGCCCAGCTTCTATCCGCCGAGGCTCTCCGGCAGCCCGCAATGGGGCATGGCGATCGACACCGACACCTGCATCGGCTGCAACGCCTGCGTCACCGCCTGCGACGCCGAGAACAACGTGCCGATGACCGGCAAGTCGCAGGTGGCCAACGGACGCGAGATGCACTGGCTGCGCATCGACGCCTATTACGAGGGCTCGCCCGACGATCCCGCCTTCTTCAACCAGCCGGTGCCCTGCATGCACTGCGAGCAGGCGCCGTGCGAGATGGGCTGCCCGGTCAACGCCTCGGTGCACACCCACGACGGGCTCAACATGCAGGTCTACAACCGCTGCATCGGCACCCGGACCTGCTCGTCCTTCTGTCCCTACAAGGTCCGCCACTTCAACTGGTTCGACTACACGCTGCACGACCCGCCGGAGCTGCGGGCGGCGCGCAATCCGGAGGTCACGGTCCGCAGCCGCGGGATCATGGAGAAGTGCACCTACTGCGTGCAGCGGATCGAGAAGGCCCGCATCCAGGCCGACGTCGAGAACCGGCCGATCCGCGACGGCGAGGTGGTGACCGCCTGCCAGCAGGCCTGCCCGACCGAGGCGATCGTGTTCGGCGACGTCAGCGATCCCGAGAGCCGCGTCAGCAAGCTCAAGGCCCAGCAGCGCAACTATTCGCTGCTCGAGGAAGTCAACACCCGCCCGCGGACCACCTACCTCGCCCGCATCGACGACGGCGCCACGCATGACTGACGCCGTCCATCCGAGGACGCCGGCCGGCTACGCCGCGGTCACCAACGAGGTGGCCGGCATCCCGCTCGACTTCCCGCACCGCACGACCTGGTGGATCTGGTTCCTCTGCGCGGCGGGCCTGCTCGGTGTCTACATCATCTCGGCCTGGGTGCTGTTCGTCGAAGGCGTCGGCATCTGGGGCAACAACATCCCGGTCAACTGGGGCCTGGCGATCTCCAACTACATCTGGTGGATCGGCATCGGCCACGCCGGCACGCTGATCTCGGCCATGCTGCTCCTCTTGCAGCAGCACTGGCGCAATTCGCTCAACCGCTTCGCCGAGGCGATGACCCTGTTCGCCGTGACCTGCGGCGGGCTCTATCCGATCCTGCACCTGGGCAGGCCGTGGCGGTTCTACTGGATGGCGCCCTACCCGAGCACGATGAAGGTCTGGCCGCAGTTCGACAGTCCGCTGACCTGGGACTTCTTTGCGGTCCTCACCTACCTGACCGTCTCCCTCATCTTCTGGTACGTGGGCGCGATCCCCGACTTCGCCTCCACCCGCGACAAGGCCAAGACCCGCGGGGCGCAGGTCTTCTATGGGCTGCTGGCGTTGGGCTGGCGCGGCGCCGCCCGGCACTGGGGGCGCTGGCGGCAGTCGTACCGGCTGATGGCGGCGATCGCCGTTCCGCTGGTCGTCTCCGTCCACTCCGAGATCTCGCTGCTGTTCGCCTCGGGCCCGATCCCGGGATGGACGTCCACCGTCTTCCCGCCCTACTTCGTGCTGGGCGCCGCCTTCTCCGGGTTCGCGGTGGTGGCGATGCTGGCGACCGCGCTGCGCCGCGCCTTCGGCCTGCAGAACCTGGTCACCTCCAAGCACCTCGACATGCTGGGCCGGCTGACCCTCGCCTGCGGGATGATGACCGCCTACGGCTACTTCGCCGATCTGTTCACGGCGCTCTACTCCGGCCGGCCTCAGGAGCTGGAGACGCTGCACGACCGCATCGCCGGGCCGTTCGCCTGGGCCTACTGGGGCGCGGTGGTGCTGAACTTCATCCCGCTGCAGCTCTTGTGGCGGCGCAGGTTCAGGTCCGATCCCGTCGTGCTCTTCCTGGTGAGCCTATCGGTCACCATCGGCATGTGGCTCGAGCGGTACATGCTGGTGTTCTCGACCCTGTTCCGCGACTACCTCGTGTCGTCCTGGGCGCCCTATTGGCCGAGCTTCTGGGAATGGAGCCTGTTCGCCGGCTCGATCGGCCTCTTCCTGACGCTGTTCCTGCTGTTCATCCGACTCCTGCCGATGATCTCGGCCTTCGAGATCAAGGAGGCGGGGTTCGAGGAGAAGGAGGCGGCGCATGGCTGAGCGCGCCGCCGTGTTTGGCCTGGTCGCCGAGTTCGACCGCGCCGAGGCGCTTCTCGAGGCGGTGCGGCGCGCGCGCACGGCGGGCTTCAGGCGCATGGAGGCCTACTCGCCGTTCCCGATCGACGGCCTGGCCGAAGCGATCGGCTTCAAGGAGAGCTGGGTTCCGCTCGCCACTCTGCTGGGCGGGATCGCCGGCGCCGTCATCGGCTACGGCATGCAGGTCTACACGAGCACCGACTACCGCATCGACATCATGGGCCGCCCCGCGGTCGCCCCGCCCGCCTTCGCCCTGATCACCTTCGAGGTGATGGTGCTCATCGCCGTGATCGCCTCGGTGGTGGTCATGCTGCTGTTGAACGGCTTGCCCCGGCTCAGCCATCCGCTTTTCGACGTTCCGAGCTTCCATCTGGCGTCGCTCAACAAGTTCTTCCTGGTGATCGAAGCACGCGATCCCCGCTTCGGCGACCATGCGCGCGAGTTCCTGGACGGGCTGCATCCGGTGCGCGTGGACGAGGCGCCGCTGGCGGAGGCGGCGCGATGAAGCGCGCGCTCATCATCGCCGTCGCCCTCGCCGCCGCCGGCTGCGATGAGATGGTGCGGCAGCCGAAGGCGCCGGTCTATGGCCGCTCGGACCTCTTCCCCAACGGCGCAGCCATGCAGACCCCGCCGCCGGGTGCGGTCTCGCGCGAGGACGCGGCCTACCAGGCGGCGCTTGGCCAGCGCCCGCCGATGACGCTCGCGCTCCTGCAGCGCGGCCGCGAGCGCTACGACATCTACTGCGAGCCGTGCCACGGGCTCGCGGGCGACGGCAAGGGCGTCGTGCCCTCCCGGGGATTCCCGCAGCCTCCCGACTTCCACCGGCCGCCGCTCCTGGGCGCGCCCTCGCGCCTGATCGTCGACACCATCACCAACGGCTACGGCGTGATGTTCTCCTATGCCGATCGCGTGCCGCCCACCGACCGCTGGGCGATCGCGGCCTATGTCCGCGCCCTGCAGCTCAGCCAGGCCGCGCCCGCGGCCAGGCTTTCGTCCGACGACCGGGCCCGCCTGGAGGCCGCTCATGGCGGATAGGGCGCGCTGGGACCGCCTCGGCTGGATCGCGCCCGCCGGTGCGGCGGCTTGCCTGCTGGCGCTGATCGCCGCGGCTCTGTTGCCGGCCGCCGCCTGGCGCGCCTGGCTGGGCGCGGCGTTCCTGTGGGCCTCGATCCCGATCGGCGCGCTGACCGTGCTGATGATCATGCGCCTCGCCCCGGGCGACTGGTCCGAGGAACTCGGCCCGTTCATGGAGGCGCAGAGCCTGCTCCTGCCGGTGGGCGCCCTCTTGATTGCGCCGGTCCTGGCCGAGGCGAGCCGGATCTACGCCTGGACGCACCAGCCTGCGACCAGCGGCTTCCGCGCCGCCTACCTCTCGCAGCCGATGTTCATCGCCCGCAGCGTCATCTGGTACGCCGTGCTGTTCGGCCTGGCCTTCCTGCTGATCCTGCGCGGGCGCCCGTCGAAGGCGGTCGCCTGCATCGGCCTCGTGCTGGTGCCGGTGCTCGGGACCGTCATCTCCACCGACTGGCTGCTCTCGCTCGACGCCGACTTCGCCTCCTCCGGCTTCGGCCTCTACGTGCTCGACATCCAGATGCTGACCGCGTTCGCCCTGATGGTGATCGCGCTCACCCTGTCGGGGCGACGCGTGCAGCGCCCCGGCATCATCGGGGCCCTGCTGCTGACGCTCCTGCTGTTCTGGAGCTACCTCGCCTTCATGCATTTCGTGATCACCTGGTCGGACAATCTTCCGCCGGGCGTCAGCTGGTATCAGCGCCGCGGCGGGCCGTGGGGGCCGGTCATGTGGGTCGTGGCCGCGAGCCGGCTCATCCCCACCTTCCTGCTGTTCTTCCAGACGATCCGGCGCAGCCCGCGCATGCTGCGGACGCTCTCGATCGCAGTGGTCCTGGGCTCGGTGCTGGAGTCGGCCTGGCTCACCCTGCCGGCCGCGGCCCCGTCCGCCGGGGCGGCCGAGGTCGTGCTGTTCGCGTTCGCCAATCTCGCCATGGCCGCCCTGCTCGCCGGCGGCTTCCTGCGCGCCTTCGCCTGGCGGACGGCAAGGAGCCTGGCATGACGTCGTCCGCCAAGCGCGCCAGGTCCGGCGCTTCCGCCAAACCCGGCTATCAGCCCGACGACGCCTCGCCAAAGATCGGCGCCGCCGGGTTCCTGAGCGTGCTCGCGCTCGCCACCCTCGCCGCCCTCGTGGTCTTCGGTCTCTATGGCTGGTTCCAGTCGCGGAGCGTGCGAGCGCCGACGACCGCCCTCGAGCGCGCCGAACTCGCGCCTGCGGGGCCCCGGCTGGAGAGCGATCCCTTGAAGGATCGGCTGGCGCTGGAGGCCACGGCGCGAACCCGCATCGAAAGCTATGGCTGGGCCGACCGCCGCAACGGGATCGCCCGCATCCCGATCGAGCGCGCCATGGCGCTGCAGGCCGCGATGGGCTGGCCGGACGCCGAGGCCAGCAAGCCATGACACCCCGGCCTCTGATGCTCGCACTCGGCTTCGCCCTGGCGCTGGGCGCTCCGGCGGCGCACGCCCGGCCCGAGCCGTTCGATCCATTCGGGGCCGCGGGCGTCGATCCGAAGCCCGGCGCCCAGATTCCGCTGGACGCGGCCTTCCACGACCAGGCCGGACGGCCGGTCACGCTGCGCGAACTCGCCAACGGCAAGCCCCTCGTCATCGCGCCCGTGCAGCACCACTGCCCCAATATCTGCGGCCTGACTCTCGAAGGCCTGCACGAGGCCATCGCCGGGCAGGCCTACAAGCCGGGACGGGACTTCGAGGTCGTGGCGTTCGGGATCGACCCCCGCGAGGGGACCGCGGCGGCGGAGACCTCCGAGCAGCGCCTGGCCGGCTCGCCTCCCGCGGCTGGCGTCGAGGCCCTGGTCGGTCCCGCGGCGAACATCGCCCAGGTCACTCAGGCGCTCGGCTACCGCTACGCCTGGGACCCGCGGATCGGCCAATATGCCCACATCGCCGCCGTGGCGGTGCTCACCCCGGACGGCCGCCTCGCCCGTTGGCTCTACGGCGTCGCGCCCAGCCCGAAGGACCTGCACCTGGCGCTCACCGACGCCGGTCGCGGCCGGCTCGGCGATCTCGGGGAGCAGATCCGCCTCCTCTGCTACCACTACGATCCGAAGACCGGCCGCTACTCGAGCCTGGTCATGGAGATCCTGCGGGCCGTGGGCGTCGCCCTGACCGCCGGCCTGGCGGGCCTGATCGCCGCCTTCCTGCGGCGCGATCGCGCCGGTCGGAGTCGGCAGGCATGATGAATTTTTTCCGCGTCTGGCCGCCTGAGGCCTCGGAGCATGCGGTCCGCGTCGATCAGTTGTTCCTCGCCTTCTCGGCCCTGATCTTCGCGCTCTCCTGGCCGGTGTTCATCCTGCTCGCGGTGTTCGCGATCCGCTACCGACGCGGCCGCAACGCCGACCGCAGCCATGCGCCGAGCCACGGGATCTGGGTCGAGACCGGCTGGACGATCATCCCCTTCCTGCTGACCCTGGCCTTCTTCGTCTATTCGAGCTGGCTCTACTTCCAGACCGGCCAGCCGCCGGCGAGCGCGCTGACCGTCGAGGTGGTGGCCAAGCAGTGGATGTGGAAGTTCGAGCATCCGGGGGGCCAGCGCGAGATCGACGAGCTGCACGTCCCGGCCGGCCAGCCGGTGAAGCTGGTCATGACCTCGCAGGACGTCATCCATAGCCTCTTCCTGCCAGCGCTGCGGCTGAAGCAGGACGTGCTCCCGGGCCGCTACACCAGCCTGTGGTTCAAGGCTCTGGTCCCCGGCACCTATGCGCTCCGCTGCACCCAGTTCTGCGGCTTCGACCACGCGGTGATGGGCGGACGCTTCGTGGTCATGCGCCCGGAGGATTACGCCCGCTGGCTGCAGCAGGCCGGGACCGACGGCTCGCTCGCCCAGCAGGGCTTCCAGCTGTTCCGCAAGCTGGGCTGCAGCGGTTGCCATGGCGCGGACTCCACCCATCGCGCGCCCAAGCTGGAGGGGATCTATGGCGCTCCGGTCCCGCTCGACGGAGGCCGCGTCGTGGTCGCCGACGACCAGTACCTGCGCGACAGCATCCTCTATCCCGCCAAGGACGTCGCCGCCGGCTACGCCCCGATCATGCCGACGTTCGCCGGCCAGGTCTCCGAGTCCGACCTCGTGCGGCTGGTGGCCTACCTGAAGTCGATCGGCGGCCAACCCCAGGAGGCGTCACGATGACGGCTGTTCCGGTGCTGCAGACGCCCGAGGAGCGGGCGAGCTACATCAACGCCGGCCATTCCCTGCGCTCCTGGTTCCTGACGACCGACCACAAGCGGATCGCGATCCTCTACCTGGTCTCGATCACCTTCTTCTTCTTCGTTGCGGCGAGCGCGGCGGCGCTGATCCGGCTCGATCTCCTGACCCCGCAAGGCGATATCCTCACCAACGAAGGCTACAACCGCGCCTTCACCCTGCACGGGGTGATGATGGTCTGGTTCTTCCTGATCCCCTCGATCCCTGCGACCTTCGGCAACTTCCTGATCCCCCTGATGATCGGGGCGCGCGACGTGGCGTTCCCGCGGCTCAACCTCCTGAGCTGGTACATCTACCTGATCGGCGGCTTCTTCACGCTGTTCGCCCTGCTGATCGGCGGCGTGGACACCGGCTGGACCTTCTACACGCCCTATTCGACGATGTTCGCCACCGGCGCGGTGCTCTGGGTCATCGCGGGCATCACCATCGTGGGCTTCTCCTCGATCCTCACCGGGCTCAACTTCATCGTCACCATCCACAAGCTGCGCGCGCCGGGCATGACCTGGGGCCGGCTGCCGATCTTCTGCTGGTCGCATTACGCGACCTCCCTGATCCTGGTGCTCGCTACGCCGGTCCTGGCGATCACCCTCATCCTGCTGGCCGCCGAACGGCTGTTCAGGCTGGGGATCTTCGATCCTTCGATCGGGGGCGATCCGCTGCTCTTCCAGCACCTGTTCTGGTTCTACAGCCACCCGGCGGTCTACATCATGATCCTGCCGGCCATGGGCGTGGTCACCGAACTGGTCACCGCCGGCGCCCACAGGCGCATCTTCGGCTACTGGTTCGTGGCCTGCGCCTCGATCGCCATCGCCGCGATCGGCTTCCTGGTCTGGGGCCACCACATGTTCGTGTCCGGCCAGTCGATGTACGCCAGCGCGGTCTTCTCGTTCCTCAGCCTGGCGGTGGCGGTGCCCTCGGCGGTGAAGGTCTACAACTGGACCGCCACCCTCTACAAAGGCGAGCTCGCGCTCGACCCGCCGCTGCTGTTCGCCATGGCGTTCATCGGCCTGTTCACCTTCGGCGGCCTCTCCGGGCTCATGCTGGCGCTGGTCGCCATCGACGTGCACGTCCACGACACCTACTTCGTGGTGGCGCACTTCCACTACATCATGGTGGGCGGCGCGGTGAGCGGCTTCCTGGGCGCGGTGCACTTCTGGTGGCCGAAGATCACCGGACGCATGTACTCGCTGACCTGGGGCCGGATCAGCGCCGGCCTGATCTTCTTCGGATTCAACCTGACCTTCTTCCCGCAGTACCTCCTGGGCTACCTCGGGATGCCGCGGCGGTATCATGTCTATCCGCCGCAGTTCCAGACGCTGAATGTGCTCTCTTCGGCCGGCGCCTCGATCCTCGCGGTGGCCTACCTGCTGCCGCTCGTCTACCTCGTCTACTCCCTGCGCAACGGGGCGCCGGCGGGGCCGAACCCCTGGGGGGCGAGCGGCCTGGAGTGGAAGACCGCCTCGCCGCCGCCGAAGCACAATTTCGACGTCATCCCGGTGGTGGACGGGCCCGCCTACGAGTATCCGCAGCCCGCGGCGGCGCCGCATGGCTGAGTACGTCACCCTGCGCGAGCCCTACGCGGCGCCGGAGCAGCAGCGCGACGCCGACTTCATGGGCATGTACGTGTTCCTTGGCACCGAGGCGATGCTGTTCGGCGGCCTGTTCTGCCTGGTTTTCGGCTACCGCACGCTGCACCCGCAGGCGACCGCCGAGGCGGCGCGGGCGCTGCGCCTGTGGATCGCCACCGCCAACACGGCGCTGCTGCTCACCTCCAGCCTGTTCGTGGCGTTCGGCGTCCACTCGGCGCGCGAGGGCGACCGGCGCAGGACAGCCGGCTGGCTCGGGCTCGCGATGGCGTTCGGCCTCGTGTTCCTGACGCTGAAGGGCATCGAGTACGCCCTCGACTACTCCGACGGACTGATGCCGGGGCTCGGTCATCCCTCTGCCGTGAGGGCCGGGCCGGCCGCGCTGTTCATCGACCTCTACTTCGTGGCCACGGCCCTGCACGCGGTGCACATGAGCGTCGGCCTCGGCCTGCTCGCCTGGGTCTCGATCATGGTCCTCACCCGCCGCAAACGGATGCCTGAGCAGGCCGTGGTCGTCGAGGTGAGCGGCCTATACTGGCACTTCGTCGACGTGGCGTGGGTGTTCATCTATCCCCTGTTCTACCTGGCGCGGGGCTGAGCATGTCGGGCAAGGCATGGACGCTGATCGGGGTCTGGGCCGCGCTGATGACGCTCCTGGCCCTGACCGTGGGCGCGACCTTCGGGCCATTCGGCGCCCTCAAGCCGGCCATCAATCTCGCCATCGCCTTCGCCAAGGCCGGGCTGATCTTCTGGTTCTTCATGCACCTGCGCGAGGAAAGCTGGCTTCCACGCCTGGTGGCCGTGGCCGCCGTGGCCTGGCTGCTGATCCTGTTCGGACTGACCCAGGCCGATCTGGTCACCCGCGGCGTGTTCCGGGCCTGAGCGCGACGCCTCGGATTTCCGGCGATTAGGCAAGGATTTGCCTCGAAGCCCGTGTAACTTGGACGAATGTCCCAAGCTGCGCAGTCCAGAGCTCGTTCGCCGACCCCCACGAACCGTGAGCTCGAGCACCTCGAGAGGCTCGAGGCCCGCCTGCGCTGGCTCGCCACCTGGACCATCCACAACGCCAACCACCTGCGCGAAAGCCGCGACGGGATGAAGGTCGGCGGCCACCAGGCCTCCTGCGCCTCGATGACCACCATCCTGGCCGCCCTCTACTTCCACGCGCTCCGGCCCGAGGACCGGGTGGCGATCAAGCCGCACGCGAGCCCGGTGTTCCACGCCATCCAGTATCTCTATGGCCGCCAGAGCCGCGAGCAGCTCGAGCGCTTCCGCGCGTTCGGCGGGGCGCAGTCCTATCCGTCGCGCACCAAGGACAAGGACGACGTCGACTTTTCCACCGGCTCGGTGGGCCTGGGCGTGGCGGTCACCGCCTTCGAGGCGCTCACCCAGGACTACCTGAAGGCGCACGGCTGGCTCGATCCGGCGCGCGAGGGGCGGATGGTCGCCACCCTGGGCGACGCCGAGCTCGACGAGGGCAACATCTACGAGTGCCTGATCGAGGCCTACAAGCACGACATCCGGAATGTCTGGTGGATCGTCGACTACAACCGCCAGAGCCTGGATGCGACGACCGCCGACCGGATGTTCGATCGCTTCGACGACATCTTCGAGACCGCCGGCTGGCGCGTGATGACGCTGAAGTGGGGCAAGGCCCAGGAGCGGGCCTTCGCGCGGCCCGGCGGGAGCGCCCTGCGCGCCTGGATCGAGGCCTGCCCGAACGCCGACTACGCGGCGCTGACCTTCCAGGGCGGGGCGGCGTGGCGGGCGCGGCTGATGGGCGACATCGGCCGCAAGCCAGGCGTGGCCGCGCTCGTCGGCAGCTTCGACGATGCGGCGCTGCACCAGCTGATGATCGGCCTCGGCGGCCACTGCGTGGAAACCCTGATCGAGGCCTTCGACGCCGCGGCCAGAGACGACACCCCGACCCTGTTCATCGCCTACACCGTCAAGGGCTACGGCCTGCCGCTGCAGGGCCACAAGGACAACCACGCCGGGCTGATGACGCCGGCGCAGGTCGAGGCGCTGCGGGTCTCGACGGGGATCCCCGAGTGCCAGGAATGGGCGCCGTTCGCCGGGCTCGCCGAGGAGGACGCCTGCGCGCTGGCGGCCTTCATCGCCGCCGCGCCGCTCGCCGATCCACGCAGCCGACGCTACGCCGCGGCGGCCATCCCCGTGCCGGAGATCGCCGCACCGGCCGGCGCGGAGCAATCCACCCAGGCCGCGTTCGGCCGCATCCTGCTGGACCTCGCCCGCGGCCACGAGCCGCTGGCCGACCGCATCGTCACCACCTCGCCGGACGTGACGGTCTCGACCAACCTCGGCGGCTTCGTCAACCAGCGCGGCCTGTTCCGGCGGCGCGAGAGCCGCGACGTGTTCCGCGAGGCCAAGATCCCTTCGCCCCAGCGGTGGGCCGGCGGCCGCGCGGGGCAGCACATCGAACTCGGCATCGCCGAGCACAACCTGTTCCTGAACCTGGCGGCGCTGGGCCTGGCCGCGCCGATGTTCGGCGAGCGGCTGATCCCCATCGGGACGGTCTACGATCCCTTCATCTGCCGCGGCCTCGATGCGCTGAACTACGCCTGCTACCAGGACGCGCGCTTCATGCTGGTGGCGACCCCCTCGGGACTGACGCTCGGGCCGGAAGGCGGGGCCCACCAGTCGATCTACACGCCGCTGATCGGCATCGGTCAGCCGAACCTCACCTACTTCGAGCCGGCGTTCGTCGACGAGCTGGCGCTGGTCATGCGCTGGAGCTTCGAGCACCTGCAGGCGGAGGACGGCGGATCGGTGTACCTGCGGCTCACCACGCGATCGATCCGCCAGCCGGGGCGGACGGACGAGCTGTGGCGCGCCGATGCGCTGAAAGGCGCCTACTGGCTGCAGCCGCCCGCCCCGGGCGCCGAGGCCGCGCTGGTGTTCTGCGGCGCGGTGGCCCCCGAGGTGCTCGAGGCGGCCGACGAGCTGGCCGGCGACATCCCGGGCCTGGGCGTGCTCAACGTGGTCTCGCCGGGGCTCCTGCATCGCGACTGGATGGCCGCGCGCCGGGATCGCTGGACCGGCGGCGCCAGGCGCAGGAGCCATGCGGAATCTCTGCTCAGCGCCCTGGCCCCCGACGCCGGCCTGGTCACCGTCGTCGACGGCTCGCCCGCCACGCTCTCCTGGCTCGGCGGCGTCATGGGGCACAAGGTGAGCGCGCTCGGCCTCGATGCGTTCGGCCAGGTCGGCGACCTCACGGACCTCTACCGGCACTACCGGCTGGACGTGGGCGCGATCGTGGAGGCTTGCGCCGATCTCTACCTGGGTTGAACCTCCGGGGCGCTCCAATCTTCCGGGAAGCCGCGCGATGAACGGCCAGGCCCCCTGGCCGCCGCTCCCCTACGCGGAGTGGCGGGGCACCTACGAGACGCTGCACCTGATGACCCAGGTGGTCGGCAAGGTCCGGCTGTCGCTGACGCCCTGGCTCAATCACTCCTGGCACACCCCGTTCTATGTCTCGGCGCGCGGACTCTCGACCGGGGTGATCCATGCGCCCGGGCGGGCGCTGGAGCTGGAGTTCGATCTCGTGGACGCGCGGCTGGTCATCCGCAGCGATGCGCCTCAGATCGGTCTGCCGCTCGAAGCCACGAGCATCGCCGGCTTCTACAGCCGCGTGCGGGCGCTGCTCCAGGAGCTGGGCGTGCGGGTCCGCATCCACGCCGCGCCAAACGAAATGCCGCAGGCTGTGCCCTTCCGTCAGGACCGGGCGCAGCGCCCCTACGATCCGGTCCAGGCCCGCGCCTTCTTCCAGGCTCTCCTGCAGGCCGACAGGGTGCTCAAGCTGTTCCGCACCGGCTTCATCGGCAAGGCGAGCCCCGTGCACTTCTTCTGGGGGAGCTTCGACCTGGCGGTGACGCGGTTTTCCGGACGGCAGGCGCCGCCGCATCCTGGCGGCGTGCCGCACCTGCCCGACGAGGTGGCGCGGGAAGCCTACTCGCACGAGGTCGCCAGCGCCGGATTCTGGCCCGGCGGCCCCGGCTGCGAACAGGCGGTGTTCTACGCCTACGCCTACCCGGAGCCAGCGGGCTTCGCCGAGGCGGCGGCCGCCCCGTCGGAGGCGCGATACGACGCCGCCCTGCGGGAGTTCCTGCTGCCCTATGACGCCGTGGCGGCCGCGCCGGATCCCGACGACCTGCTGATGAAGTTCCTCCAGTCCACGTACGAGGCGGCGGCCGATCGCGCAGGCTGGGACCGCCGGGCGCTGGAATGCGCCCTCGGCAAGCCGGGCCGGCCGCGGCCGGTCTGATCAAGCGGCCTCGGCCGCCAATTCCGCGAGCAGGCTTCGGCGTTTCGCGAGCACGAGCGCGAGGTCGTAGGGGATCGCCAGGCCTTCGCGCAGCCGCATGCGCGTCCAATGGCGCAGGGGCGCGCCGCCGCGGCCGGGCGCCAGGGGTCCCGGCGCGGTCCGAACGCCGAGTGCGCCCAGCAGCAGACGGATCCTCGGCTGGTGGTAGCGGTCCGAGCAGATCACGCAGCGCGCGGCGCCGCGCGCGCGGGCGAAGCGGGCGGCGGCCACCACGCTCTGCAAGGTGTCGCGGCTCGCCTCGTCCAGCACCAGGCGGGCCTGCGCCACACCGCGGGCCGCCAGGATGCGCGCCATGACCGAGGCTTCGCTGGGGCCCGCCCGCCCGGCCGCGCCCGAGCACAGGATCGGCGCGTCCGGCCACAGCGCCGCCGCGTCCAAACCATAGCCGATGCGCCGCGCCAGGGTCGGCGAGGGCCGTCCGTCCGGCCGCACCGCCGCGCCGAAGATCACGATCGCCGAGCCGCTCACGGGCGCAGCATGGTGAGGTTCGCGCCGGCTTGTCACCGTCTATTCACTTGCGCCGGCGATCTCAGGCTCGCATCTCATGAGGCGTGACTCCCAGGCCCGAAACCGCCATGCGCCTGCCTCAGAGCGCCGCCGCGCCCAAGCCGGCGCGGCACTATCCGACGCCCGCCGCCAAGTGCGCCGACCTGGTGGTGCACATCGTGGGCCTGACGCTGGCGCTGGTGGGCGGGATCGTGCTCCTGGCGCTCGCCATCCAGGCGCGCTCCATCAGCCTGGTGGTCGGGGTCGCGATCTACGCGGCCGGGCTCCTCGCGATGCTGGCGTTCTCGACGGCCTACAACTTCGCCAGGCCGCAGCACCGGCCGGTCCTGCGCCGGCTCGACCACGCCGGCATCTTCCTGATGATCGCCGGCTCGTACACCCCGTTCACCACCCACGACCTGACCGGCGGCTGGGCGTGGGGGATGACCGCCGCGGTCTGGTCGATCGCCGGCGTCGGCGCGCTCGGCAAGATGGTCTTCATGCACCTCGACCGCCGCTTCTGGATCGGACTCTACCTGGCGCTGGGCTGGCTGGTGGTGGTGGCCATGAAGCCGATGCTGGACCACGTGACCTGGGTCGCCCTGCTGCTTCTGGGGGTGGGCGGGCTGCTCTACACCACCGGCGTGGCGTTCTACGTCAACAAGCGCCTGAAATTCGCGCGCGCCATCTGGCACGGTCACGTGGTGGCCGCCGCCGGCGCGCACTGGACGGCGGTGCTGCTGGGCGTGGTGCTGGCGACGCGCTAGCGCCCTCCTCAGGCCCGGCTTTCCTTGCCGTTCAGGGGCGGCTGGTAATGCTCGATCAGGTCGATCCGCTCGGCTTCGCGCACCGCGCGCGTGACGTTTAGCCGCGTGAGCACCTTGGCCTCGTTGTAGGTCTTGCGGGCCCGCTCCAGCGCCTGGCGCCAGCTCTGGTTGGCCAGATTGTCCGTTTCGCCGGCATAGACCACCTTGGCGCCCTCCGGCGTCAGCTCGGCGATCACGAAATTCGCGCCGGCAGGCGGGAGGAACCGCTCCTCTTCCAGCGGCAGGTAGCGGTAGCGGGCGCCGGATTTGCCGGCGAGCTCGATCGGTCGGGTCAAGCGCACTCTCTCCAAAGGTCGGCTTATTGGGGTCCGGTCGGCGGGCCCGCCCCATGGATACCCGGCGGACTTGGGCCAAATATAGGCCTAGCTTGGCCGTAGCGATGACGCCTGCGTGAGCTTGACCTTGGAGCCGACGTCTGGCGGGCCCGGCACAAGGACGTTCGGCGCGCCTGCCGGCTCTGCTAGGCTCGCCGCGAGGGACGCCGCGACTCGGGGATTGGGCCCGCGGCGCGCCCCATGGTCGGAGACCGCGCGCCGGGATGGACAGCCCCGCCGAATTCAAGGTCGAGCCCGGCGAGAGGGGCCCCGCCGTGGCGCTGTCCGGCGACTGGACGGCCAACGACCTGGGCGCCGCCCCCGCGGCGCTGCGACGCGCGCTGGCGCGCGAGCGGCCGGCCGTGCTCGACTTCACCGGCGTCGGCCGGCTGGACACCGCCGGGGCCTTCGCGGTGATCCGGGCCGCCGGGAGCGGCTTCGACCTGGCCAAGGTCCGCGCCCGGCCCGAGACGCTGCGCCTGATCGGCATCGTGGCCGAGGCGGCCAAGGCGGGCCCGCCGCCGCCGCCCGCGCCGTCCGGGTTCCACGAGCTCACCATCCGCATCGGCAAGGGCGTGGTGAACCTGGCGCTGGAGGGCCTCGACACCATGGTCTTCCTGGGCCACCTGCTGGTGGTCCTGGGCCGCAGCCTGGTGAACCTGCTCGTCAATCCCAGGCGCATCCGCTGGGCGGCGGTGGTCTCGCAGATGGAGCGCGCCGGCCTCGACGCCATCCCGATCGTCGCCGTCACCTCCTTCTTCATCGGCGCGGTGATCGCGCTGCTGGGCATCAACCAGCTTCGCCAGTTCGGGGCGGAGGTGTTCAGCGTCGAGCTGATCGGCATCGCGGTGCTGCGGGAGTTCGGCATCGTGATCACCGCCGTCCTGCTGGCCGGGCGATCGGCCTCCGCCTTCGCCGCCGAGCTCGGCGCCATGAAGATGAACCAGGAGATCGACGCCATGCAGGTGATGGGCGTCGACCCGTTCGAGGCGCTGGTCTTCCCGCGCTTCGCCGCGCTGCTGGTGACGATCCCCCTGCTCACCTTCGTGGCGGTGCTGGCGGGGCTGTTCGGCGGGCTGATGGTGACCTGGAGCGTGCTGGGGCTGGGGCCGGCGTTCTTCCTGCAGCGGATGCTCGACAACGTCGGCGTCACCCACTTCTGGGTGGGATTGTCGAAGGCCCCTGTGATGGCCGCGGTGATCGCCGGCGTCGGCTGCCGCCAAGGCATGGAGGTGGGCGTCGACGTGGAATCCCTCGGCCGCCGGGTCACCGCCGCGGTGGTGCACGCCATTTTCGCGATCATCATGATCGATGCGGCTTTCGCCCTGGTGTACATGGAGCTCGACCTGTGAGCGGGCCGAGTTCCGCCGAGGACCCGGACGAGGCCGCCCTCGACGGCGACGGGCCGGTCCTGCAGGTCAGGAACCTGCGCTCGGCGTTCGGCGATCACGTGGTGCACGACGGCTTGAACCTGACGCTCAACCGCGGCGAGGTGCTGGGCGTGGTGGGCGGTTCGGGCGCCGGCAAGTCGGTGCTGCTCAACACCATCATCGGCCTGAAGCGACCCCGGGCGGGCACGATCCAGGTGTTCGGCCAGGATATCGCCCATGTCTCCGAACGCCGCTGGAGCGCGATCGAGCGCCGCTGGGGCGTGCTGTTCCAGGGCGGGGCGCTGTTCTCCAACCTCACCGTGCAGGAGAACGTGGCCGCGCCGTTCTTCGAACATACCAGGCTGTCGCGGCGCGAGATCTACGACCTGGCCGACCTGAAGATCGCGCTCGTGGGCCTGCCCGCCCAGGCGCGCGTGCTGAAGCCCGCGGAGCTCTCCGGCGGCATGCGCAAGCGCGCGGGCCTGGCGAGGGCCCTGGCGCTCGATCCGGAGCTGCTGTTCCTCGACGAGCCCACCTCCGGGCTCGACCCGATCGGCGCGGCCGCCTTTGACGAGCTGATCCGCGATCTCTCCGACAGCCTCGACCTGACGGTGTTCATGATCACCCACGACCTCGACACGCTCTACGCCATCACCGACCGCGTCGCGGTGCTCGCCGACAAGAAGGTGGTCGCCACGGCGCCGGTTCGCGATCTAGAAACCTCCAACCACCCATGGATTCGCGAGTATTTCCTGGGTCCACGGGGGCGCGCCGCGGCCGCCGAGGCGACGACGGAGGCCTGATGGAAAAGAACGCCAACTACGCCCTGGTCGGCCTCTCCACGCTCGTCCTGTTCGTGGGGCTGGTGATCTTCGTGGTCTGGCTCGCCCGCCTGCGGATCAACGCCGAGTACGACCTCTACGACATTCTCTTCCAGGGCCCGATCAACGGGCTCTCCCAGGGCGGCGAGGTTCGGTTCAACGGCATCAAGGTGGGCGAGGTGACCAAGATCGCCCTCGACCGCACCAACCCCAGCCGGGTGATCGCGCGCGCCCGCGTCACCTCCGACGTGCCGATCCGCGCCGATTCCTACGCCACCCTGGAGCCGCTCGGGATCACCGGGGTGAACTACGTCCAGATCACCGCGGGAACGGCCACTAAGCCGCTGCTCAAGAACACCGTGCCGCAGGGGGCGATCCCGATCCTCAGGAGCCAGAGGAGCGCGCTCTCCGACCTGCTGCAGGGCGGCGGGACGGTGCTCACGCGCACCATCGAGGCCCTCGATCGCGTGAACCGGGTGCTCTCGGACCAGAACATCAAGACCTTCTCGACGGCGCTCTCCGATACCCAGGCCGTGACTGGAGAGCTACGCACCCACAAGGAGGTGATCGCCGACGCCCAGAAGGCGCTGCAGGACCTCGACGTCGCCACCCAGAAGCTCGGGGACCTGGCGTCCACCAGCCAGAACATGCTCGACACCGACGGCCGCCGCAGCCTGAAGAACATCGCCGACGCGGCCGAGGAGGCCAAGCGCACCGCCGCCCAGGCGCACGCGCTCATGGACCGGCTGCAGGGCCCGACCGCCGACTTCGCCAACAACGGCCTGCCGCAGATCACCGCCGCGGTGATCCAGATGCGCACCGCCGCCCAGGCGCTGCAGCGGCTGGTCGACGAGATCGAGGCCAGCCCGCAGGGGACGCTCGCCAAGCCGCCCTCGGAAGACCTGAAGGTGAAGCCATGAGAAGCGCCGGAGCCCGCCTGCGGCTGGCGAGCATCGCCCTTGCGGCGCTGTCGCTCAGCGCCTGCGTCTCGCTGCTGCCGAAGAGCAAGCCCGCGCAGCTCTATCGCTTCGAGGCGGCCCATCCGGCGCCGACCGCCCCGCTCCCCCCCAAGCCGGCCGGCGCGCCCACGGTCGGCGTCTTCTGGTCGAACGGGACGTTCCAGCGGGAAGCGGCGGCGGACCGGATCCTCACGGTGACCGGCGACAAGGTGGCCTACATCGCCGACGTGCGCTGGGCCGCGCCCGCCGAGGTGCTGTTCGACCAGGCGGTGTTCGAGACCTTCGACGCGGCCGGCGGCCACGTCCGGCTGGTGCCGCGCGGCGCGCCCAGCGCCACGGATTTCGTGCTGCGCGTCGACGTCCGGGATTTCGAAGCCCGTTATGACGCAGGCGCCGGCGCGCCGCCGACGGTGCTCGTGCGGCTGCATGCGACGCTCACGCGCGACCGCGAGCACACCGTGGTCTCCGACCAGCTGTTCGAAGCCCGCGCCCCGGCCGCCGACAACCGCGTCGGCGCCATCGTGGCGGCCTACGACAAGGCGGTGAACGATGCGCTGGGCCAAGTCGTGGCCTGGACCAACGACAAGACCGCGGGCTAGCTGTTCTTCCAGATGCCGACGCGCCGTTCGAGATCGTGGAACCTCGGGTCCTCCCGGAGGCCGTCGAACTTCGGATTGGCCCGCAACGAGATCATCATGACCGGCCGTTCCGCATACGCCCGCTCCAGCCACTCGAAGGCCGCGCCCGTCTCCCCAAGGCCGGCGTGGATCTCGGCGAAATAATAAGCCGATACGTAACGCGTCTCGGCGATCTCTCGCAGCCGGTCGAGGATTTCACGCACTTCGCGTTCGCGGCCCAGTCGGGCCAGCAGGTGCCCCTTGCCCACCAGCCCGTGCACGTCGGCCATCGGCATGGCCAGCACCGCCTCGTACTGGGCTAGCGCTTCATCGGTCAGGCCGGCCGCCTCCGCCGCCAGGCCGAAGCGGAACCGGGCGTAAGCCGAGTCCGGATCGATCGCCACGGTCCTGCGCAGCTGTTCGACCGCCGCCGCATACCGGCGGGCCCGGTAGAGAATGAAGCCGAGGTTGGCGTTCATCACCATGTTGGTGGGGTCGAGAAGGCGCGCCAGGCGCATCTGCTCCAGCGCCTCGTCGTGCCGGCCGACGCTCGACAGCCCGAGCGCGTGGTATTGCCGGGCGCCGGCGTTGCTGGGATTGAGCTCGAGCGCGCGGCCGATGGCCGCCTCCGCGCCCGCCAAGTCCCAATCATAGCAATAGCCGATGTGGCCGAGGATGCCGTGGACTTCGCTCAGCTGCTCGTCGAGCTCGAGCGCCTGCTGGGCGGCCGCCTTGGCGAGCGGGGCCATGACCCGGGGCGGCAGCGGATCCAGGGTGGCGCTGGCTACGGACAGCAGCGTGTAGGCCTCCGCCAGGCCGGCGTGCGCGAGGGCGAACCCGGGGTCCCGTTCGACGGCGCGGCGGAAGCACTCCGCCGCCTGCTGGATGGAATCGCCCACCCGTTGGCTGAGGCAAAGTCGGCCGCGCACGTAGAGGTCGTGCGCATCGGCGTCCTGGGTCGGGCGCCGCGCCAGCTGCTCGCGTTCGCTGCGGGTGAGTTCGAGCGCGAGCGCATCGGCCGCCCGAGCCGAAAGCGAGTCCTTGAGGGCGAAGATGGCGGCCTCGGCCTCGTCGAACCTGGCGGCCCAGATCGTCGCCTCCGAGGCCACGTCGACCAGCTGCAGGCTCACCCGAACCTGGCCTCCCGATCGACGCACCCCGCCGCAGAGGACGATCTCTGCATTGAGTTCGCGTCCGACGGCCGCCGGGGCGGGCGCGTCGACATAGCGCGCCACCGCGCTCGTGGGCCGCACGAGCAGGGAGCGCAGCTGGCTCAGCCGGGTGATCAGGCCATCGGCCAGTCCGAAGCCCAGCAGACGATCGGCCGCCTCGCCGCTGAGAGACGCGAGAGGCAGCACCGCGAGCGTGCGCCGGCCCTCCACCTCCGGCTGACGCGCCCGGCGGGCGGCCCTGACCTCGGCGTCGAGACGGTAGCCGCGCCGCGGCACGGTCGCGACGCAGGCCGCCTGCTCGCGCAACGCCTTGCGCAAGTCCGACATCACGCGCGCGACGCTGTTCTCCTCGACCAGGACGCCTGGCCACAGCTGCTGCAGCATCGTCTCCTTGGAGACCAGCGCCCCGGCTCCGTCGACCAGCAATGCGAGCGCGTCGAATGCGCGTGCGTATAGCGGCACGGGTCGGCCTCCGCGTTCCAGCACGCGGCGGCGCGGATCGAGGCGCAGGCCCGCGAACTCGTAGACCAGGTTGGCCCGCGGAGTGGCTTTCAGCGCTTCATCAGAACTTTTCATCGGACCTGAAGGACTGCCCGCATGTCGCTGGCGAGAATGCCTCACGGAACCCTAGCCCGATCGCCCTCGAGCGCGCGAGCGGTTCGGCCGCCGCCGTCGCCGCGGTGGCTGGCGTCAGCGGCCTCGCGAGCAGCGCCTTCCTTGTCGAGCTTCGCCACGACCTTGCAGGAGATACGCCATGACCATCGCCGCAGAACCGGGCGCGCCCGCCACCAACCGCTACCTCATTCCGAATGCCGCCGAGGGCGCGGGCGAACGGCTGCGGCTCCTGGCTGAGATATTCGATCCCGGCTCGAAGGATGCGATCCGGCGCGCTGGAATATGCGAGGGACGCTCCTGCTGGGAGGTGGGCGCCGGGACCGGAAGCATCGCCCGGTGGATGGCCGAGGAGGTCGGGCCGCGCGGGCGGGTGCTCGCCACCGACCTCGACCCCCGCTTCCTGCAGCCGCTGGCCGGCCCCACCCTCGAAGTCCTTCGCCACGACGTGGTGGCCGACGCCACGCCCACGGAGGGCTTCGACATCGTGCATACGCGCCTGCTGCTATTTCACCTCACCGAGCGCGAGCTCGTGCTGGACCGGCTGATCGCGGCGCTCAAGCCCGGCGGATGGCTGGTGGTCGAGGACTTCGACTGTCTGTCGACCATCCCGGATGCGACCGCCAATCCGTTTGAGACGCCGCTGCAGAGCGTGGCCGCGCTGCGCGAATTCTTCGCCCGGTCCGGCCTGGACCTGCGGATCGGGCGGCGCCTCACCGGCATGCTCCGCGCGCGAGGGCTCGCCGACGTGCGCGGCGAGGGCCGCATGTTCATGTGGCAGGACGGAACGATCTTCTCGCGCTTCCAGCGCCTGACGTTGGAGCAGGCGCGCGAGGGCATGACACGGGCGGGCTTGGTGAGGCCGCAGCAGCTGGATTGCGATCTCGAGGCCATGGAATTGGCCTTCCTCGCTCCGTCGCCGGTCCTGTGGAGCGCCATCGGCCGGCGGCCCGCGAGCTAGGCCTCCAGCCCCATCGCGCGCTTGGCGGCGGTGACGGTGTTCTGCAGCAGCACGGCGACGGTCATCGGGCCGACGCCGCCTGGCGCCGGGGTGATCCACGCCGCGACCTTCGCGGCTTCCCTGAAGTGGACATCACCCACCACCTTGGTCTTGCCCTGCGCCGCCTTCACAGGATCGTCGAACGGCACCCGGTTGATGCCCACGTCGATCACCGCCGCGCCCGGCTTGATCCAGTCGCCGCGGATCATGCGCGGGCGGCCGACCGCAGCGACCAGCACGTCGGCCTCGCGGCACACCGCGGGCAGGTCTCGCGTGCGGGAGTGGGCGACCGTCACCGTGCAGTCGGCCTGAATCAGCAGCTGGGCGATCGGGCGGCCCACCAGCATGGAGCGGCCGACGACCACCGCGCGCAGGCCGGTCAGGTCGCCCACCGTCTCGCGCAGCAGCACCATGCAGCCGGAGGGCGTGCAGGGGTAGAGGCCCGGCAGACCGCTCGCCAGCCGCCCGGCGTTGATCATGGTGAGCCCGTCCACGTCCTTGGCCGGATCGATGGCGGCGATCACCGCCTGTTCGTCGATGTGCTTGGGAAGCGGCAGCTGCACCAGGACGCCGTGGATGGCCGGATCCGCATTCAGCGCCGCCACCAGCGCCAGCAGCTCCGCCTGGCTGGTCTGCCCGGGGAGGCGGTAGGTCGCCGAGTGCATGCCCGCGGCCTTCGACTGCTCGCCCTTGGAGCGGACATAGATCTGGCTCGCCGGATCGTCGCCGACCAGCACCACGGCGAGCCCCGGCGTGAGCCCGTGCGCGGTCCTTAGACCGCCCACCTCGGCGGCCACCTGGGCCTGCAGGCGCTCGGCGTAGACCCTGCCGTCGATGATCTTGGCTTGGCCTGCAGACGCGACCATGGCGACCTCCGGAACTGCGCCTGGGACTAGCCGTTCAGCGAAAGCTTCGCAAACCCCGGAGACCTGTCCCGACATGGTCAATCTGAGCCAGGCCTTTTCGCAGGCCGCGAGCGCCACCTCGCGCTGGACCGGGCGGCCTTCGGCCTTCCTCCTGTGCTGCCTCGTGGTCGTGGTGTGGGCGGTCACCGGGCCGCTGTTCCACTACTCCGACACCTGGCAGCTGGTGATCAACACCGGGACCACCATCGTCACCTTCCTGATGGTGTTCCTGATCCAGAACACCCAGAACCGTGACAACGCCGCCCTGCAGGCCAAGCTGGACGAGCTGATCCGCGCGCACACACCGGCCAAGAACGAGTTCATCGGCATCGAGCACCTGTCCGACCAGGAGCTGGACGAGATCCTGACCGAGTGCGAGCAGCACCGGCCGGATGCGCTGCGCCGCGCCGAGGAGCGCGCGAGCGGCGAGCGCAAGGCCAAGATCAGGACCTCCCAGAAGCGCGCGAGCCGCCGGGTCGCCGCCCCTCGCCGCAAGCGCGCCTAGCCGCGCGCTTGCGTCCGCAGCCAGCAGGCGACCGCCCAGACGTGCGACTCGCGGTCGAGCCGGAGCAGCGCCTCCAGCGGCTCCATCCAGACGAGTGCGTGGTCGTCCTCGATCTTCCGCGCCGGATCCTCGCGCACGAACTGCGCCGCGAGGAATACGCCGCGGGTGTTCTTCGCCTCGTCCTTCTCGTTGACGAAATAGTGGTCGGCGCGGGTCACCTCGCGCCCGATCTCGACGACCAGGCCCGCCTCCTCGCCGCACTCGCGCGCCGCGGCCTGGGCT
>NZ_DATIMC010000067.1:0-68752 GCF_035475775.1 Phenylobacterium sp. | reverse complement strand
GTCAGCGGCGAGGCGGCCTCCCTCGCCGGGCACCTGAAGCTCTCGAACCTGTGCTGGATCTACGACGACAATTCAGTGACCATCGAGGGCCACACCGAGCTGGCGTTCAGCGAGGACGTGATCCGGCGCTTTCAGGGTTACGGCTGGGCGACGATCGCGGTGGAGGACGCCAACGATTGCGAGGCGTTCGCGCGCGCGGTCGAGACCTTCCAAAGCACGCACGACCGGCCGACGCTGATCCAGGTCAAGAGCGTCATCGGCTACGGCTCGCCCCACAAGCAGGGGACCTCCAAGATCCACAGCGACCCCCTGGGCGAGGAGGAGGTTCGGCTGACCAAGCGCGCCTATGGCTGGCCCGAGGACGCGCAATTCCTGGCGCCCGACGCCGTGCGCGAACGCTTCGATGCGACGTTGGGCGAACGGGGCGCCCAGCTGCAGGCCGCGTGGGAGCGTGCGTTCACGGCCTACGCCGCGGCCGAACCGGCGCTGGCCGAGGAGCTCCGGCGCATGCGGGCCGGTGAGCTTCCTGAGGGCTGGGACGCGGATATCCCGATGTTCCCGGCGGACCCCAAGGGGATCGCCACTCGCGAGGCGTCGGGCCGGACGCTAAACGCCGTGGCGAAGCGACTGCCCTGGCTGATCGGCGGCTCGGCCGACCTGTCGCCCTCCACGAAGACCCGCCTGGAGTTCGATGGGGCCGGCGATTTCGAAGCGGCGAGCTACGGCGGACGCAATCTGCACTTTGGTGTCCGCGAGCACGCCATGGGCGCCATCGCCAACGGCTTGGCGCTGTCCAGCCTGCGTCCCTACACCGGCACCTTCTTGATCTTCAGCGATTACATGCGCCCACCGACGCGTCTGGCCGCCTTGATGGAGCTGCCGGTCGTCTTCATCTTCAGTCACGACTCCATCAGCCTGGGCGAAGACGGGCCGACGCACCAGCCGATCGAACAGCTCGCCGCCTTGCGCGCCATACCGGGGCTGATCACGCTGCGCCCCGGCGACGCCAACGAGACCGCCGAGGCCTGGCGGGTCATCCTTGCCCAGTCGGCGCGCCCGGCCTGCTTGATCCTGACGCGCCAGGCGCTGCCCATCCTCGACCGAACCCGATATGCCGCGGCGGCCGGCGTGGCGCGGGGCGCCTATGTGCTTGCCGACACCGACCGCCGGCCGCCGGAGCTCATCCTCATCGGCGCCGGCAGCGAAGTGCCCCTATGCGTGCAGGCCTATGAGGTTCTCGCCGCCGATGGCGTCAATGTGCGGGTCGTCTCGATGCCGTCCTGGGAACTGTTCGAAGACCAGGACGATGGCTACCGCCACGCGGTCCTTCCGCCGGAGGTTTCTGCGCGAGTAGCCGTCGAAGAAGCGGCCGCCCTGGGGTGGGACCGCTACGTCGGTCCCACCGGCGAGATTATCGCCATGCGCAGTTTCGGAGCCTCGGCCCCGATCCGGGCGGTGCAAACCAAGTTCGGCTTCACGGTCGAACACGTTCTTGCGGCGGCTCGGCGGCAGCTCGCGCAAGGCAAGGACCCGATCGAGAGGGGCCTCTGATGACCAATCCGCTGCTTCAGTTGTCGCAAGCCGGCCAGTCCATCTGGCTCGACTACCTCCACCGCAAGATCATGGAGAACGGCCAGCTGAAGCGCTGGATCGACGAGGATGGCCTGAAGGGCATGACCTCCAATCCCTCGATCTTCGAGAAGGCGATCGGGGAGGGTGGCGACTACGATGATCGTCTGAAGGCGGCGCTCGCGCACGACGATCTGGAGGCCGGCGAACTCTACGAGCGATTGGCCATCGCCGACATCCAGGCTGCCGCCGACCAGTTCCGCCCCGTCTACGATCGTCTCGAGGGCGCGGACGGCTATGTCAGCATGGAGGTTTCGCCCTATCTGGCGATGGATACCGAAGCCACGATCGCCGAGGCCCGGCGCCTCTGGCGCGCGGTGGATCGCCCCAACGTGATGATCAAGGTGCCCGGGACCCCTCCTGGAACGCCGGCGATCCGCCAACTGATCGCCGAAGGCGTCAACGTCAACGTCACTCTGCTGTTTGGCCTCGACGCCTACCTGGCGGTGTCGGACGCCCATATGGCCGGGCTGGAGGCGCTCAAAGCCGCCGGCGGCGACATCGCAAGGGTCCGCGGCGTGGCCAGCATCTTCGTCAGCCGTATCGACACCCAGATCGACAAGGAGATCGACCGGCGACTTGCAGCGGGTGCGGGCTCGGACGCAGCGGATCTGAAGGCGCTGCGTGGGAAAGTGGCCATCGCCAACGCCAAGATCGCCTATCGTCGCTATCAGGAAACGCTCGAAACGCCGCGCTGGAAGGCGCTCGCCGCAGCGGGAGCTGCGCCGCAGCGGCTGCTATGGGCGTCCACCGGCGCCAAGGATCCGGCCTTTTCCGACATCCTGTATGTCGAGAACCTGATCGGCGCGGACACCATCGACACGATGCCGGTCAAGACTCTTGACGCCTTCCGCGACCACGGGACCGTGCGGCCCAGTCTGACCGAAGATCTGGACGCGGCCGAAGCCATCCTGGCGCTCGCCGAGCGCCGGGACCTGGACCTGAACGGCGTCACCGATCGCCTGGTGGTCGATGGCGTTCGCCAATTCGCCGAGGCGTTCGACAAGCTGCTGGCCGCTGTGGCGCAAAAACGCGCCGAGATCCTGGGCGATCGGCAAAACCGGCAGACGATCACCTTGCCGCCGGAGCTGAAGGCGGCGGTGGACGAGGGCTCGGAGCGGGCGCGGGCGGAAGGATGGAGCCGACGCCTCTGGGCCAAGGATCCGACCCTGTGGACCGGCTCGGACGAAGCCGACGGGCTGGGCTGGCTCGCCGCGGCGCAGGGAGCGACGGTCGATCTCGCCGCCCTGGAGGCCTTCCAGGCCGAGGTGAAGGCCGGTCGGTTCGCTCACGCGGTGCTGTTGGGAATGGGAGGCTCGAGCCTGGGGCCCGAAGTTCTGGCCGACACGTTCGGGGCGCAGCCCGGGTTTCCGAGGCTGCTGGTCCTGGACTCCACCGATCCCGCTCAGATCCGCCGCGTCGAAGCCCAGATCGATCCCGCCACAACCCTGTTCATCGTCGCCAGCAAGTCGGGCTCGACCCTGGAGCCCGACCTGCTGCACCGCTATTTCCACGCGGTCGCCACCGCGGCGCTGGGCGAGGCCGAGGCATCCCGCCATTTCATCGCCATCACCGACGCCGGCTCGCCGCTCGACCAGATCGCCAGCCGCCAAGGTTTTCGCCGGATATTCCCGGGCCTTCCCGAGGTCGGCGGCCGCTATTCCGTGCTCACCAATTTCGGCATGGTCCCCGCTGCGGTGATCGGCCTCGACCTGAGCGGCTTCCTGCGTGCGAGCCAGGTCATGGCGCGCTCATGCGGACCCAGCGTCCCGCCGTTGGCGAACCCTGGCGTCCAGCTGGGCTTGGTGCTGGGGGTCGCGGCGAAATCTGGTCGCGACAAGGTCACCATCCTGGCGTCCGAAGGGATCGCGGGCCTAGGCGCCTGGCTGGAGCAGCTGCTCGCCGAGTCCACCGGCAAGGGCGGGCGGGGCCTTGTCCCCGTCGACGCCGAGCCTTGCGGCGCGTGGGAGGTCTATGGCCCCGACCGGCTCTTCGTCGACATTCGGCTCGCCGGCGAGCCCGAGCGGGAACGGGACACGCTCGTCCACGCGCTGGTGGACCGAGGTCATCCGGTCGTGCGCATCGCGCTGGCCAGCCGCGACACGCTCGGACAGGAGTTTTTCCGCTGGGAGATGGCCACGGCGATCGCCGGGGCGGTGATCGGTCTCAATCCGTTCGACCAGCCCGACGTCGAGGCCAGCAAATCCAGAACCCGCGCGCTGACCGACGCCTACGAGGAGGTTGGACACGCCCCGCCGGCCGAGCCGTTCTCGCGAGGCGACGGGCTCGCCTTGTTTGCCGATCCGCGTAACGCCGACGCCCTTCGGCAGTCCGCGTCGGGCGCGGCTGTCGAAGCTATTCTCGCGGCGCATTTCCGTCGCGCCCATGACGGCGACTACATCGGACTGCTCGCCTATCTGGATCGCAGCCCCGAGCACATCGCCGCCTTGCAGGAGGTGCGAAGCTTCATCCGAAGCCGCAAGAAACTGGCCACGGTTCTGGGCTTCGGGCCGCGGTACCTGCATTCCACCGGACAGGCCTACAAGGGCGGCCCCAACACGGGGGTGTTCCTGGAGATCACCGCCCAGCCCGCCGACGACATCGACGTGCCGGGCCGCCACCTGACCTTCGGCGTTGTCGAAGCCGCCCAGGCGGCTGGCGATCTCGAGGTCCTGGCGGACCGCGGACGGCGCGTTCTGCGGCTCGATCTCGGCGCCGATGTCGAGGTCGGCTTGCGGCAAATGGCGCGCGCCGTCGAGCGCTCCCTGAGTTGATGGATCGAGGATACGGGCCATGCAGTTGGGCGTCATCGGACTCGGCCGCATGGGCGGCAACATCACCCGACGGCTGATGGCCGGAGGCCATCAATGCGTGGTGTATGACCGCGACCCGGCGGCCGTAGCCAAGCTCGTTCAGGATGGCGCGGCCGGCGCGAGCGATCTCGCGGAGCTGGTCGCTGAGCTGCATTCGCCCCGCGCCGTCTGGGTGATGCTGCCGGCCGGCGAGCCGACGGACGCGACGATCAAGGCGCTCGGTGAGCTGCTGTCGGCCGACGATACGGTGATCGATGGCGGCAACACGTTCTACCGTGACGATATCCGCCGGGCGAAGGCCCTTCGGGCCAGGGGCCTCGCCTATGTCGATGTCGGCACCTCCGGCGGCGTCTGGGGGCTGGATCGCGGGTTCTGCATGATGGTCGGCGGCGAACCGGCGGCGGTCGAACGCATCGAGCCGATCCTCGCCACCCTCGCCCCCGGCCCGGGCCAGATCCCCCGCACCCGCCGGCCCGCCGGGTCCGACCCCCGCGCCGAGCAGGGCTATATCCACGCCGGGCCCGTAGGCGCAGGCCATTTCGTCAAGATGGTCCACAACGGCATCGAGTACGGCCTGATGCAGGCCTATGCCGAAGGCTTCGACATCCTGAAGAACAAGGCCTCCGAGGCCTTGGCGGAGGACGAGCGCTTCGATCTCAACCTGCCCGATATCGCCGAGGTGTGGCGGCGCGGCAGCGTCATCTCCTCCTGGCTTCTGGACCTCACCGCCCAGGCTCTCGCGGGGGACGCCAAGCTCGAGGAATACACCGGCGCCGTGGCCGATAGCGGCGAGGGCCGCTGGACCATCGAAGCGGCGCTCGAGGAAGCGGTGCCGGCTGAGGTGCTGGCCGCGGCGCTGTTTGCGCGCTTCCGCTCCCGCGAGGCCCACACCTTCGGCGAGAAGCTGCTGTCGGCCATGCGGTTCGGATTTGGCGGCCACGTGGAACCGGTGAGCGGAGGATGACCGCCAGGCCTCACGCGGCGGAGGCGCGGCGCATCGCGCGGCCGGCCCCGCCGTGCGTGATGGTGATCTTCGGCGCGGGCGGCGACCTGGCCAAGCGCCTGCTGGCGCCGGCGCTCTGCAATCTCGCCGAGGGCGGAGGCCTGGACGAGGCCTTCAAGGTGCTTGGCGTCGATCACAAGGCCAAGGGCGACGCCGCGTTCGCCGACGGCCTCGGAGCGTTCCTGCGTGGGCCCGGCGCCGACGGAGAGGGGACGTCCCGTCCGACGAAGGCCGCGGCCGCGGCTTGGAAATGGCTGGAAGAGCGGTTGTTCTACCAAGCGGGGGAGTTCGAGGATCCGGCCACCTATTCGGCGCTCGCCGCGCGCCTTGAGGCGCTGGGCGGCGAAGGCGGCGGCAATGTGTTGTTCTACCTCGCCGTGGCCCCGCGGTTCTTCGGCGACATCGTCGAGCGTCTCGCGGCGGCGGGCCTGACCCGCGAGGCGAACGCGCGTTTTCGTCGGGTGGTGATCGAAAAGCCGTTCGGAACCGACCTCGCCTCCGCCAAGGCGCTCAACGCCCGCGTCGGCAAATGCCTGGACGAGCATCAGGTCTATCGGATCGACCACTTCCTGGGGAAGGAGACCGTCCGCAACATCCTGGTGACCCGGTTCGCCAACGGCGTCTTCGAGCCCGTGTGGAACCGACTGCATATCGACCACGTCCAGATCACCGCCAGCGAGACCGTCGGGGTGGAGGGACGCGGCGGCTACTACGACCGCGCCGGCGCCTTGCGCGACATGGTCCCCAGTCACCTGTTCCAGTTGCTCGCGATGACGGCCATGGAGACGCCGAACACCTTCGAGGCCGATGCCGTACGGGCGGAGAAGGCCCGGGTCGTGGAGGCTGTGCAGCTCCAGTCGCTGAGCGAAGCTTCAGCCAATTCCGTGCGAGGACAGTACCGCGTCGGCCGGGTGAACGGCCGAGAGGTCGCAGACTACCGACACGAGCCTCGGGTGGCGGCGCGCAGCCACACGGAGACCTACGTCGCGTTGAAATTCACGATCGACAACTGGCGGTGGGCGGGTGTGCCCTTCTACCTGCGCACCGGCAAGGCCCTGGCGGCGCGAGATACCAGTGTCGCCATCCGCTTCAGGCGGGCCCCTGGGCATTTGTTCGGCCCGGTCGCGGGCCCGCCGGCCGCCAACACGCTGATCCTGCAGATCCAGCCGCACGAGGGCGTCTCGCTGGCGTTCGAGGCGAAGCGGCCAGGGCCCGACGTCGAGCTCGCACCGGTCCGCATGGACTTCCGCTACGCCGACTATTTTGCCGCCGCGCCCGCCAACGGATACGAGACGCTGCTCTATGACGCGATGATCGGCGACCCTACCCAATTCGCCGGCGCCCGGGAGATCGAGTTTGCCTGGCGGGCGGTGGAGCCGTTCCTGCAGGTCGGGCAAGATGCCGGCAAGGTCCACGGGTATGCCGCCGGCTCGGCGGGGCCGCGGCAAGCGGACGATCTCATGGCCCGGGATGGCCGGGCATGGCGACCTATCGGATGACCATTGTCTCGGAGCCTGGACCAGCGGCCCGCGGCGCTATCGCGCTGCTGATCGCCGATGTCGATGGGACGCTGGTTACGCCCGACAAGATTTTGACGCCCGCTGCGATCGATGCGGTGCGCCGTCTGGGCGAGGCGGGGGTCGGGTTCACCATCGTCTCCAGTCGTCCCCCCAGGGGCATGGCGCCGATCGTCGAACAACTCGACATCACCCTGCCGTTCGCCGCCTTCAACGGCGGCAGCCTTGTGGCGCCCAGCCTGACGCTCATCGAGGCCCACCGCCTGCCACAGGAGGCGGCGCGGACGATGCTGGCCCTGCTGTCGGCCCGGCATGTCGACGCGTGGGCCTATGCGGACGGCGACTGGCGTGTGCGGGACCCGACCTCGGCCTGGGCGCCGAGAGAGCGGCGCGCGCTCGGCTACGGCCCAACGCAGGTGGACAACTTCGACGACGTGATCGGGCGCATCGACAAGCTGGTCGGCGTCTCGGACGACGCGGCGCTGCTGGCGTCGGTTGAGGCCGCAGCCCGACAGCTCTTGGGCGCGACGGTGACGATCAACCGCTCCCAGACGTACGCTCTCGATATCACCCACCCGAAGGCCAACAAGGGCGAGGCGGTCAGGGGCCTCTGCCAACGGATCGGCGTCGATCTTCGTCGGACCGCGGTGATCGGAGACATGATCAACGACGTGGCGATGTTCGCTCAAGCGGGCTTTTCCATCGCCATGGGGAACGCCGCGGCCGAGGTGAAGGCTCAGGCGGACGCGAGCACCGACACCAACGAAAACGACGGCTTCGCCAAGGCGGTGCGCCGGTTCGTGCTCAGCCCAGCCGCAGCGCCCACGGGAGGACACGCGTGACTCCGCGCATCCGAGATATCCTCAGCTGGTACGGCGCCGATGACCCGGGAACGCTCAGCAATCTGGCCCGTCTGTTGAACCACGGCCGCCCGGGCGGCGCCGGCAAGCTGGTGGTTCGACCGGTGGCGGGCGGCGCGGCCGAGTTCGACGAGCACAGGCTGCCGGACGAGATTCGCTCGATTCACGCCGGCGGCGGGTTCGGCTCCATTCTGGGCCGCAACTCCTTCCAGCGGCCGAGGGCCGAGGCGCTCCACATGCTGCGCGCAGCGATGGACATCTATGCGGCCGCGTCGGCCGCGGCCGATGCGCGAGAGGCGCCATGAGCGGAGTCACGCGCCCGCTCATCGTGGCGAACTGGAAGATGAACGGCCTCAAGACCGCGCTGGAAGAGATCTCGACGGTGTCGATGGCGGTGCGGGAGGGCGCGGCCTCGGAGTGCGATCTCGTGGTTTGCCCGCCGGCGACCTTGATAGCTGCAGCCGCCCAGATTTGCGCCGGATCGCCGGTCGCCATCGGAGGGCAATCTTGCCACGAGCGACCATGTGGCGCCCATACCGGGGACATCTCGGCAGAGATGCTGAGAGACGCAGGCGCCGCCTTCGTCATCGTTGGCCACTCCGAGCGCCGTGTGGATCACGGCGAGACCGACGCGACCACCCGCGCAAAGGCAGAGGCCGCAATCCGCGCCGGCTTGGTCCCGATCATCTGCATCGGCGAGACGAGGGCTCAACGCGACGAGGGCTGCGCGCTCGCCGTGCTAGATCGCCAGGTCGCCAACTCCGTTCCGCCTCGGGCCGACTTCGCCGAGGTCGTCGTCGCCTACGAGCCCATCTGGGCGATCGGCGCCGGCGCCACGCCGACGCTTCGCGAGGTGACAGTTGCGCACGCTTCCATTCGAGCCGCGCTCAGCAAGATCCTACCGACGCAAGGGCCCGTCGCGCGCCTTCTCTACGGAGGATCGGTGACCCCGTCCGATGCGGCGGGCCTCGCGGCCGTCGAGAATGTGAATGGCTTGCTCGTCGGCGGCGCCAGCCTCATCTGTTCGGAGTTCCTGGCGATCACCACCGTGTACGACTAGCGCCGCTCGCCACATGAGCCCTCCCCTGATCATCGCCCCTTCGATCCTCGCGGCGGACTTCACGCGCCTCGGAGATGAGGTGCGCGCGGTGGACGCGGCGGGCGCGGACTGGATCCATGTGGACGTGATGGACGGCCGGTTCGTGCCGAACATCACCTTTGGTCCCGATGTGGTGAAAGCGATCCGCAGGAGCACCGGGAAGCCGCTCAACGTGCATCTGATGATCGTCGAACCGGAGCGCTTCCTGGAAGACTTCATCGAGGCGGGCGCCGATCACCTGCTGGTGCAGGCCGAACCGGGGTCGACCACCCATCTGCATCGGGTCCTGAGCCGCATTCGTCAGCTGGGCGGCAAGGCTGGCGCGGTGCTGGACCCGGCCACGCCGCCGGACTTTGTCGAATACGTGCTGCACCTTTGCGACGTGATCCTGGTGATGACGGTCAATCCCGGGTTCGGCGGGCAGCCCTTCTTGCCCGAGGTGCTGCCGAAGATCCGGTGGCTGCGGGGGAAATGCGATGCGCTCGGCCTGCAGACGGTGATCGAGGTCGACGGTGGTCAGGACGCCGCCACGGTCGGCGAGGTCGTGAAGGCCGGGGCGAGCGCGATCGTCGCAGGTTCCGCCATCTTCCATGCTGCTGACTACGGCGCGGCGATCGCCGCCATCCGGCGAGCCGGGGAAGCGGGGAAAGCCGCCGCGTCGTGAGTCAGTCCCCAGTGACGATCCTGGTCATGATGGGGGTCTCCGGGTCGGGGAAGACGACCGTTGGAGACCGGCTGGCGCACCGCCTCGGCTGGGCGTTCAAGGAAGGCGACGATCTGCACCCGCCAGCGAACATCGCCAAGATGAAGGCCGGGCAGCCGCTCACGGACGACGATCGCGCGCCATGGCTGGCCGCCGTGGCGCGCTGGATCGATGATTGGCGCCGAAGCGGCATCTCCGGGGTGATCACCTGCTCGGCTTTGAAACGCACCTATCGGCGAGTGTTGGCTGATGGCCGGCCGCAGGTCCGGTTTGTCTATTTGAAAGGCGACGCGGCGCTGCTGTCGCACCGGTTAGCCAGGCGCCGCGGCCACTTCATGCCGCCCTCGTTGCTCGCCAGTCAGTTCGACGATCTCGAGCCGCCGGCGCCGGAAGAAGGCGCCCTCGTCGTCGGTGTCGGCCAGCCTGTTGAGGCGCAGGTCGAGGCCATCGTCCGTTCGCTGGCGGCGTAGCGTTCGGATGCGCCGGCAGGCTCTGGGTGCGCGCACGCCGGCGCGCGCCAAGGACTGCTCCCGTCGCCGCCGCGTTCTCATGCGAGGCGGATCAAACATGTATGAACCATACTGTTTCTGGCGCACTATCTACATGCAGGCGTCTTGACCCGCCGATCGGTCGGATATCCTGGACTGGAGGCGAAGATGCGGACGGCGAATTCCAGCCACGATGCTCCCCGCGCCGCGCCCGAACCGGAAGTTTCCGGGGACGAGCGCCATGGCAGGTCCAGCCGCCCGGATGCACCCGGGCTGCGCATTAGAAGAGCCTATCAGGCGCGTGAACCCGGCGACGGGCGCCGGGTCTTGGTGGATCGGCTGTGGCCGAGGGGGCTGAGCAAGCACGACCTCGAGGATGTCCTGTGGATCCGGGACGTGGCTCCGAGCACCGGCCTTCGCAAATGGTTCGGTCACAAGCCGGAACGGTGGGCGGAGTTCCGCCGACGCTATTTCGCGGAACTTCGGGTCAATCCGGCGGTGAAAATCCTCCGCGACCTCATCGCCGCCGGACCGGTCACGCTGATCTATGGCGCACACGACGAAGTCCACAACCAGGCGGCCGCGCTCGCTGATTATCTCGGCCAAACTCCCGCCCAGGAGGATGGCCAATGACGAACTTGGCTCACTGGCCTCCTCCGCTGTCGCTGAAGGAGAGCCTCAATGAGCTCCGAGCGACCGTCGACTGCACCGTCAGCTATCGACGCGCGGGCCGGAAGCTGGCCGCCGCCTTCGTCCGCCGGGATCTGGCGGGGCTCAGGGCCGAACTCGAGTTCGAACGCATGATGTCCACGGCCACGGCCTGAACCAGAGATCAGGCCGGCTGAATCAGATCGTCAACACGGAGCGCCAACATGAACGAGCAACAGGTACTGCGGAGGCGCGAGGCCCCGCTCATCACCCCGACGGACCTCTCCGAGGATGCGACCCGCGACATCGGCGGCGCGATGAACGCCATCCTGGCCGATGTCTTCGCACTCTACCTGAAGACAAAGAACTTCCATTGGCATGTGAGCGGGCCGCACTTCCACGACTACCATCTCATGCTGGACGATCAGTCTGCCCAGCTGTTCGCCATGACCGATCCGATCGCCGAGCGGATCCGTAAGGTCGGCGCGATGACCTTGCGATCCATCGGCCACATCGCCCGTATCCAAAGAATTCAGGACAATGACGCCGACTATGTCGAGCCGACCGACATGCTGGCCGAGCTCTGCGAGGACAACCAGGCGCTCGCCGCCCGGCTTCGAGAAGCGCACGAGGTCTGCAACGAGCATCGCGACATCGCGACCGCGAGCCTGATCGAGACCTGGATCGACGAAACGGAACGGCGCACCTGGTTCCTGTTCGAGACCAGTCGGGCGCAGAGGTCGTCGCGTGTCCAATAGCAGAAAGCCTCCCCCTCCGGAGGCCGCCGACCTGCGCCGGCGCGCGCTCGCAAGGTGGGACAACGAGGGCGGTGCGAGCGGGGAGGGGCCTCAGGAGACCGCTCCTGAAGCGCCTACCGCGAAGGATCCGAACGGAGGCCAAGAGCTGCCGCGCGGCGCGGAGAAAGCGAAGCCGTAATGGCTGAACAATTCAAAGTTGGCGACAGGGTTAGCTGGAACTCGGAGGCGGGACGCGTCAGCGGCGAAATCGTACGGATTCATCGCGAGGACTTCTCCCACAAGGGTTACATCCACCACGCGAGCCGCGAGGATCCGCAGTACGAGATCAAGAGCAGCAAGACCGACCACATCGCCATGCACAAAGGCTCCGCCCTCTCCAAGCTGGGCGATTGACGACCCGGACCGGGCGATGCCCCGAAGGCCAGCCGATGACCGAAAGCCGCCCACCCGCCGCGGCTCCTGAACCTCTCGAGGCGAGCCTGACGCACGCGGACGACCGCCTGCTCCTGAGCCACTGGCTGCCGCCGCAGGAGGGCGTAGCGCCACGGGTGCGCATCGGCCGGCGGTGGATCAATATCTATTGGGCGCTGCCGATTGCCGGCGCGGGGCTGATGATCCTGATCGCCCTTGCGCAGAGCCTCCGCGAACTGCCGGCCATGCAGACCTTCATCCGCGAGCACCCCGGCATCGCCCAGGGAGCGCCCTCGATCGACACCGGCTTTCCCTGGTGGCTGCAGCTCCAGCACTTCGCCAACATGTTCTTCATGTTGTTCATCATCAGGGCGGGCCTGCAGATCCTGGCCGATCACCCGAGGCTCTATTGGCGGCGGGACTGCACGCCCGGAAGCGACTGGTTCCGGTTCCAGAAGCCAGTGCCGCAGGGGCGGATTTGGACTTCCAAGGACGACTCCGTGAGCTTGCCGTCGTGGTTGGGCATTCCGGGCGTCCGCCATTCCATCGGCCTGGCCCGCTGGTGGCATTTCTCGATGAACCTCCTCTGGGTCATCAATGGCGTGATCTTCTACGGCCTGCTGTTCTCCACCGACCAATGGCGGCGGCTGGTGCCCTTGACCTGGGACGTCTTCCCCGCGGCGCTCTCAACGGCCATCCAGTATGCGTCCTTGAATTTTCCGGTGGACCATAGCTGGACCCGCTACAACGGCCTGCAACAGCTCAGCTATTTCACGACCGTCTTCATCGCCGCCCCGGTATCGATCGCCACCGGGTTCATGCAGAGCCCGGCGATCTCCAACGCGCTCGGCTGGTTCGGGCGCGTGTTCAACCGCCAGGCCATGCGCTCGGTCCACTTCATCTCCTTCTCCTGGTTCGTGTTCTTCATCCTGGCCCACGGGATCATGGTGTTCGTCACCGGCATCCGGGAGAACACCAACCACATGTTCGCCGGGGTCGAGAACCAGTCGTGGGCCGGCTTTCCGTTCTTCCTGGCCGCCATGGCGATCCTGACCGCGGCCTGGCTGCTCGCCTCCCCATTCACCGTTCGGCACGCGCGGCTGGTGCAGCATACGGGCAGGTTTGTCGTCGGTTGGTTCAAGGGGCTGGCCGAGTGGTGGGACCCCCGCTCGCAGCTGACGGAAAAGGACATCTCGCCCTACTTCTGGTCGAACGGCACGCTGCCGAGTTCCAAGGCGTACGAAGACCTGGCCGCGGCGGGGTTCGCGGGCTTCAAGCTGCGCATCAGCGGCCTCGTCGAGCATCCGCGGGAGTTTTCGCTGGCCGAGCTCAAGGCTCTGCCGAAGCAGGAACAGATCACGACCCATTTCTGCATCCAGGGTTGGTCCGGCGTCGCCAAATGGGGCGGGGTCCCCATGCGCGAAATCCTGGAGCTGGTCAGGCCCACGCCGCAGGCGCGCTACGCCGTCTTCTACTCCCTTGCCGACGGCGCCGATGGCGGCCGCTACTATGACGTCCATCTTCTGCACAACATGCGTCACCAGCTCACCATCCTCGCCTATGAGATGAATGGCGCTCCGCTCAGCGTTCTTCATGGCGCGCCGCTCAGGCTGCGTTGCGAGAACGAGCTGGGCTTCAAGATGGTGAAATGGGTCGCCGCCATCGAGTTCCTCGACGACTTCACCCACCTGGGCGCGGGGCAGGGAGGCTATAACGAGGATCATGAGTTCTACGGCTATCGGATGCCGATATGAGCGGCGCCGGGAGCCGCGACGTCCAGGCCCCGGCCGGCCCGCATGAAAGTTCACACCGGGAGCGGCGTGCATTCTTCACGATCGGACACTCCACCCGGTCCATCGACGAGTTCACCGCCCTGCTGCGCGAGGCCGGCGTGGAGACCGTCGCAGACGTTCGGAAAATGCCACGCTCGCGCGCCAACCCGCAGTTCAACATCGATGTCCTGCCCGACGAGCTCGGGAACCGGCAGGTCGGCTATCGGCACATCGCCGCGCTCGGCGGCCTGCGGGGGCGATCTGCGGACATGCCCACCTCGCCCAACACCCTTTGGCGGAACAGAAGCTTTCGCAACTACGCCGACTACGCTCTGACGCCGCCATTCCGGGCCGGCCTGACGGAATTGATCCAGCTCGGCCAGGCGCGGACATGCGCGATCATGTGTTCCGAGGTGCTTTGGTGGCGGTGCCATCGCCGGATCATCGCCGACTATCTTCTCGCCGATGGCGCCACGGTGTTTCACGTTCTGGGCTCGAACGACATTCAGCCGGCAGTCCTCACCGATGGCGCGAGGCGGGTGGCTGGAGGCCTGGTCTATGGGACGCCCGACACGCTCGCGTCCCGATAGTCGGGAGGTCGCTCAGAGCTTGGCGCCGCAAGGAGAGCGGCGACCCGGCTGCGGAGGTGGGGCGCCAGGTCCTGCTCGAACCACGGATTGCGCCGTAGCCAAACGGTGCTCCGCCACGACGGGTGCGGCAGCGGGATCACCGCGGGCCCGTACGATCGCCATGCGGCGACGGTTTCGGTCATCGACCGCTTGCGGGTATCCCGCAAAGCCCACCGCTGGGCATAGGACCCCACCAACAGCGTCAGCTCCACCTTCGGCAGAGCGGACAACAGCGAGTGCCGCCACAGGGCAGCGCAACGCGGCGGCGGTGGATAGTCGCCCCCTTCGGGATTTGTCCCGGGGAAGCAGAACGCCATCGGGGCCACTCCGATGCGCGGATCGCCATCGAAGGTGTCGCGGTCTATTCCCAGCCATTCCCGGAGCCGGTCGCCCGAGGGGTCGTCGAACGGAATCCCGCTCTGATGCACGCGTCGCCCGGGCGCTTGGCCGCAGATCAGGAGCCGCGTCTCAGAGGCGACCCGCAGCACGGGCCGAGGTTCATGCTCAAATTCTCCGGCGCATGCGCGGCATGCCCGAATCTTGGACAGCAACGCCTCGAGCTGGGGCTGGTCCGGCGAGACGGTCACCATGAGCGCAGAATTCCCATCACATGAGGAGCTTCCAGGCGACGAAGAAGACCGCCACCATGATGGCGGTGAAGATCATCATGTTGACCAGCATGCGCATCATGCCGCGCTCATGTTCGTCGGTGATCTTCAGGGCGTCACAAACCATGTTGGATGGCGCCATGAGCAGGTGAAACATCGGGCGATCTCCTATCGAAGCTGGTTCGTGTCGATGCGTCCCACCAATCCGCTATCCGGGTCCCGGGGCTCGCGCAGGCCAGCGGTCAAAGGCGCCAGGAGCCAACCGGTCGACGTGACGGACCTGCCCACCTTACGAGGTCCCGCCGTCGTCGGCGGCCTTGCGGCGATGGAACTCGACGAAGAACCGCACCGGGCCGAGCGGTTCCACCTCATGCAGGATCGTGGGCTCCACGATGCCGGGTTCGCCCTGCGGCGTGAGCACCGTCTCCGAAGCTGGCCGGCGCGGGTCGGTGATCCGGTAGGCCAAACGCCCCTCGATCACGTGAATCAGGGCCCAGGCGCCCGCTTTGGTGGTGTGGGCGCGCAACAGCCCCGCCGGCACGGTTGTTTCGGTGAATTCGGCGGTGCGGGAATAGGCCCGAACATCGGCTGGCAGCATGCCGCACCTCAGTCCGCGATGGCGGCGTCGAAATCGCCGCTGGCCAGGTGCAGGCCCATCTGCAGGCTGCGGGCGATCATTTGCGACCTCTCGACGAAGATCGCCGCCGCGTCGGGCGGACACACCTCCTCGGCGGTCTGTTGGAACAGGTGCAGCCAGCGGGCGAAATGGGTCGGGCGGATGCCGCCGGCCTGGATGTGGGCCTGCATGGGCGAACCCTTGAAGCGGCCGGTCATCAGGGTCACCGACGACCAGAAATCGCACATCTTGGCCAAGTGCGGCGGCCAGTCATCCTCGGCGATGACGCGGTTGAAGATCGGTCCAATCGCCGGGTCTCTCCGCACCTTGGCATAGAAGGCATGGACCAGGTTGTGGATCATGGCCTCGGTCACAGGCGAGGCGGCGGCAAAGGCCTGGCGGCGGGCTTGGGCGGCGGGGTTATCCATGGTGGCCTCTGGCGGTGACCGGCTCAAAGATGTATGTATGATATTGCTTTCAGCATCGCCAGCCCTCAGGTGTCGCAGGGCAGGGGCGTCGCCGGAGACCTACGGTGTTCATCCTCACCGAACGCACGCCCAATCCGGACGCTCTGAAGTTCCTGCCGCACGTCGCCTTGACCTGCGGGGCCAGCCGCTGGTGCGCCAGCCCGGCCGACGCGCCGCTGGCGGCGCGGCTGTTCGCCTTGGATGGCGTGCGGCGAGTGTTCATCGCGCCCGACTTCGTCACGGTCACCCGCGCACCCGACGGGCCGGGTTGGACGGATTTGCGCTACGCGGTGATCTCGGCGATCGCGGACTTCATCGAGGCCGGTGAACCGGCCTTGGCCGACGATGGGTCGGCTGCAGCGACCGCGCCCGACGATGACGAGATCGCCTCCGAGATCCGTCAGGTGCTGGGCCTCTACGTGCGCCCCGGCGTGGCGCGCGACGGCGGCGACGTGCTGTTCGAGCGCTTCGAGCCCGAGACCGGGATCGTCTGGGTCAAGCTCCAGGGCGCCTGCGGCGGCTGCCCGTCGTCACGGCTGACGCTGAAGTCCGGGATCGAGCAGATCCTGCGCCGCTACATTCCCGAAGTCCTGCAGGTGGAGGAGGTGGCGGGCGAGGTCGCAACGCGCCCCCGGCCCCGTTGGGCCGGATGGGCCAAAGCCGCCGCCATGCCGCGGAAAGCCGCGCCTACCCTGTTCACCCATGCCGGCCGGCCAATCCGCGTCAAGCGACCCGGGTCTGCCGATCCGTCTGCGACAGTGAGCACGCGAATGTGATTGCGCCGAATTTTTCAATCAAATCAGAAGCGTAACTTTTTGACGCTCTCCTGACGGTATTTGACCTCACGGCGATAAAATCAGCTCGCAAATTCAACAGCCTCAGGTGCTCGGGAAATGATCGGGCGCGAATGGGGAGCGAGGCTCGGCGGCTGGACACGGGGGGCCCGGGAGCGCATTCGTGGCGGTCCTACGCAGCGACGCGGAGCGGTCGACAGAACCGGGGTGGGAAGGGCGCCGATACGTGATGGACAGCCTCACCGACGGTCAGCTGCGCGCCTTGCGGAATCTAGCCGACAAGCACACGGGAAATATCACCGTCTTCCTCAATATCGCTGACGCGCAGCATCTCACGCAATTGGGGTTCGCCACTCGCAGCCGGCAGGGCTGGGACATCACCCCGTTGGGCGCAGCCTACCTCGCGGGCCTCGACCGCGAGGCCAACGGCAGCGCCGTCACCCTGCTGCGTCCGACGGAGCATGAGGGAGAGTAGGCGCTCACGCCTTCACCGGCTTCTCGAGCTCGTAGAGCGCCTCGCCGATCAGCTCGAATTTTGCGCGCAGGTTGGCTTGCGCGTCGGCCAGCGCCTGATTGTAGAAGTAGGGCCCGATCCGCTCGGCGATGAAGTCGAGCAGGAACTGCACGTCGAACGGCGTGGCCTCCACCTCGAGCTCCTCCTTGAGGTAGGCTGAGAGCGCCCGGACCGCCGCCTCGCGGGCGTCCTTGGCGAGTTCGATGTTTGGCATGGGAGGTCCCCGGGTGGCAGTCATCCTCTACGGCATCCGCAACTGCGACACGATGAAGAAGGCCTGGACCTGGCTCGACCGGGCGGGCGTCGCCTACGCCTTCCATGATTACAAGAAGCTCGGCGTCGAGCCGGCGCGACTCCGGGCCTGGACCGGCGAGGTGGGCTGGCAGACGCTGCTCAACCGCGCCGGCACGACTTTCAGGAAGCTGCCGGAAGCCGACAGGCAGGACCTCGACGAGGCCAGGGCGATCGCGTTGATGGCCGCCCAGCCCTCGATGATCAAGCGGCCGGTGCTCGACCATGACGGCAAGCTCCTGGTGGGGTTCAAGCCCGAGGCCTATGCCGTGGAGTTCGGCTGACCGGCGGTGGCCGGGCGGCGGATTGGGACCGATACTGCGCCGCCGCATCCGTTCGGCGCGTCCGCGGCGACTAGGGAGGAGAGCGAGCGGGGAGGGCTCCGCGCGCGCCGATCAGGGGCCAAGGCTCATGTACTTCGACGACGTCTTCCGCAGCTACTGGTGGCTGTTGTTCCCCATCGGCTTCTTCGTCTTCGGGGCCTGGGACCGCTGGCTGGTCTACAAGCGCAGCCGCGATCACCTGGAGCTGATCAAGAGCTATCACGCCCAGGGCAAGGAGCCGCCGCCCGAGCTGCTGCGCGGCGCCGATCCCTATGCCGACCCGGCCTGGGGCGCTGGCGCGCCGCCGCCCTATCCCGGCCCCTACGGCTGGTACGGCCGGCGCATGTGGCGCCGCTACTACCGCTGGGGACCCTACTGGCAGTGGCGCAGCGCCTTCGTCACCGGGGCGATCGCCGCCGGCTTCTGGTTCGCCGCGGAGTATGCCAACATACCCGGGGTCGACTGGCCGTTCCGCTTCGTCGCCATCGTCATGACCTTCGTCTTCGCGGGCAACCTGATCGGGGCGATCTTCTCGAGCACCTTCCGTCCGAGATGAAGCCGGAGGGCCTCGACGAAACCCTCGTCGCCGCGGCCCAGGCGGGCTCGACGGAGGCGTTCTCGCGGCTCGTCGAGCGCCATCAGCAGGCGGTGCGCGCCTTCCTGCGCCGGGCGTGCGGCGACTGGGCGCTGGCCGACGACATCGCGCAGGAGGCTTTCCTCGCCGCCTGGCCGCGCATCGGACGGCTGCGGAGCGGTGCGAGCGTGAGGGCGTGGCTCTGCGGCATCGCCTACCGCAAACATCTGACCGCCCGCCGCTCGGCGCTGCGGAGCCGCGCCCGCGAGGGCGCCTACGAAGAGCGGGCGCCGGGCGAGCAGGCGGGCCGCCTGGACGACCGGCTCAGCCTCGAGCGCGCGATGGCCGCCCTGCCGCCGGACCAGCGCGCCTGCGTGGCGCTCTGCCTGGCGGGCGATTTCAGCCACGCCGAGGCGGCCGAGGCCCTCGGCCTGCCGCTCGGCACGGTCAAGAGCCATGTGACGCGCGGCCGTGCGCGCCTGCTGCAAGCCCTGGGAGTGCGAGATGAGTGACGCCGACGCCCGCCTGAAGGTGCTGTTCGCGGCCGACGAGCCGGCGCCCCGCGATCCGGCGTTCGCGACCGCGGTGATGGAGCGGCTGGTTCGGCGGCGCTGCCTCGAGGACCTGTCCTTGCTGGCCGCTGTGAGCGTCCTCGGCGGCGCCGTGCTCTGGGGCCTTTGGCCCGGGCTGCAGCCCGAGCTGGTCGCGATGTCGAACGCTCTGGCCCCGGCTGCGGGCCTGCTCGCGGCCGCGCTTTGCGGCGTCGCCATCTTCGCCGGCCGGCCCGCCCAAGCGATCATCGCGGAATCATGAGCAAAGTTTAAGTCGTCCACCTGCATCCGTAGGGCGGCGGCCGGGCCTCTTTCCCCGTAAGAAGCAGGGCGGCCCATGCCGTGCAGTTGAAGCAAAAGGGGAACCGATGATCGCGATAATGATCCTCCTGATCATCTTCGGCTCGATCACCGCGATGGTGATCGCACCGATGTATTTCCGCTCGCAGGAGCGGCAGCGAATGATGGAGATGATGCGGATCTCCATCGAGAAGGGCGAGCCGATGCCGGAGAACGTCACCGAGGCGATCTCCCGCACGGCCAGGGCGCGGCTGCCGCCGTCGCCCCAGCGGGACCTGCGCACCGGCATCATCTGGCTGGGCGTCGGCGTGGGCCTGGCGGCGATGGGCGTCGCGCTGAACTACGACGACCCCGACGCGACCTGGCCGATGATCGGCATCGCCTGCTTCCCGGCCTTCATCGGGATCGCCTTCATCGTCATGTACTTCCTCAACCGCGGGCGCGACTAGGCGGAGCCGGCTAGGGGAGAGGCCCATGGCGGGCTCCACACAGCTGAGGTTCGCCAGTCTCCACGACGTGGAGCTGTGCAGCCTGGCGGCGACCGGCGAGCGGCGAGCCTTCGGAGAGCTCGTGCGCCGGCACGGCTCGGCCGTGCGCGGCCTGCTGCGCCGCATGGGGGCGCAGCCCAGCCAGGCCGACGACGTGGCCCAGGACGCCTTCATCGCCGCCTTCGAGCGCATCACCGAGTTCCGCGGCGAGGGGACCTTCGCGGCCTGGGTGAAGCGGATCGCGGCCCGGCTCTACCTGAAGCGGCTGCAGCGCGAGCGCCGGCTGGGCGAGCTGGCCGCCGAGAGCGCGCAAGCCGACGAGCCCGTGGTCCACGGCGACGCGGAGGCCGCCATCGACCTCGACGGGGCGCTGAAGGGCTTGGCGGCGGGCGAGCGGGTCTGCGTCACCCTGTGCTTCGGGGCGGGGCTCAGCCATGCGGAGGCGGCGGAGGCCTTGAACCTGCCGCTCGGAACGGTCAAATCCCATGTCAAACGTGGTCTGGATAAGCTCAGAGCGCGACTGGCGCCGGCGGCAGGCGCTCTGGAAGGAAAACGCGGCAATGGCTGAGGTCGCTTTCGACCGCCGCCTCGAGCGGCTTTTCGCCGATGCGCCGGAATTGCCGGACGCAGGCGCCTTCGCCGCGCGCGTCGAGCGCCGGCTGAACGCCGGCTGGACCGCCCGGCGATGGCTGATCGGCGCCGCGGGCGTCGGCGGCGGCCTCATCGGCGCCAGCCAGATCGTGATGTCGAACCTGGTGTCGCGTGTGGAGAGCGCCGGGGATTCCGCGAAGGTCCTCAGCGCCGGCTTGACTCAGATCACCCCACGGGCCGAATGGCTCACGAGCGTCTACAGCGGGGGCGCTGTGGTGTGGATCGCATCGGCCCTGGCCATCGTGGCCATGGGATTTGCGCTCTCCCGCGTGATCGAGGAGCTCTAGTCCTTCATGTCATCTCATCGGCAGGAACGCCTGCGGCGGCTCGCGGCGCCTGACATTACGCAGCGTAAAGGCAAGACCCCGATCGTCTGCCTGACGGCCTACACCACACCCATGGCGGAGATCCTCGACGCGCACTGCGACCTGCTGCTGGTCGGCGATTCCGTGGGCATGGTGATCCATGGCCTGCCGAACACGCTCGGCGTCACCATGGAGATGATGATCCTGCACGGGCAGGCGGTGATGCGCGGCTCGAAGCAGGCCATGGTGGTCGTCGACATGCCGTTCGGCGCCTATGAAGGCTCGCCGGAGACCGCGCACGTCAACGCCGTGCGGCTGATCAAGGAAACCGGCGCCCAGGCCGTGAAGGTGGAGGCCGGCCCGACCGTGGCGGCGACCGTCGAGTATCTCGTCCAGCGCGGGATACCGGTCATGGGCCATGTGGGCCTGCGGCCCCAGGCGGTGCACCTGGAGGGTGGCTTCAAGGCCAAGGGCCGCGAGAGCGAGGAGCGGCGGCGGATCCTGCAGGAGGCAAGCGCCACCGCCGAGGCCGGCGCCTTCGCCCTGGTCGTGGAAGGGGTCGCCGAAGGCCTCGCGCGCGAGATCACCGAGGCGGTTTCGGTCCCGACCATCGGCATCGGCGCCTCGTCCGGTTGCGACGGCCAGATCCTGGTCACCGACGACATGCTGGGCCTGTTCGACTGGACGCCGAAGTTCGTCCGCCGCTACAGCGATCTGCGCGGCGAGATCTCGCGCGCCGTGGGCGCCTACGCCGACGACGTCCGCGCCCGCCGCTTCCCTGGCCCCGCGGAGATCTATTTCGCCAAGGCGGGGTGAGGCGCGGAGGAGAGATCCAGCGAGGTCGCCTCGCTCATGCCGAAGAGCGGCTCGATGCAGGCAAGGCGCCGGCGTCGGCGACCAGCATTTTGATCGCTTTGATTATCGGAAGAGGGTCGTCACGTTGCACGAAATGACCGCTTAGCGGCGCCCCGATGATCTCGGCCCGGGTCGACAAGCCGAGAAAGCCTCCCTGCAACTCATCCCATCGTTCCTGCAGCAAACTGCGAAACGCTGCGGGCATCATGGGCTGGTTGAGGAAAGTGCCGGCGGAGATGACCACAAGCGGAATGTCGCCAAGTGCGGTTATGGCGCGTCCTTCGGCCAGGCTGGTCGGAAAATCGATACCCTCGGGTGTCGAGGCGGCGTCGCGCCATCCTCCGGTCCAGAAGGCGCGGGTCTCCTGAAGTTGCGGAGGATCGCTGGCCGTCGGCGGCGGGAACAGCGGGCCGAACACATCGAATTGCCGATCGTTCAGCGAGTCCACGAGTAAAAGGCCCGCGACCTGGTGCGCGTGGCGATCGGCGAAGATACGCATGAGAAGGCCGCCGAAGGAGTGCCCCACCAGGATGTAGGGAGGAGGCAGCCCGGCCCTGTCGATCAGGACCTCCAGATCGTCGACCATGGCGCTCGCGGGACGGGGCCGCGGCGCCGGATCGCTGCTGCCGCGGTTGGCCCGGTCGTAGCTGAAAACCCGGGCGACGGAACTGACCCCTTGCCTGACCGCGGCCCACTCGCAGCTCTCGGCGCCCAGTCCGGTCTCGAGGATCACCGTGACCGGGCCTTTCCCGCTGCGCGTCAGCGCCAAGCTGCGGCCGCCGATGTCTACCCGTTCGGTGGTTTCGCTCGCGTCCAATCCGGGCTCCCCGGCTCTGTGAGGTCTCATGTTCAAATCCATTCGCAGCGACGATTCCATGCGGAGCTAGGCGCCGGCTGCTGACTGAAAGGAATTGCGCACCTACGCACCTCAGTCATACGCTGATGGATGGGTAGCCCCGCGGCGATCTGGGATCTTTACCGGACGTTCCTGGCGGTGGCGCAGGAAGGCAGCTTCACCGGCGCGGCGCGTCGGTTGCAGATCACCCAGCCAACCGTCGGACGCCAGATCAACAGCCTGGAGGCGATGTTGGGCACGGGTCTCTTCACGCGCTCGCCGCGCGGGTTGAAGCCAACGGAGGCGGGGCTTGATCTGGTGCCTCACGCCGAGGCCATGGCTTCGGCAGCCGCCGCAGCCCTCCGCGGCTCCTCGGCCGATGTGGACTCTATTTCCGGCGCCGTTCGGCTGGCCGCAGGCGACCTCGTGGGTGTCGAGGTGCTGCCACAGATCCTCGCAGAATTTTGTCACGCCCATCCTCAGATCGAACTGGAATTGGCGTTGTCCAATCGCAACGAGGATCTTCTGCGCGGCGAAGCCGACGTCGCCGTTCGGATGATGCGTCCCGTGCAGAAGGCGCTGCTTGCGCGCCGCGTCGGCGTGGCGCAACTGGGACTGTTTGCACACACGCGCTACGTCGAAAAGTTCGGTCTTCCGCAACACCCCTCCGAACTTGCTCGTCACCGCGCCATCGGCCCAGATCGCGATTTCCACGCCCTGCGCACGGGCGGACCGGTCGGCTCCAACATGCGGCGCGAGGATTTTCGTTTCCGGACCGATAATGTCGCTGCGCAGTTGGCGGCGATGCGGGCCGGCATCGGGATCGCCGCCTGTCACAAGAAGCTTGCGCAGCGCGACTCGAGCCTAGTCCCGGTCCTGCCCGAGATGATCGCCTTCGAACGCGAGATCTGGGTCGCAATGCACGAGGACGCCAGACGGGTACGTCGTATCCGCCTGTTGTTCGACGCCGTCGCCGCAGGCCTCGCCGCATACGCAAGTTCCGACTGATCGGTCGCGCGAAGCCGGCCGACCATACGCCTCGCCGCCCTGCGTCCGCCCCAATCCCCGCCCTTTCCCCATCGAGGGGAAGGGGAGACGGGCGCCTACTCGGCCGGCTCCAGCTTGCCGGCGCGGGCGATGACGCTGTCGACATATGCGCGGCGCGCGTCGAAGTCGCGGGCGATGGACTCGTCCTCGTCCTGCAGCGCCTGCACGTCGGCCTCGGCGAATTCCAGGATGCCCATCTCGCCGTAGCCCTTGCGGATCGTCTCCCCCCACAGGCCGATATCCTTCACGATCGGCACGATGCGGGTGAACAGGCTCGAGCGGAATTTCTGCATGAAGCCGGAATCGTACATGTGCGCGGCGCACTCGGCGGGATCGAGGCCCAGGGTCTTCCAGACCTCCACAGCATCGAAGCGGTCGCGCATCAGGTAGCAGGCCTCCAGCAGGAACTCCTCGCGCTCGTCGCGCTCCTTCTGGGTGAGCTGCGGGTAGTAGTCGCGCAAGGCCAGGCGGCCGAACGCCACGTGGCGGCTCTCGTCCTGCATGACGTAGGCGTTGACCGCCGCGGCCAAGGGGTTCTGGGCATGGTCGCGGATCTGCTGGAACGCGGCCAGCGCCAGGCCCTCGATCACCACCTGCATGCCGAGATAGGTCATGTCCCAGCGGGTGTCGCGCAGCACCTGATCGATCAGTTCCTGGAGGGGCGGGGTGATCGGATAGGCGACGCCGAACTTCTCCAGCAGGCGCTTGTAGCTCTCCACGTGGCGGGCTTCGTCGATCACCTGGGTGGCGGCGTAGAACTTGGAGTCCACGTCCGGCACCTGGGTGACGATCTTGGCGGCGCAGATCAGCGCGCCCTGCTCGCCCTGCATGAACTGGCTGATCTGCCAGGCCTGGAAGTGACGGCGCACACGCGCCTTGTCCTTGGCCGGCATGGCCTCGTAGCTCGCCATCCCCGAGATCGGCAGCATCTCCTCCGGCAGCTGCTCGGGATTGTCTTCGTCCAGTTCCTGCGACCAGTCGATCCGGGTCTCGGCGTTCCACTGCATCTCCACGCCGCGCCGGTAGAGATGCATCATCGTCTGGCGACCGTCGTCGTAGTCCCAGTTGAACCGGGCGTCGAAGGCCTGGGGCACCGACCAGACGGAGCCGTCGGGCGGGATCGCGTACACATCCTTGATCGACATCGGGGCGCTTTCTTGGGCTCTTCGGGCGTGACGTCGCGCACGCGCGAAACCGACGTTAGCCCAAGGCGGCGGGCGCGTCATTTTCGAACGGCCGGCCCGCGCCGTGCGGCCAAGTGGCAAGCGTTGCGAGGGGCGGCGGCGCGCTATAGGTTCCCGGCCTCTGCGCGGCGCCAGACCCATCGAAACCGGAGTCCCGATTGACCGATCTGTTCGAAGAGATCGAGGAGCAGCTTCGCTCCGAGCGCTATCGGGAGCTCGGCTTCAGGGTCCTGCCGTGGGTGCTGGGCCTGGGCGCGGCCGCGCTGATCGCCGCCCTGGCCGTCTGGGGTTGGCAAGCCTATCGCCAGCAGGCGATCGCCAAGGCCTCGGAGGAGTATGGAGCGGCGCTCGACGCCATGGGGCAGGGCCACGAGGACACGGCCGTGCGGCTATGGACCGAAGTCTCCCGGTCCCCCGCCAGGGGCTATCGCTCGCTCGCCCTCATGCAGCTCGGCGGGCTGAGCGTCAGCGACCACAAGCCGGCCGAGGCGGTGAAGTTCTTCGATCGGGCGGCCCAGGCTGCGCCCGACTCCATCATCGGCGACGCCGCCCGCCTCAAATCTGCCTTCGCCCTCCTGGACACCGCCCCTGAGCAGCAGGTGGAGGCGCGCTTGACCCCGTTGATCGGCGAAGGCCGGCCCTACCGGGTCCAGGCGCGCGAGGCGCTCGCCTTCGCCAAGCTGATGGCCGGCGACGGCGCCGGGGCGAGGCGCGAGTTCTCGATGATTTCCAACGCGCTGGACGCGCCGGACGGGGCTCGCGAACGCGCCAAGGCGGCGATCAACCTGATCGACTCCGGCTCGGCCAAGGCGGTGCCGGGACTGGCCAAGGCCCAGGCCGCCTTGCCGCCTGCGCCGCAGCCCACGCCGGGCCGACCGTCCGCCCAGCCGCAACCGCAAGCCCCGGGACCGCAATGACGCTTCAGCGCCGCCACATCTTCCTCGCCGCCCTGCTGAGCGCCGCCCTGGGCGCGAGCGGCTGCTCGACGGTGAGCCGGCTCAACCCGTTCCACGGCCCGTCCGGCCCCAAGGAGACCGCGGCCGAGGGCCCGCGAATCTCGATCCTGCAGCCGGAGGAGCAGCTTACCCCGGCCGAGGCGCTGAAGGGCGTCGACTTCGCCCTGCCGCCGGTCGCGCCGGTGGCCGACTGGCCGCTGCCTGGCGGCACCCTGGAGCAGTCGGTGGAAAACGTCGACGCGGCCCCGACCCTGAGCATCGTTTGGCGCCGTGGCATCGGCCAGGCCACCAACAACGCGGTCCACATCACCGCCCCGCCGATCGAGGCGGCCGGCCGGGTCTACACCATGGACGCCGAGGCCGGGGTCTCGGCGCACGACGCCCGCACCGGCGCCGAAGTCTGGCGCGTCAACCTTCGGCCCAACGACAATCGCCGGGACCGGGAGTCGTTCGGCGGCGGCCTCGCCTTCCTCGACGGCAAACTCTACGTCTCCTCGGGCTTCCGCCTGGTGGCGCAGCTCGATGCGGCGAGCGGCAAGCTCGGCTGGATAACGCGGACCGACGAGCCGATCCACGCGGCGCCCACGGTCGCCGACGGCCGGGTGATGGTCGTGGCGCTGGACAACTCGCTGCTCACCTTCGACGCCGCCACCGGACGGCCGGGGTGGACCTACCAGGGCCTGTCCGAGTCCGCGCGCATCCTCGCCGCCTCCAGCCCGGCGGTGTCGGGCGATACGGTGGTGGCGTCCTTCGGCTCCGGCGAGCTGGTGGCGCTGCGGACCGCCAACGGCAACGACTTGTGGGACCAGGCCCTGTCGCGCGCCAGCCGCACGAGCGCCCTTTCCGAGATCCGCGACATCCCCGGCCGGCCGGTGATCTACCGCGGCGACGTTTATGCGGTGAGCCACTCCGGCGTGTTCGCCGCAACCGACCTGCGCAGCGGTCAGGCGCGCTGGAGCCTGCCGGTGGTGGGGATCACCTCGCCGCTTCCCGAGGGCGACGTCGTCTATGTGGTCTCCAAGACTGGCCAGCTGATCTGCGCGGCGCGCGACAGCGGCCAGATCTATTGGACGCGCGACCTCAACCAGGGCTTCGTGGCCAGGCGTCGCGGCGGCTTCTTCGGCATCGGCGGCACCCGGATCACGCGCCCGATCTGGTCCAGCCCGATCCTCGCCAGCAACCGGCTGCTTCTGGCCGGCTCGTCCGGCGAGCTCGTCGCGGTCAACCCCAAGACCGGCGCGATCGAGAAGCGGGTCAACCTCGGCGCGCCGACGCTGCTCTCGCCGATCGCGGCGGGCGACATGATCTATGTCGTGACCGACACGGCCCAGCTGATCGCGCTTCGCTGAACCAGGCGTTTGGACGGACGCCATGGCGCTGAAACTCGCGATCGTCGGCCGTCCCAACGTTGGCAAGTCCACGCTGTTCAACCGGCTGGCCGGCCGCAAGCTCGCCATTGTCGACGATCGCCCGGGCGTCACGCGCGACCGCCGCTTCGCCACGGGACGGCTGGGGGATCTCGACCTCGAACTGATCGACACCGCGGGGTTCGAGGACGTCGCCGACGAGAGCCTGGAGGCGCGCATGCGCGCCCAGACCGAGCGGGCGATCGACGAGGCCGACGTGGCGCTGCTGCTGATCGACGCCCGCGAGGGGGTGACCCCGCTCGACCAGGTGTTCGCCGAACTGCTCCGAAAGCGCGGCAAGCCGGTCGTGGTCGGCGCCAACAAGGTCGAAGGACAGGCCGGCGAGGCGGGCGCCCTGGACGCCTACAGCCTGGGCCTCGGCGAGCCCGTGCCGATCTCGGCCGAGCACGGCGAGGGCATGGGCGACCTCTATGCCGCGATCTCCACGGTCGCCGGGCCGAATGAGGACGATGAGGCCGAGGCCGGCGAGAAGCCGATCCGCATCGCCATCGTCGGGCGGCCCAATGCCGGCAAGTCGACCCTCGTGAACCGGCTGATCGGCGAGGAGCGGCTGCTGACCGGGCCCGAGGCCGGCATCACCCGCGACGCCATCCCCGTCGACTGGACCTGGCAGGACCGCCGGATCCGGCTGGTCGACACCGCCGGCCTGCGGCGCAAGGCGAAGGTGCAGGAGAAGCTGGAGAAGCTCTCGGTGCAGGACGCCATCCGCGCCATCACCTTCGCCGAGGTGGTGATCCTGGTGATGGATGCGACCCACCCGTTCGAGATCCAGGATCTGCAGATCGGCGACCTGGTCGAGCGGGAGGGCCGGGCGCTGGTCTTCGTGCTCGCCAAGTGGGACCTCGTCGCCGACCCGCAGGCCCGGCTCGCCGAAATCATCGAGGCGGCCCAGCGGCAGCTGCCGCAGGTGAAGGGCGCGCCGATCGTGGCCCTTTCGGCCGAGACCGGGCGGGGGCTCGAGCGGTTGATGCCGGCGGTGATCAAGGTGCACGCCGACTGGTCGACCAAGGTCAAGACGCGCGACCTGAACGATTGGCTGCAGATGGCCATCCAGCGGCACCCGCCGCCGGCGGTCGGCGGCCGGCGGATCAAGCCCAAGTACATGGCCCAGACCAAGGCGCGGCCGCCCACCTTCGTGCTGTTCGCCAGCCGCGCGGCCCAGCTGCCGGACAGCTATCGGCGCTATCTGGTCAATTCCCTGCGCGAGAGCTTCGAGCTGCCCGGCGTGCCGATCCGGCTGAGCGTGAAGTCAGGCCGCAATCCATACGCCTCTGGCGAGGAACGCGCGCCGGGCCCGGTCCGCAGCGGCCTCAGGCCGGGACGAGGCGGCCGGTCGTCTTCCACTCGGCGAACGTCACGACCCTGAAGGGCAGGCCCAGGTCGGCCTGGGCGAGCTCGACGATCAGCGGCCCGAGCTCGGCGGGATCGGGCAGGCTCGCCGGATCCTCTCCCGGCATGGCTTCGGCGCGCATGCGGGTGCGCATGGGGCCGGGGCTCAGCAGCACGCCGCGGATGCTCGTCTTCTCGAGCTCGTCGGCCCAGGTGCGAACCATCGCCTCCAGGCCCGCCTTGGTGATCGCGTAGGGACCCCAGAAGGCGCGGGGGCTCGCCGCGACACCGGAGGTCAGGAAGATCGCGCGGGCGGCCGGCGCGGCCCGCAGCAGGGGCTCCGTCGTGCGGATCAGGCGGTAGCTCGCCGTCAGGTTCACGGCCACCACCCGGTCCCAGTGGGCGGGTTCGATGTGCGAGACGGGCGTCATGGGCCCGAGGATCGCGGCGGCGTGCACCAGCACGTCCAGCCGGCCGAACCGTTGGTGGATCTGGTAGCCCAGCTGGTCCAGGCCGCTGCCCTCGGCGATGTCCAGCGGGACGAGCGTCGCGCCCTCGCCGGTCGCAGCGCGGATCTCGTCGTCCAGCTCCTCGAGTCCGCCTTGGGTGCGGGCGACGGCGATCACGTGCGCGCCGGCCTCGGCGAGCGCCAGCGCCGCGGCCCGGCCGATGCCGCGGCTCGCGCCGGTGACCAGCGCGATGCGGCCGGAAAGCGGGGAGGCGTCGGACATCGCGGGCTTCCTAGCGGCTCTCCGCCTCGCTGTCCCGCCGGTTCGCGTAGCGCGAGGCGATCACCGCGCAGGCCATCAGCTGGATCTGGTGGAAGACCATCAGCGGCAGCAGCGCGACGCCGGCGGCCGGGCCGGGAAACAGCACCCCGGCCATCGGCACCCCCGAGGCCAGGCTCTTTTTGGAGCCGCAGAACACGATGGTGATCTCGTCGGCTTTGGCGAAGCCGAGCGTCCGGGCGGCCGACCAGGTGGCGAGCAGCACGAGCCCCAGGAGCACGGCGCAGATCGCCAGCAGTCGCGCGAGGTCGAGCGCGCCGATCATCCGCCAGACCCCGCCCACCACCGCGCTCGAGAAGGCCGTGTAGACGACGAGCAGGATGGAGCCGCGATCGATCTTCGACAGCCACGCGGTGTTGCGCGTCACGAAGCCTGCGATCCAGCGGCGAAGCAATTGGCCCGCGAGGAACGGCGCCAAGAGCTGCAGCACGATGGCCTGGACCGCATGCGGGCTCACCGCGCCCTTGGCGTGCAGCGTGAGCGCGACGAGCAGCGGGGTGAGCAGCACGCCCAGCAGGTTCGACGCCGAGGCGGCCGCGACGGCGGCGGCGACGTTGCCGCGCGCGATCACCGTGAAGCCGATCGAGGACTGGATGGTCGAAGGCAGGCAGCCCAGGAAGACGAGGCCGCCGGCGAGCGCCGGCGGCGTGATCCAGCCGGGCAGGGCGGCCACCCCCAGGCAGAGGACCGGGAACAGGCCGAAGGTCGAGCCGAGCACCAGGAGGTGCAGCCGCCAGTGCGTCAGGCCGCCGATCACCGCCTCGCGCGGGAGCCGGGCGCCGTGCAGGAAGAAGACCAGGCCGATGGCGATGCTGGTGGCCAGGCCGAAGACGGGCGCGGCCGCGCCGCGGGCCGGCGCGAGGGTGGCGATGGCCACCATCGACAGGATCAGGAGAAGGTACCAGTCGGGCTTGATGCGTCCCAGCCAGCCCTGCCGCGCGCGGCAGGGCCGCGCGGCCTCTGCGCTCACGCGCCGACCAGGAACGAGAGCTGGCGCTCGACCGCCTCGTTGCGGCCCTCGGCGATCTCCCGGTCGAGCAGGCGGGTCGGATAGTCGCCGGTGAAGTAGTGGTCCGTGAACTGCGGGTTGACCGGGTCGCGCGGGCCGGCCTCCATGGCCCAGTAGAGGCCGTCCACGGACAGATAGCCCATCGAATCCACGTTCAGGATCTTGGCGATCTCCTCGACCGAGTGGTTGGCGGCCAGCAGCTTGTCGCGGTCGGGCATGTCGATGCCGTAGAAGTCGGGCCACATCAGCGGCGGCGAGGCCGAGCGCAGGTGGACCTCCTTGGCTCCGGCCTCGCGGACCATGCGCACCACGCGGATCGAGTTGGTGCCGCGCACGATCGAATCGTCGACCAGCACCACCTTCTTGCCCGCCAGCACCGCCCGATTGGGGGACAGCTTCATGCGCACGCCCATCTCGCGCTGACCCTGGGTGGGCTGGATGAAGGTGCGGCCCACGTAGTGGTTGCGGATGATGCCGAGCTCGTAGGGTAGCCCCGCCTCCTTGGCGAAGCCCAGGGCGGCCGGCACGCCGGAGTCCGGCACCGGGACGACCACGTCGACGTCGGCCGGCGCCTCCTGGGCGAGCCTGCGGCCCATGCGCTTGCGCAGCTCGTAGACCGACTTGCCGTTCACGATGGAGTCCGGCCGGGCGAAATAGACGTATTCGAAGATGCAGGGCCGGGCCCGCTCGGCGGGGAACGGGCGGTAGGAGGTCAGGCCGTCCTGGTCGATGACCACCAGCTCGCCGTGCTCCACGTCGCGCACGAAGCGGGCGCCGATCATGTCGAGCGCGCAGGTCTCCGAGGCCAGCACCGCCTTGCCGTCGAGATCGCCCAGCACCAGCGGGCGAATGCCCAGAGGGTCGCGCACCCCGATCAGCTTCTTGTTGGTGATCGCCACCAGCGCGTAGCCGCCTTCGATCTGGCTGAGCGCCTCGATGAACCGCTCCACGAGCCGACGTTTTCGAGAGCGGGCGATCAGATGGAGGATGACTTCGGAATCCGAGGTGGACTGGAAGATGTGGCCTTCGCCGACCAGCTGTTCGCGCAGGGTGAGGAAGTTTGTCAGGTTGCCGTTGTGGGCGAGCGCGACGCCGCCGCTCTCGAGATCGGCGAACATCGGCTGGACATTGCGGATGAACGAGCCGCCGGCGGTGGAGTAGCGGGTGTGACCGATGGCGGCGCGGCCGGGCAGGCGCTGCATCAGGTCCATGCCGCCGAAGGCGTCGGCCACGTGGCCCATGTGGCGTTCGGTGTGGAACCGCTGGCCGTCGAACGAGGCGATGCCGCAGGCCTCCTGGCCACGGTGCTGCAGGGAATGCAGCCCGAGCGCCACGATCGCCGCGGCCTGGTCCACATCGAAGATCCCGAAGACGCCGCATTCCAGGCGCGGGCTGTCGTCCAAGGGGTCACGAACGGGGGGCGACCATCGTTCGTGCGTCTGGCTCATGGGGCCTTCTCCGGATCGTCGGTCCCGCCGCGATGCGGCGCGTCGTAGCTTCCTATATCGGTCCTGTCACCTGAGCCGCCGCCCACCGCGTGCTCGAAGGCGGGCTTGAGGCGTCCGGCGAAGTTCAGGCCGCGGGGCGCAAGCTGGGTGAGAAGCTCCCCCATGGCGCGCGCCGCGGGCCATGTCGCCGAGCCCGTGATCCAGCGGGGCCGCAGGTCCTCGGGCGTGGCGGCGTTGAACATCAGATAGAGGGCGCCCAGCACGGCCAGGCCGCGCGCGACGCCGATGGCCAGGCCCGCGGTGCGGTCCAGCCCGCCCAGCACGTGGGTCCGCTGGACCCTCTGGGCAATGCCTGCGCCGATGAGCCGCAACAGGCCGTAGCAGATGACGAACACGCCCACGAGCGCCACCACGGCGGCGATCCAGCGGGTGTGGATGATGTGCCGCACGAGCGGCGCCATTGCAGGCAGCCCAAGGACCGCGATGGCGCCCGCACCGACCAGCGCCACCAGGGCCGCCACCTCCCGGATCGCGCCGCGCACCCACCCGACGCCCGCCGAGATCGCGAGCAGCAGCAGGACGATGACATCGAACTTGGTCACGGCCGTTCGCCCCAGTCCTCGTCGCGCAGCCGGCGAATGGCGTCGCCGAGGCGGCCGACCGGGACAGCGGCGATGCCCGCCTGCCGCTCGAGCTCGGCCGGGCCGAGCGCGCGCCGGAATCCCAGCTTGGCGGCCTCCTTGAGCCGCGCGTCCATGCGGCTCACCGAACGCACCTCGCCCGACAGGCTGATCTCCCCGAACACCACGCAATCCTGCGGCAGCGCCTGGTCGAGGGCGGAGGAGACCAGGGCGGCGGCGGCGGCCAGGTCGGCCGCCGGCTCGCTGATCCGCAGGCCGCCCGCCACGTTCAGGTAGACGTCGCGGTCGCCGAGCGCCAGGCCGCACCGCGCCTCCAGCACTGCCAGCACCATCGCCAGCCGCCCGGAGTCCCAGCCCACCACCGCCCGGCGCGGCGTGCCGTAGGCGGACGGCGCGACGAGCGCCTGGAACTCGACCAGCACCGGCCGCGAGCCCTCGATGCCGGCGAAAACCGCTGCGCCCGCCGCGCGCTCGCCGGAGGTGTTGAGGAACAGGGCCGAGGGGTTCTTCACCTCCGCCAGGCCCGCGTCGCCCATCTCGAAGACCCCGATCTCGTCGGTGGCGCCGAAGCGGTTCTTGGCGCCGCGCAGGATGCGGAACGGATAGCCGCGCTCGCCCTCGAAGGCGAGGACGGCGTCGACCATGTGCTCGATCACCCTGGGGCCGGCGATGGTCCCCTCCTTGGTGACATGGCCGACCAACACCACGGCCACGCCGCGCTTCTTGGCCAGGCGCACGAGCTCGCCGGCGGCGGCGCGCACCTGGGTCACCGAGCCCGGCGCGGCTTCGTGGGCGTCGCTCCACAGGGTCTGGATCGAGTCGATGACCACCAGGTCGAAATGCTCGCGCTTGAGGCCGTCGAGGATCTCGCGCAGCGCCGTCTCGGCGGCGAGCTTCACCGCCGCGTCGGCGAGCCCCATGCGCTGCGCCCGGCTGCGGATCTGCTCGATCGCCTCCTCGCCGGAGATGTAGGCGCAGGCCGCGCCGCGCCGCGCGGCGCTGGCGGCGACCTGCAGCAGGAGCGTCGACTTGCCGACCCCCGGATCGCCGCCCAAGAGGATCGCCGAGCCCGGCACCACCCCGCCGCCGCAGACCCGGTCGAACTCCTCGACGCCGGTGGCGATCCTGGGCGGGGAGGGCGTCTCGTCCTGCAGCCCCTCGAAGGCCAGGCCCCGGCCCCTGGCGGTCCGGCTGGGGGCGAGCGCGCCGGGGGGACGGCTCGCGACCTCCTCCACCAGGGTGTTCCAGGCCCCGCAGCCCGGGCACTGGCCGCCCCACTTCGATTGGGCCGAGCCGCAGGCCTGGCAGACGTAGAGGGCGCCGTCGCGGGCCATGCACGCTCCTGATTCGCTACGCCATGAAGTCTAGCCGACCCGGGCTCCGGCGCCTTGCGGCGCCCTGCCCATGCTCTAGGCTCGATCGCGGGCCTCAGGAGTCGGCGGCTTGGGACGAAGCTGATGAGCGCGGTCGACCCGGAGCCGCGGCGCTGGTCGCTCGCCGGTCGCGCGGTCGCCCTGCTCGTGCGGCCCCGACGCACCTGGCGGGTCATCGCCGCGGAGTCGAGCGCCGTCGCGGAGCTCTATCGCCGCTACGTGGCGCCGCTCGCCGCGATTCCGCCGGTCTGCGGTGTGGCCGGCGGGCTGCTGTTCGGATCGGGCATCGCCGGCATCGAGATCCGGCCGCCCGTGCAGGGGCTGCTCGCCGAGGCGGCGCTGAACTATGTCTTCACCCTGATCTTCGTCTATCTCCTGGCCCTGATCGTCGCGCTGGTGAGCCCGCGGTTCGGCGGAACGGGCGGGCGGGCGCAGGCGCTCAAGCTCGCCGCCTATTCAGGCACCGCGGCCTGGGTGGCGGGCGTCTTCGGGCTGCTGCCGTCGCTGGGCTTCGCGATGATGATCCTCGGCGGCCTCTACAGCCTCTACCTGCTGCGCGAGGGCCTGCCGGTGCTGATGCGCGTGCCGGAGGCCCGCGCGCTCACCTGTTTCGCGACGATCGTCATCCTGGCGCTGGCGCTGGGGATCGGGCTGGGCGCGGCGAGCACCGCCGTCCGCTCGCTGGTCGGGGGACCGCTGCGGGTCGTGGGCGGGGCCTAGCGTCCGTCAATCCTTCTTCCCGCCCGAGGAGAGGAGAGATCGGCTGGCTCAGCGCGGATCGTAGCGGCCGTCGCGGGCGAGGTTCCCGAACTTGGTGATGTCCTCGTTGAAGGAGAGCTTCACCGTGCCGATCGGGCCGTGGCGCTGCTTGCCGATGATGATCTCGGCCAGACCCTTCACCTGGTCCATCTGCTCCTGCCACTTGAAATGCTCCTCGCTGCCCTCGCGTGGCTCGAGGCGGCTCAGGTAATAGCTCTCGCGATAGATGAACATCACCATGTCGGCGTCCTGCTCGATCGAGCCGGATTCCCGTAGGTCGGCGAGCTGGGGCTTCTTGTCCTCGCGATTCTCCACCTGGCGTGAGAGCTGGGCCAGCGCGAGCACCGGAATCGAGAGCTCCTTGGCCAGCGCCTTCAGGCCCTGGGTGATGGCCGAGACCTCCTGCACCCGGTTGTCCTGCCGATTGGTCCCCCCGATGGTGACGAGCTGAAGGTAGTCGACGATCAGCAGGTCGAGGCCGACGGTGCGCTTCAGCCGTCGCGCCCGCGCGGCGAGCTTGGCGAGCGTGATGCCGCCGGTGTCGTCGATGTAGAACGGCGCATCCTGGATCTCCAGGGCGGCGTCGCGGACGCGGCCGAATTCAGAGGCGTCGATCTCCCCTTTGCGCAGCCGGTCGCCGGAGACGCCGGAGACCTCGGCCAGCATGCGCAGGGCGAGCTGGTCGGCGCTCATTTCCAGCGAGAAGAAGGCGACCACCCCGCCGCGCACGGTCTTCTTGGAGCCGTCCGGCTGCGGCTCCCAGGCGTAATTCCGGGCCGCGTCGAAGCCGATGTTCGCGGCCAGCGACGACTTCCCCATGGAGGGCCGCGAGGCGATGATGACCAGGTCCGACGGGTGCAGCCCGCCGATCTTGGAGTCGAGGTCCATCAGGCCCGTGGAGAGGCCGGCGAGCCCCCCATCGCGGCTGTGCGCCTCGGCGGCCATGGTGACGGCGCGGTGCAGGGCCTCGGTGAAGGAGACGAAGCCCTGCGAGACTCCGCCGGTCTCGGCCAGCGCATAGAGCTGCTGCTCGGCCTGCTCGATCTGCTCCTTGGCGTCGAGCTCCGGGTCGCCGGCGGCGGCGAGGGCGGAGATCTCGCCCCCGATGCGGATCAGGTCGCGGCGCAGCGCGAGATCGTAAACCGCGCGGGCGTAGTCCGGCGCATTGGCGGCTGGGGGCGCGCGGTCGACCAGGTCGGCGAGATAGCGCACGCCGCCCAGCTCCTCGAACCCCGGATCGCGGGCGAACTGCTCGGCGATCAGGATGGGCTCGGCGAGCTGGCCCTTGCGGATGTGCGTCTCGACCGCCTCGAACAGCCGCTGGTGGAACGGCTCGTAGAAGTGGCGCCCCTGCAGGTTGTCGCCGATCCGCTCGAAGGCGGCGTTGTCGTAGAGCAGCGCACCCAGCAGCGCCTGCTCGGCCTCGACGTTCGCCGGGACATGCGGAATCTCGATGTCGTTGGAGACGGGGCGGAGGTCGAGCGCCGGGACGATGGCCATGGCTTATCGTCTAGCCCAAGCTTGCGATCGCTCCACTGTGACAACCGCGACCGGACGGAAGAAGTCCACAGGAACGAATCGCCTGTGGACAAGCCTCGCCATGACCTGCGACGGAAGCGGACGCAGGCGGCCGCCGGCCTCAGCGGGGCGCCGGCGACTGCGCGTTCCGCGCCGCCTCGGTGGCGGCGTCGAGCCGCTTGATCCGCGCCGCGTAGAGCTCGGCCAGGCGCTCGGGGTCGGCGACGCCGCTGCGCATGTCGCGCCAGGCGAGCTGACGCTGGCGCAAGGTGGCGCGATCGGTGTGGGCCTCGAGCGCGCGGGCATAGGCCTGGCGCAGCTGCTTCTGCAGCTTGAGCAGGCGCGCATCGCCGCAGATGGTGCGGTCGGCAGGGGTGGGCGCGTTGGCGCAGGCCTTGGCGGGCTCTGCAGCGTCGGCCGCCGCCGGCACGGGCTTGACGTCCTCGGGCGCAGCCGGTGCGGCGGGGCCCGCAACGGCCTCGCCCTTGGCCGGCGACGGCGCGGCCTCGGTGGCGGGCGCGGGCGTCATCGGGCCGAGGGTCGTCGGGGAAGGCGTCGTCGGAGCGGGGGTGGCCGGCCCGCTCGCGGCCGGCCCGGGAATCGGGGCGATGTCAGCCGGTGCGGTTTCAGCCGGCGCTTGGGCGACGGGCGGCGCCGGTTCCGCGGCGGCGGTCGACGGGCGCAGGGCCGGGGCCTGCGGGAACACGGCCGTCGCCGGCTCGGAGGGCGGCGGGCGCGACTGGATGCCGAGCCCCAGGCCCATGACCAGGCCTAGCGCCACGCCGACCGAGAAGCCCAGCACAGGGAACCGCCGGCGGGGCGGCGGAGGATCGTCCGCGCGGCGGGACGATCGCGCGGGCTTGCGGCGGCGGGCCGGCCGCTCGTCGAACGCCAAGGCGAGGTCGACGTCCAGCGGGTCGTCGGCGCGGGCCGGCGGCGCGCCGGCGGGGGTCGCCGCGGCGGCGACGGCGGCGGGGTGGGGGACGCCCGCCTCGAGATCCTCCAAGGGATCGCCGAGCTCCAGGGCGATCACCCGCGGGTGGGCCGAGGGCGGGCGCGCCGAGCGGGTCCGGCGCTCGGCCATCTCCTGGAGGATCTGGTACGACTGGGCGGCCTGGCCGCGCTGGCGGGTGGAGTCCAGGAGGTCGCGGAGCTCGGCCGCGCTCAGGCTGGAAAGGTCGATTTCAGGCATGGACGCTCAAGCGATGATCCGGCCGAGATGCGAAGTCCTCGCCAGCGGCCCCTCCTTGCGCCAGCGGCGTCAAGTCTCAGGCGCCTCGGCGGCGAAGGAAACCGTGCGCATCGCCGCATACGAAAACGGCGCGGAGATGGGCTCCGCGCCGTCGCCGCACCGTATTGGCGCGCGGCTCACCAGGTGGCGCTGACCCGGGCGTAGACCCGCCGGCCGTTGAAGCCGAACGGCGAGAACGAGCTCCACGGCGCGGCGCCCGTAGTATCGAGCCTCACCGGAGCCTGGTCCGGGTATTCGTCGAACAGGTTCTCCGCCCCGATCGCCAGCTGCACGCCGTGGCTGAAGTTGTAGCGGCCTTCCAGGTCCACGATGGCGTGGGCGCCGGTGTGGCCGTCATTGAGGCCGTTGTCGCTGGTGCCCGCCGACAGCACGTCGCCATAATAGGTGACCCGGCCCGTGGCGCCCCAGTTGTCCAGCGACCAATCGCCTTGGACGGAGGCCTTGTACTTGGGCGTGCCGCGCTCGAACCGATAGGTCGCCTGGCGGGCGAACAGGTTGAGCGGCGTCGGCAGCAGGCCCGGCCGGCTGAACGGCGACTTGGTGATCAGGAAGTCGTTGGCGTTGCCGGAGGCGGTCAGCGACAGGTCGCCCCAGGGCTGGGTGTCCAGCCGGTAGGTCGCCACCACGTCGACGCCGCGGGTGCGGGTGTCGACGCCGTTGATGAAGAAGCGGGCGGCCGAAACGCCCAGCGGCAGGATGGTCTGGCAGATCACGAAGCCGTTGGTGCCCGCTTTGGCGGTCGGATCGCAGGTGAAGTTCTCGGACAGCACGATGCGGTCCTTCACGTCGATCTCGTAGGCGTCGATGGTGACCGCGAGGTTCTCCGCCCGGATCACCGCGCCCAGGGAGTAGTTCTTGGACTTCTCGGGCTTTAGCGCCTGCCCGCCCAGCGCCTCGGCGGTCGGACTGGTCGCCGGGAACGTGCCGGTGTCGAACTGCACGTTGTCGATGAACAGGCTGGCCGTCGAGGTGAAGAACTCCTGCTGCAGGCTGGGCGCGCGGAAGCCGGATTCCGCAGAGCCGCGGAACGCCAGCCAGGGCGCGACCTCGTAGCGGAAGGAGACCTTGCCCGAGGTGTTGTCGCCGAAGTCGGAGTAGTGCTCCTCGCGCACGGCGCCCGAAAGGGTCAGCTGGTCGAGCACCTTGCCCTCGAGCGCCAGATACGCGCCGATGTTCGTGCGGTGCACGCGCACGACGTTGTCCGGCAGGAAGCCCGGGAAGCCCTGGGCGCCGATGCCGGCCGCCACCGTCGGCGAGTTCTGGAACGGCCCCTTGATGAACGAGGCCGTCTCGCCTGCGCCGATGTGGTAGCCCTCGTTGCGGGCCTCGACGCCGAAGGCGACGTTGAGTGGTCCGGCCATGCCGACATCGAAGTCGCGGTTGAAATCGGCGTTTCCGACCAGCTGGTTGTAGATCAGCTTGCCCGCGTAGAAATTGTGCGGCGAGGTCGGGCCCAGCGAGACGTTGATGGTGTCGAGCGTGTCGTAGCGCAGGCGGTTCCAGCCGTAATCGATGCTGAAGTTGGAATGCCACCCGGCCAGGTCGCCCTTCAGGGCGGAACCCACGCTGTAATCGTTCGAGTGGGTGCGGATGTGGGGCAGGAAGCCGTTGGGATAGACCGACGGGATGTTCTTGGCCAGGTCGGTGGGCGTGCGGAAGGTGGCGGCGCTCTCGGTGTGGCGGAACTGGCCGCCGGCCCAGCCATAGAGCTCCCAGCCGTCGCCGAGCGGCTTGCCGGCGTTCAGGTAGGCGGTGCCCTGGACCACGCTCGGATCGCCGAAGCGGGAATCGATGCCGAGCAATGGGAACCGCGGGTCCTTGTCGCTGCGGTTGGTCGGCTCGCGGTGCAGGTATTCGCCGGACAGCGTGAGAAAGCCATCGCCCAGCAGCTTGAATCCCTGCCAGCCGTCGACCGAGACGGTGGTCCCGTCGTGGATGTTCCGCTTGCCGCCGACGAAGCCGTCGAAGCTGGTGTCGAACTCCCCGATCGTGGAGGAGATCCCGCCGCCGCTGTCGGCCTCCTTGAGCTTGATGGCGAGAACGCCGGCGATGGCGTCGGAGCCATAGAGCGCCGAGGCCCCGTCACGCAGCACCTCGATGTGGTCGATCGCGACCGTCGGGATGGTGTTGAGGTCCACGCCCGCCGAGCCGCGGCCCACCGAGCCGTTGAGGTTGACCAGCGCAGAGGTGTGGGCGCGCACGCCATTGATGAGCACCAGCGTCTGGTCGGGGCCCTGGCCGCGCAGGGTGGCCGGGCGGATGGCGTCGGTGCCATCGGTGTTGGAGGGCCGCGGGAAGTCGATCGAGGGCACGCTGACGGCCAGCGCCGCGCCGAGCTCGGTGGTGCCCTGGTGCTGCAGCGCCTGCGCGTTCACGACATCGACGGGCGACAGCGATTCGAGGCGTGAGCGCGGCTCGGCGCGGCTGCCTGTGACGACGAGCTCTTCGACCTCGGCGCCGGGCGCCGGCTTGGGGGCGGGCGCAGCCTGGGCGAAGGCGTGGGTGGAGACGAGCGCGGCGGCGGAAGCTGCGGTGAACAGCAAGACCCGTGACAGCATGGACGGAATACCCCCTTGGGCCCCGCAGCGGGCGGGACCTTAACAATGATCAGCTGTCTAGCTAGGGGGCTTCGCTGCATTGCGGAATGATATTTTCGCAACAGCGCATGCAAAACGGCGCGGGAGGGGTCTCCCGCGCCGCTTACGTTGTAAGGCTGCGGCGTTACGCCTCGGCTTCTGTGAAATCCTGGGCGATCTGGCCGGCGCCGCCCTCGAGCAGCTCGGCGGCCGCCCGATCGGCGGCGATGCGGTCTTCCTCGAATGCGGCCGAGATGACGTTTTCGCCGCGCGCCTGGCGCTCGGCCTCATCGGGGCTGCGGGCGATGTTGAGGGTGACGGTGACGGTCACTTCCGGGTGCAGCCGGATCTTCACCTCGTGCAGGCCCAGCGTCTTGATGGGCTTGTCCAGCACCACCATGGCGCGCTCGACCTTGCCGCCCTCGGCGTTGACGGCGTCGGCCACATCGCGGCCGGCGACCGAACCGTAGAGCTGGCCGCTCTCGCCCGCCTGCCGGATCAGCACGTAGGAGGTCCCGTCCAGCTTCTCGCCGGAGGTCTCCGCCGCCTGCCTCGCCTTGGCGTTGCGCGCCTCGATCTCGGCGCGCTGGCCCTCGAAGATCTTGAGGTTGGCCTCGGTGGCGCGAAGCGCCTTGTTGCGTGGCAGGAGGAAGTTGCGGGCGTAGCCGTCCTTGACGTTGACCACGTCGCCGAGGCCGCCGCGGCCTTCGACCCGCTCGAGCAGGATGAGTTTCATGCGCCGGCCCCTTACTTCACGACGTAGGGCAGGAGCGCGAGGAAGCGGGCGCGCTTGATGGCGCGGGCCAGCTCGCGCTGCTTCTTGGCCGAGACCGCGGTGATCCGCGAGGGCACGATCTTGCCGCGCTCGGAGACGTAGCGCTGCAGGAGCTTGACGTCCTTGTAGTCGATCTTCGGCGCGTTGGCGCCGGAGAAGGGGCAGACCTTCCGGCGGCGGAAGAACGGGCGGCGGGGTCCGCCGGCGGCGGCGCCGGGCGCCGGGGCGAGGGAGGTTTCGTCGGTCATGGCGGTGGCCTCCTTTCCTTAGAACTGCGGGGCGTCGTCGCGGCGTTCGCGATCGCGATCGCGGCGGGCGAGGACGGGCGACAGCTCGAGGTCCAGCTCGTCGACCCGGACGGTCAGGTGGCGCAGCACGTCCTCGTTGATGGACAGCTGCCGCTCCATCTCCTTGACGGCCTCGGCCGGGCTGTCGATGGCCAACAGGGAGTAGTGGCCCTTGCGGTTCTTCTTGATGCGATAGGACAGGTTTCGCAGGCCCCAGTACTCGATCTTGGCGACGGTGCCGCCGCCTTGCTCGATGATCGCCTTGAGCTGGTCGTTGAGGGCTTCGGCCTGTTGCGGCGAGATGTCCTGCCGCGAGATCACGACGTGTTCGTAGAGCGCCATAGGTCCTTCTTCCCGCTGGGAGGGCGGCGCGTCCCGGCGGCGGAAGAACCGCGGGCTGCGATGGCTCTCGGACGCGGCGGCCGAGACGACATCCCGACCCGTTGAAGGCTCCGCGCGAGACCGCCTTCCGTGAAGAGGCGGGCAGATAGGCGAAAAGCATGTCCGGAGCAAGGAGTTTCGCCTTGTCGCGCCGGCTCCCGGCGCTACCGTCGCAGTGACCTGGGGGAAATCGCAAGATGATGAAGAGCCTGATCGCCGCCGCGGCCGCCGTGGCCATGCTGACGCCGCTCGCCGCGCGCGCCGCGCCGCCGTCCGCTGCTGCGCCGGCCGCAGCGAGCGCGGTCAAGCCGGAGGCCGAGGCGCTGGTGCGGCGCTATCTCGCCGCCGTGCACTTCGAGCGGACCATGGACGTCATGCAGGCCGCGATGCTGCCGGTCATCGCCGCGCAGAGCGCCAAGGCCAATCCGAACCTCACCGCCGCCGACCAGCAGATGCTCGTCGAGGTCGTGCGGCGGGTGATGCGCGAAAAGATGATGCCGAAGATGATCGAGCGGATGGTTCCGATCTACGCGCAGACCTTCACCCTGTCCGAGCTTCGGGCCATGGTGGCCTTCTACGAGAGCCCGCTGGGCCGCTCGATCACCGACAAGATCCCGACGCTCGCGCCCAGGAGCGCCGCCATCACCCGCGAGCTGATGCCCGAGATGATGAGCGAGGTCGTCCAGGAGCTGATCGCCCGCAAGTGCCCGGACGGCCGGTGCCAGACGGCGCCGCCGAAGGCCTCGGCCTCCTGACTCGCTACTTGTGCGCCGTTCGCCAGGCGGTGACGGCGGCGAGCGTCTTGTCGACGTGCTCGGTCGGATCGAGGTTGGAGTAGACGTCGACGATCTGACCGTTCGGCGCCACCACGTAGGAGGTGCGGTTGGACCAGTCGGGCTTCTGGGCCAGGACGGCGTCGTATTCCTTGGCGATCTTCACGCCCGGATCGGCGGCCACCGGGAACTTGCCGCCGCAATGCTCGGTCTCCTTGGAAAAGTCGGCGAGCTGGTCGACGTTGCCGGCCGTGACCCCGATCACCGAAGCCTTCTCGGCCTTGAACTTGTCGATCGCCTCGGAGAACAGGTGCGCCTCGAGGTTGCAACCCTTGGTGTGGGCGGCGGGGAAGAAATAGACCACCACCGGCCCCTTCTTCAGCGCATCGGCCAGCTTGAAGGTGAAGGGCTGGCCCGCGAGGTAGGCCGGCGCCGAGAAGTCCGGCGCCTTCGTCCCCGGCTTGAGTTCCGCAAATGCTGGCGTGGCGAGCAGGGCGGCGAAGGCCGCGGCGGCGGCGAGAGCTTTCATGGCGGGTCTCCGAGCTTCAGCGGCCGGAGCCTACAACCGAACCTTGTTCCTTCGCCAGGGCCTCAGGCGCAGGGCTCGACCAGGATCTTCACGTGGGCTTCCGGGTCGGCGAGGTCCCGGAAGGCCTGGGCGACGCCTTCGAGCGGCGTCTTGCCGGTGACCAGGCCCGAGACGTCGATCACCGCCTCGGCCAGGCGGCGCAGGGTTCCGGCGAACTCCTCGGGCGTGTAGCCGAGCACGAAGCTGAGCTCGATCTCCTTGGTGATGGCGATGGAGGGCTCGATGCGGTCGCTCTCCATGCAGACTCCGGCCACCACGATCTGGGCGCCGGCCGGGGCGGCTTCGATCAGGGCCTCCAGCACGCCGGGCGCGCCGACGCATTCGAACACCACCGGCCGGGCGAAGGTCTTGCCCATCATCCGCAACAGGGCCTGCGCGGCCCGCGTCTTCGGAACGCCCAGGTCCTCCCACCGCTCGTGCGGCGACTCCTTCGCGGGATCGATGACGATGTCGGCCCCCAGCCGCTCCGCGGCGGCGCGGCGGCGCGGCGAGAAGTCGGCGGCGATCACCGGGCCGTGGCCGGCCGCCTTCAGCGCCCCGATCACCGCCAGGCCCACCGGCCCACAGCCGATCACCAGGGCCACGGAGCCCTTGTCGAGCCGCGCCTTGGCGACCGCGTGGGCGCCGACCGCGAACGGCTCGGTCAGGGCGGCCTGGTCGGTCGGCAGGCCGTTGGGCGCCTCCAGCAGCATGGCCTCGGTGAGCAGCATCCGCTCGGCGAAGCCGCCGGGCAGGCGGTTGGAGAAGCCCAGCGCCTCCATCCCGCCCGCGGTCATGGTGAGCGGCATGCTGACCACCCGCGCGCCCGCCTTCAGCCTGCGCTCGCAGCCGGGGCCGAAATCCAGGATCTCGGCGCAGAACTCGTGGCCGAACACGGTGTCGGCGGACGGATCGAAACCGGTCCCCATGCCGCCGGCGCGGCGCGAGAGGTCGATCATGTGCTCCATGTGGTGCAGCGCGTGCAGGTCGGAGCCGCAGATGCCGCAGGCGAGGGTCCTGACCAGCACCTGGCCCTCCGCCGGTTCCAGCTCGCCGATCTCGTCGCAGACCAGCTGCTTGTTCCGCCGCACCACAGCCCGCATGGCCGAGCCTCCAAAAGCGCGCCGCCTTGCCGCGGCGCCGCCAATCCCCTAACCCTCCGGCCGCGGATTCCCTAGCCCCCGGAGCGGACCCATGAGCCTCGCCTTCCTCTTCCCCGGCCAGGGCAGCCAGGCGGTGGGCATGGGCCAGGACCTGGCCGCAGCCTTCGCGCCGGCGCGCGAAGTGCTGGAGGAGGTGAACGAGGCGCTGGGCCAGAACCTCTCGCGGCTGATGAAGGAGGGCCCCGAGGACCAGCTGACGCTGACCGAGAACGCCCAGCCGGCGCTGATGGCGGTCTCCATGGCGGTGATGCGGACGCTCGAGCGGGAGTTCGGGATCGGCGTGCGGAAGGCCGCCTTCGTGGCGGGCCACAGCCTGGGCGAATACTCGGCGCTGGCGGCGGCCGGGGCGATCGGCCTGGCCGACACCGCCCGCCTCCTGAAGCTGCGCGGCCAGGCCATGCAGCGCGCCGTGCCGCTCGGCGCGGGGGCCATGGCCTCGCTGATCGGCCCGAAGACCGATGTGGCCCTGGCCGAGGCGGCGGCCGCGGCCGGCGCGGCGCTCGGCGTCTGCGTCGTCGCCAACGACAACAACCAGGGCAACGTGGTGATCTCCGGGGCCAAGGCGGCGGTCGACGCCGCCATCGAGAAGGCCAAGGCGCTCGGCGCGCGCGCCATCCCGCTGAACGTCTCGGCGCCCTTCCACTGCCCGCTGATGCAGCCCGCGGCCGACGAGATGGCCGCAGCCCTGGCCGAGGCGGCGATCGCCGCGCCCCGGGCGCCGCTGGTGGCCAATGTGACCGCGCGGCCGACCAACGACCCGGAGGAGATCCGCCGGCTGCTGGTGCAGCAGGTCACCGGCCGCGTGCGCTGGCGCGAGAGCATGCTGTGGCTGGTCGAGGACGGCGGGGTCACGCGCTTCGCCGAGGCCGGGGCCGGCAAGGTGCTCTCCGGCATGGCCAAGCGCATCGCCCCCGACGCCGAGGCGACCCCGCTCAACGCTCCGGCCGACCTCGAAGCGTTCGCCAAATCGCTCTGAGGAGGACGCCATGTTCGACCTGTCCGGCAAGACGGCGCTGGTGACCGGGGCCACCGGCGGCCTGGGCGCGGCGATCGCGCGCGCCTACCACGCGCAGGGCGCGCACGTGGTGCTCTCGGGCACGCGGGAAGCGGTGCTCGAGGCGCTCGCCTCGGAACTGGGCGAGCGGACCTCGGCGGTGCCGGCCAATCTCGCCGAGGCCGCCGCCGTGGACGGGCTGGTGGACGCCGCGGAATCGGCCGCGGCGGCTCCGCTCGACATCCTGGTCGCCAACGCCGGCATCACCCGCGACGGCCTGCTGCTGCGCATGAAGGATGAGGACTGGGAGGCGGTGATCAAGGTCAACCTGGAGAGCTATTTCCGGCTTTCCCGCGCGGCCGCCAAGGGCATGATGCGCCGCCGCGCCGGGCGGATCATCGGCATCACCTCTGTCGTGGGCGTGATGGGCAACGCCGGCCAGGCGAACTACGCCGCCTCCAAGGCCGGCATGATCGGCTTCTCCAAGAGCCTGGCCCAGGAACTGGCGACCCGCGGCGTGACCGTGAACTGCGTCGCCCCCGGCTTCATCGAGAGCCCGATGACCGATGCGCTCAGCGAGGCGCAGAAGGCCGGCATCCTTTCGACCATCCCGGCAGGCAAGCTGGGGCAGGGCGCGGACGTGGCGGCGGCCTGCGTCTACCTGGCCAGCGACGAGGCGGGCTACGTCACCGGCCAGACGCTGCACGTCAACGGCGGCATGGCGATGATCTGACCTCTGCGCCCCGATCCGCCGCGCGGGGCCTCAGCCGGGCAGAGGCGTTACGGCGACAGAGACCGCCTGCCAGCGCCCGTCGCGACGGGCGAATACGCGTAGGAATCGCTGGTCCAGACGACGATCCGCCAGCTCCAGCTGAAGTCGGCCCGCCGTCACTCCCGTGTCGCCGAACACCCAGGCGTTCGGCTCGCTGAAATCCACGGCCAAGGCGTGCTCTGGCGGGTCTGCGATCAGGTCGGCCTTGGCGATGACTTGCCCGGACGGCGCGAGCCCGGCGAAATCGTCGGCGAGAATGTCGCGCAAGGGCGTTCGGTCATGCCGGCGGTAGGCCTCGTTCCAGGCCTCGTCGAGGCGCCGCAGCTCCGCCAAATCGAACGCGGGCGGGCTAGTCATAGACGAGGCTCCAGCCGGGAGCCTTCACCCAGCAGTCGGCGTCCGCGACCTTGCCCGTGCGAAGCAGTCGCCGGACTTTCTCGAAACCGCCGCGGCGGAAGGCCTCGGCCAGGGCGGCTTCGGAGGCGGGATCGCGCGCGCCGGCGCACGGGAAGACGCCGATCGGCCCGACGAAGGCCGCCTCATAGTCCTCACCCCGGCGGACGATGCGAAACACCGCGCCGGTGATCGAGGTCATTGCGGGTCCGAAGTTGGCCTCGGTGGTGAGCGGCAGGATCAGCCGGCCGCCGTCCCTGAGCCCTTCCAGCCAGACCTCCATCGGCCGCGCCGCGCCGGCGTTGACGTAGATGACGTCGGCCGGATCGAAGGCGGCGCTCGTTCCGTCGGCGCAGATCACGCGCGCGCCGGGCAGATGGGCGAGGTTCGAAGCGGCGCGCGCGGCGAGTTCGGCTTCGAGCTCGATGGCGGTCAGTCGGCCCGCAGGACCGGCCATGTGCGCCATCAAGGCGGAGTAGTAGCCGACGCCCGCGCCCACATGCACCACGTGATCTCCGGGCGCCGGGGCGGCGGCGGCGATCCAGGTGGCGTGCCCCGAAGGCTGGCCGTTGTTGAGGTTCCGCTCCGGCGCGATGCCCACCAGGATATTCGCATAGAGCCAGGCCGGGTCCGCGTCCGGCGTCATCAGATATTCCAGGGGCGGATAGTTTACGATCGGCCAGGGTCCCGGCCCGAGATAGGCCTCGCGCGGAACGTCGGCGAAGGCGGCTTCGAGCGCCGGGTTCTCGGCGCGCCCGAGGAACGTCACCTGGCGCGCGTAGGCCCGGCGGATGACCTGCAGCTCCTGGGCCTCGAACACGGGCGTCCTCCCTAGCTGCGCGGACCGAAGGCCTTGCGGATATGCAGCGCGATCTCGACCAGCTCGCGCGGGCTGGGCAGGGGTTGGTCGTTGGCGACCAGGAGCTCCACGCCTTCGGCCATCGGAATCCTGAGGCAGTCGCCCGGGTCCAGCTCGCCGTCCTCGGCCGCGGTCACGGCGCCGGCGCGGCGCCATTGCCGTCGTGTCTCCTTGACCTGCTGCATCACCTGCAGCCCCAGGCTGAGGTCGCCGCGCCGCTCGCGGATCGCCTCGAGGCTGAAGCCCGAGTTCTGCAACGTCCTGGCCTGCTGCAGTTGCGCCAGATGATGATCGGTGAAGTGGGCGCCTCGCCCGCGTCCGAGCGGCGGATCGACCAGCCCCTCCTGGACATAATACCGGACCGTGCGCAACGGCAGGCCCGCGCAGAAGGCGAGCGTCTCGGCCGTGTAGGTCCCCGATCCAGCCATGAAATCTGACAGTGACTGTCAGATTATGGACTGTCAATTCGCTCGAGCGGCTGGCCCGAGCGTCGACGGTCAGTCCAGCGGCGCGCGGCCCAGTTCGACGTCGCGGTAATAGGCCTGGAGGAAGACGATGGCCGCGCGGCGGCGCTCGTCCTCGGCCATACCCAGGCGGGTCGTGCCGGGGTTGTGCTGGCTGAGCGGTTCGGGGCCGGCGGCGGTCTGGGTGTGAGCGATTTCCTGCATGGGGCAGGCGGTATCACGCCGCGAGTTAACGCTCTTGTGCGAAACGCGGTTAACCGGCGATCGGACCGCTCCGACGCCGGGTGCGACGATTTCCCCTCGCGCCCTCGTGCGCCCACAAAGGCCAAGCTTGGACGACGGATCGGGACCATCGGCGCGCCGGCGCCATGCGGGAGCGCCACGCCTGGCATGCTGAACTGGATTTACGAGGCCTACGGCCGCGGCTTCGGGCCGCTTCGACTGTTCGGCTCCTTCTTCTTTCTCGCCGCGGTCGGGTATGCGACGACGGCGATCGCCACGTGGGTCGCGTTGCCCAGGCTCTGGGACCGGCTCCCGAAGGACCGCGGCCGGGCGTTCGCGGTGAACGCCGAGCAGAGCGTCGGAAAGCCGCTCAGCGCCGGCTTGGTCTTCGTCAGCATCTTTTGCCTCGGCGCCTTGATCTTCATCCCGTTCCAGGCGGCGGCGCTGCGCTCGCTGCCGTTCATCTTCGCGGCGATGCTGGTCGGGTATCTCGACGACAGACGCGGCGGGTTCTCCGAATATCAGCTGGCCGCGATGGACCTGGCGATCGCCCTGGCGGCCTCGGTCGCGGTGCTCGGCTTGCGGGAGTGGGCGATCTGGTTGCCGGGGTTCAAGCCCGCGGTCCTGTTGAGCCCCTGGATCGGCTTGCCGCTGGCGACGGCGCTCATCTGGATCTCGATCAACGCCACCAACTGCTCCGACGGGGTCGACGGCGTGTCCGGCAGTCTGACCGGGACGGCGATCATGATCCTGGGCGCCTTGCTCTACGCGGTGATCGGGAACGCGGATGTCGCGGCCCACCTCCACGTGCCGGTCAATCCGGAGGGCGCGGACTGGGCGATCATGGCCTTCGTGATGGTCGGCTCCGTCTCCGGCTACCTCTGGTACAACGCCGCCCCGAGCCAGGTGCTGATGGGGGACGCGGGATCCCGGCCGCTCGGTCTGATGATCGGCCTGTTGACGGTGGCGACCGGCAATCCGCTGTTCCTGCTGCTGGTCGGCTCGATGATCCTGGCGAACGGCGCCACCGGCCTCGTGAAGGTCGCGGTGACCCGCTTCCTGGGGATCAGGGTGCTGGCCGGGATCCGGTTTCCGCTCCACGATCATGCGCGCAAGGAGCTCGGCTGGTCCAACACCCAGGTGCTGGTCCGTTTCCTGATCCTGCACCTCGGTCTCTCGGCGCTGCTGGTGATCCTGGTGCTGAAGATCAGATGAGAGTCCGGGCCTCCGCCGGCGCGCGGAAGCCGCCTGGCCGGGGCGGTTCCGGTCACCGCCGATCTGACGCTCGCCTGCCAAACAGGAACATGCTAACGCGCCAGCGACTTCGTATTGCGCCGGTCCGGACGGTTGACTTCACCGCGCCGCTCGCCGATGCAGAGCCTGAACTCTCAGAGGGACCTGACTGATGTCCGACGTCTTAGAACGCGTCCGAAAGATCGTGATCGAACATCTGGACGCCGATCCGGAGAAGGTCACCGAGAAAGCCAGCTTCATCGACGACCTGGGCGCCGACAGCCTCGACAACGTCGAGCTGGTGATGGCCTTCGAGGAGGAGTTCGACATCGAGATCCCCGATGACGCGGCCGAGCACATCCAGACGGTCGGCGACGCGGTGAAGTTCATCCAGGAGCGGCTGGGCTCATAGACGCCTAAGCCGGCTGAAGGAATCGGGGCCGCCGCGCCGTTAGGGGAACCCTAGCCGCGGCGGCCTTCGTTTGAGGAGCGCCATGCGTCGCGTCGTCGTCACGGGATTGGGGCTGATCACGCCGCTCGGGCAGGGGACCGAGCACAGCTGGGCGCAGATCCTCGCCGGCAAGTCGGGGATCGGCCGGATCACCACCTTCGATCCGGCGGACTACGCCTGCCAGGTGGCCGGCGAAGTGCCGCGCGTCGACGGCCGCGGCGGCGGGGCCGCGGGCCAGGCCGGCTCCTTCGATCCCGACCAGACCATGTCGCCGAAGGAGCAGCGGCGGGTGGACGACTTCATCCTCTACGCCATGGCCGCGGCGGACGAGGCGGTGCGCGACTCCGGCTGGGCGCCGCAGGACGAGGCGGACCGCGAGCGCACGGGCGTGATGATCGGCTCGGGCATCGGCGGCCTCGCCACCATCGAGAGGACCTCGATCGAGATGCACGAGAAGGGGCCTCGCCGGGTGAGCCCCTTCTTCATCCCTTCGGCGCTGATCAACCTGGCGAGCGGCCAGGTCTCGATCCGCTACGGCTTCAAGGGCCCGAACCATGCCGTGGTGACCGCCTGCGCCACCGGCGCGCACGCGGTGGGCGACGCGGCGCGGCTGATCAAGTACGGCGACGCCGAGGTGATGCTGGCCGGCGGGGCGGAGGCCGCCATCTGCCCGGTGGGGATCGCCGGCTTCATCGCCTGCCGGGCGATGTCGACGAACTTCAACGCCACCCCGGAGAAGGCGAGCCGGCCCTATGACAAGGACCGCGACGGCTTCGTGATGGGCGAGGGCGCGGGCATGCTGGTGCTGGAGGAGCTGGAGCACGCCAAGGCGCGCGGCGCGAAGATCTACGCCGAGGTCCTGGGCTACGGCCTGGCCGGCGACGCCTACCACATCACCGCCCCGGCCGAGGACGGCGACGGCGGCTTCCGCGCCATGCAGGCGGCGATCAAGGACGCCGGGATCGCGCCGGCGGACATCGCCTACATCAACGCCCACGGAACCTCCACGCCGCTGGGGGACGAGATCGAGCTCGGCGCCGTGGAACGGATGCTGGGCAACGCGGCCTCCAAGGTGGTGATGAGCTCGACCAAGTCGGCGACCGGCCATCTGCTCGGCGCGGCCGGCGCCATCGAGGCGGCGTTCACCTGCCTGGCCATCCGCGACCAGATCGCCCCGCCCACCATCAACCTGGACAACCCCTCCGTGGTCACCCCCATCGACCTGGCGCCCAACAAGGCCAAGCCGGTGGCGATCGAGGTGGCGCTCTCCAACTCCTTCGGCTTCGGCGGGACCAACGCCTCCGTGGTCTTCAAGAAGGTCTCGTGAGCCGAGCCCGGCTCGGTGGGATCATCCTGCTCGTCCTGCTGGTCGCGGGACTGGGCGGGCTCGGCTTCCTCTACCTGGGCCCGGGGCCGCAGGCGGCGCGCGGAAACGCCACCACGGTGATCCTGCAGAAGGGCTCCGGCATCGGCGGCGTCGCCCGCAGCCTGAAGGCGGCCGGCGTGATCCGCTCGCAGACCCTGTTCATGCTCATGGCCAAGCTCACGGCGGGAGCGAAGCTGAAGGCGGGGGAGTACGCCATCCGCTCCGGCGAGAGCATGGCGGGCGTCATTTCCGACGTGAAGGCGGGCCGCGTGGTGCGCCATTTCATCACCATCCCCGAGGGCTGGACGAGCCAGATGGCGGCCGATGCGGTGAACGCGGCGCCTTGGCTGGTCGGCCACGCCGAGCCGCCGCCGGAGGGCGCGATCCTGCCCGACACCTATCAGGTGCAACGCGGCGACGACCGGGCCAAGGTGATCCGGCGGATGGAGGCCGCGCGCGACGTCCTGCTCAAGACGCTATGGGCGCACCGCGCGCCCGACCTGCCGCTGAAGACGCCGGAGGAGGCCGTGACGCTGGCCTCGATCGTCGAGAAGGAGACCGCCATTCCGGCCGAGCGCCCGAGGATCGCCGCGGTGTTCGAGAACCGGCTGAAGGCCGGCATGCGCCTGGAGAGCGATCCGACCGTGATCTACGGCGTCTCCGGAGGCGTCCCGCTCGGCCGCGGCATCAGCCTCGGCGACCTGGCCTCCGGCACGCCCTACAACACCTACCAGATCGCGGGCCTGCCGCCGACGCCGATCGCCAACCCGGGCCGCGCCGCGCTCGCGGCGGTGCTCGATCCGCCGCAGACCCGCGAGCTCTATTTCGTGGCCAACGGCACGGGCGGGCATTCCTTCGCTTCCACCTTCGAGGAGCACCAGACGAACGTCGCCCATTGGCGTGAGATCGAGAAGCAGCGGGCTGCGGCCGGCCCCGTCCAGGGAGCGGCGCGATGAGCATCTCGGGCATGACCGGCTTCGGCCGCGCAGAGGGCGCCTCGGGCGCCTGGAGCTGGGCGGTGGAGGCGCGCAGCGTCAATGGCCGCAACCTGGAGGTCCGCTACCGCGGACCCCCAGGATTCGACGGCCTGGAGCGCTCGGCCCGCGAGCAAGCGCAGGCGCGCTTCCAGCGGGGCCAGCTCACCGTGGGCGTGCAGGCCCGGCGCGCCGAGGGCGCCTCGGCGGTGCGGCTCAACCTCGAGCAGCTCGAGCGCTACCTGGCGGTCGGCGCGCCCTATCTGGCCTCCGGCCAGGCGGGTCCGCCCAGCCTCGACGGCCTGCTGGCGCTGAAGGGCGTGGTGGAGAGCGAGGACGCCGTGGACGACCCCGAGGCCAAGGCCGAGCTGGAGGCGGCGATCGCCGCTTCGCTCGGCGCGGCGCTGGACGCCCTGCAGACCGCTCGGCGCGAGGAGGGCAGGGCCCTGGAAGGGCTGCTCACCGGCTTTCTCGACCGCATCGAGGCGCTGATCGGCGAGGCCGAAGCCGTCGCCGGCGAGCAGCCGGGGATCATCAAGGAGCGCTTCGCCCGGCGCATGGCCGAGCTCCTCGGCGAGGGCGCCGCGGAGGACCGCATCGTGCAGGAAGCCGCCGCGATGGCTGTGAAAGCCGACGTGCGCGAGGAACTGGACCGGCTGACCGGCCATCTGGCGGCGGCGCGCCAGCTGCTCGCCGGGGAGGGCGCGGTCGGCCGCCGGCTCGACTTCCTGACTCAGGAATTCATGCGCGAGGCCAACACCTTGTGCTCCAAGTCCGCCTCGCCCGCCTTGACCTCGCGCGGCCTCGACCTCAAAGCCGTCATCGACCAGTTCCGCGAGCAGGTGCAGAACGTTGAATAGCGACGCGCTCGACCCATTCGCCGACGACCGCCACCTCAAGCCGTGGGAGACCGTGCGCCGCGGCCTCCTGATGCTGGTCTCCAGCCCCGGCGGCGCGGGCAAGACCTCGCTGTCGCGCCGGCTCGTCGCCGACTTCAAGGGCATGACGCTGTCGATCTCCGCCACGACGCGGCCGCCCAGGCCCGGCGAGGTCGACGGCCGCGAGTACTTCTTCAAGACCCGCGAGCAGTTCGAGGCGATGATCGCCGCCGGCGAGCTCCTCGAGTGGGCGGAGGTCAACGGTCATCGCTACGGGACGCCGAAGGCGCCCGTGATGGCCGCGCTCGAGGCGGGGCGCGACGTGATGTTCGACATCGACTGGCAGGGCGCGCGCCACGTCGCGGGCCAGGCGCCGCAGGATTCCGTGCGCGTCTATATCCTGCCGCCGTCCTGGAGCGACCTCTCGCGGCGGCTGCACGCCCGGGCGCAGGACGACCAGGCGGTCATCGACCAGCGGCTCGCGCTCGGCCGCCGCGAGGTCGCCCACTGGACCGAGTACGACTACGTGATCGTCAACAAGGACTTCGACCACGCCTACGCCGACCTGGTGCACATCTACCGCGCCGAGCGGATGAAGCCCGGGCGCAACCCGTGGCTGCCGCCCTTCGTGGAGAGTCTCCGACAGGAGGAGGTTTAACCGGCCCGCCGCTCCATCAGCAGGGCGCGAACGGCTTGACCATGTTGACGCGCACCCCGATCGTCTGGACCTCTTCGCTCTCGATCGCATAGCCGAGGCTCCGGTACAGGGCGATGTTCTCGGCGAACAGCTTGTTGGTGTAGAGCCGCGTCCCGCTGAGCCCGGCCTCGGCGGCCAGCCGTTCGGCGAGCCTCAGCAGGCGCACGCCCAGTCCGCGCTTCTGGAAGGCGGGGCGGACCGCGACATTGACGATCAGCAGCTCGTCGCCCTCCGGCACGGTTTCGATCAGGGCTGCGAGCACCTCGCCCAGACAGGCGAGGTCGAAGCGATGGCGACGCACGGCGTCCTCGTAGTCCACCTGCATCGGCAGCGGCTCGCGGCCGGCGACCGGGACCCACTTGGCATAGGCCTCCCGGGTGAGCGCGCGGATCGCCTCGGCGTCGGCGGGCCCGGCCAGCCGCAGGATCGGCTCCATGGCGTTTCCTCCGGGGCTGCGGCTCAGCGCTTGCGCTCGGCGGCGCGTGCGCCGGCCAGGATGTCCGGCAGCGCGTAGTTGCCCTCATGGCAGGCGTATTCGTAAAGCCGCTCGGGGCCGGCGCTGAGCACCATCTCGGCGCGCCAGGGCCGCGTGTAGTAGGCCGGGTCCTCGACCGTGAACTGATAGAGGATCTGGCGGTCCGAGACGCGGGTGAAGCGCTCGGTGACCCGCGCCTGATCGGACAGGAAGATCGGCCCCGAGCGGCCCTGCTCGGGATTGACGTGGACGGTCTCGACGACCAGCGACTTGCCGTCCCACCAGCCGGTGCTGTCGCCGAGCCAGGGGTGCAGGGCGGCGGGAGCGTGCGCCGCCTGGGCCGCGGCCCTCGTCGCGAACACCGGGATGATGCGCACGTCGTGGATCATCTCCACGTCGATGGCCACCGCGCCCGGAGTCTGCACGATCTGGTAGTTGGAATTGTAGATGTTGTTGAGCATGCCCGGGCCGCCGGAGCCGCGCGAGCCGATCAGGCAGCGGTCCCACGGCATCAGCGCCTCCGGGCCGGAGGGCGCATCCGGCTCGTGGGCGGCGCGCGAGGCGGCGATCAGCTTGCGGCCGTTGGCCGAAAGCGGCAGCTGGCCATCCGGCGGGTCGACGATCCAGGAGGTGCGCCGCTGGCCCTCGACGGTCGCCAGGGTCTTGCCGGGATCGAGCCAGAAGGCGTTGTAGCCGCCCGGATCGCCGGCGGCGGGCGGCCGCTCGGCGGGGCCGGATGGCCGCGCTTCGGCGTCGGCTTCGGCGACCAGCGGATTGGCCTTGGCGATGGCTTCGGCCTCGGCGTCGCTGACCACCAGGGGCGTGACGCCCCGCGGCCGCGTCAGCCGGGTGATCGAGGCGTTGGTCCACACCCCGGTGAGGTCCGGATGGCCGGCCGCCTCGCGCGGCGCAGGCCCCGGAGCCGCCTGGGCGGCGCCCGCCAGCAAGGCGGCGCAGATCAGCATTCCGGGGCTTGGCCGCATGGCGGCAGCTAACGACGCGCCGCGCCGCTTGTCGACCGCGCCGCGCCCACAGCATAGAAGCGGCGCGCCCATGACCGCCCGCCTGCGCCGCCTCCGATCGCTCGCGCCGTGCTTCGCGCTCGCCCTGGCCGCGGGCGCGGCAGGCGCCGCCCCGCTCACCGTCCAGGTGGACCTCACGCCCGCCGGCGCACGCGGGCGCCTGCGCCCGGACGTGGCGCTGGGCGCCGGGATCGACGGGGCCCAGCGGGGCGAGATCGACCGGCTGTTCACGGCCCGCAACATCGCCGCGATGCGCAGCCTGGGCCTGCGCCCGGCGACCTACCGGCTGCGCACCGAGCTCGGCGTCGAGGCCTGGCACTGGACCGAGCAGGGGACCTGGAGCGACGCCGTCCATGCCCAGGGCTACTGGACCGGCAGCGATCGCCTGGGCCCGCCGATCCGGCTCTCCTGGGGCTATCAGCTGCCCAGGCGCGGCGACACCCTGGACAACGCCAACAACACCGGCTGGTCGCGGCTCACGGACGGCGATCTGGCGACCTTCTGGAAGTCCAACCCCTACCTCGACCGGCGCTTCACCCACGATGCGCGCCCGCACCCCCAATGGATCGAGCTGCGGCTCGACGCCCCCGCGGCCATCGACGCCGTGCAGATTGCCTGGGCCGACCCCTACGCCACCGCCTATGAGGTCCAGTACTGGACCGGCCAGGACGACTATGACGACGAGGGCCGCTGGCGGACCTTCCCGCGCGGGGCCGTTCGGGCGGGTCGCGGCGGGACAGAGACACGGCGGCTCGCCGCGCAGCCGATCAGGGTCCAATACCTGCGCATCCTGATGACCGCCGCCTCCCGCACGGCGCCCGCAGGCTCGACCGACATCCGCGACCGGCTGGGCTATGCGGTGCGCGAGGTGGGCTTCGGCGTCCTGGGCGCCGACGGAGCGTTCCACGACCGCCTCCGGCACGCCGCCTCGCATGGCGGCCAGAGCGTCACCCACGTCTCCTCGACCGACCCCTGGCATCGCGCGCTCGACCGCGATCCCGACCTGGAGCAGGTGGGCGTCGACCGGTTCTTCACCAGCGGGATCACCAACGGCCTGCCGGCCATGATCCCGGTCGGCGTGCTGTCCGACACGCCGGACGACGCAGCGGCGCTCGTCGGCTACCTGAAGCGACGCGGCTATCCGCTGGCGCGGATCGAGCTCGGCGAAGAGCCGGACGGCCAGTACGGCGAACCCGCGGACTATGGCGCGCTCTATCTCGAGACGGCCGCCGCGATCCGGCGGGTTGACCGGCGCACGCCACTGGGCGGCCCGTCCATGCAGAGCGCGGCCACCGAGCTGCCGCTCGTCGAGGCGGCCCGGAAGTCCTGGAACGGCGGCTTCATCGGCTACCTGAAGGCGCGCGGGCGGCTGGCGGCCCTGCAGTTCTTCTCCTTCGAGCACTACCCGTTCGACGACATCTGCGGCGATATCCACGCCAGGCTGGTCGCCGAGGACCCCCTGCTCGCCTCGATGCTGGCGCGGCTCGCGAAGGAGGGCGTGCCGCGGGCGATCCCCTGGGTGATCTCAGAATATGGATTCTCCGCCTTCTCCGGCCAGGCGATGGTCGAGCTGCCCAGCGCGCTCTTGCAGGCCGACATCGTGGGCCACTTCCTGAGCGCCGGCGGCCGCGCCGCCTACATGTTCGGCTACGGCCCGAACGTGCCGATCAACCAGCACCTACCGTGCGCCGGATACGGCAACATGACCCCGTTCCTGGCCGATGCGCAGGGCCAGGCGGGCGCGCCGCTGCCGGTGTTCTTCGCCTCGCGGCTGCTCAGCCGCACCTGGCTGCAGCCGGGCCACGGGCTGCACCGCCTGTACGCGACACAGGTCCTCGGCCAGAGCGGGCCGGCGTGGGTGGTCGCCTACGCGGTGCGCCGGCCCGACGGACGGCTCGCGGTCCTGATCCTGAACCGTAGCGGCCGCGAACCGGCGAGCGTGCGGCTTGCCATCAAGGGCGCGGCGGCCCGGCGCGGTCCTGCGGAGGTCTGGCGCTACGGCCCGGCCCAGTATCGGTGGCTCGCCGACGGGCCGCGCGGCCATCCCGTGCGCGACCTGCCGCCACAGCACTCGCGGGTGCGCGCGATCGGCAAGCTCGTTCTTCCGCCCGATAGCCTGACGGTGGTCGTGCAGTCTCTCAGGCGCTAAGCTCGCGGCGCGAGGCGGAGGAGCCCCAGGATGCGACTTTGCCTTTCCCTGGCCATCTGGGCGGTCCTCGCCGGCGCGGCGCTCGCTGAGCCGGGGCCGAGCGATGCCGATGGCGCTCAGCGGCTCGCCCAGGCGGTGCGGCCGCGCGTCGAGCCCGCCGTCGCGCCCGGTCCGGCGGAGGCTCGGCTGGCCGGCGTCGCCCAGACCTCGATCGCGCGGCGGTTCGCCGATGACCGGGTGACCGGATCGCTGGGCTTCCTCTGCGGACGCCCGGACGAGGCCGGCGAGACGGGACGCGAGACGCCGCTGGGCTCCGATCCCCACGGCCGGTTCCTGGGCGCGCGGCTCTCGATCGCGCTGCGCTGAGGCCGTTCAGTCCTTGCGGACCCGCAGCAGCGTGTCGCCGGCCAGCGCCAGGGAGGCGATGACCAGGGGCAGCAGATAATAGGCCAGCCGGTAGCCCAGGAACGAGGCGGCGAGCGGCGCGGCCGAGACGGTGGGCAAGAGCCTGGAGAGCGCCGCCTCGAACACGCCGGCCCCGCCCGGCACCGACGACAGCAGGCCCGCCACGCAGGCCACCGCATAGGCGCCGACGAAGCTCGGATAGCTGGTGGCGTGCGGCGGCAGCAGGATCCAGATGATCGCCGCGGCGATGCCGTTGTCGAGCACGCCGATCACCAGTTGGGCGGCGGCCTCGCGCCAGGAGGGCAGGGTGAGGCTCCTGCCGAAGGCGGCGAGCGGCTTGCGCCGAAGCGCGCAGAGGGCGACATAGCCCAGCGCGCCGGCCACCATCAGCGCCCCCGCGGCGCGCGCGACGGTGACCGGGATCGCGGTGGCTTCCAGCTCGGCGGGCGTGGCGAGCAGCAGGCCGCCGCCGCCGAGCGCCGCAAGGCCGACGGCGAAGGACATCCCCCCGAACAGCGTCGTGGCCGCCACCTGTGTCAGGCCCACGCCGTAGCGGTCGTAGAGCCGCGCCCGCACGGCGCCGGAGACCAGCAGGTTCGCCCCGATGGCGTGGGCGATGGCGTTGGCCAGGAACGAGCCCGCCATGGCCACCCCCCACGGCAGGGTCTTGCCCACCCAGCGCAGTCCCAGCCATTCCACCGCGCCCATGAAGATGAAGCTGACCACCGACAGGCCCAGGGCGCCGAGGATGGCCGCATGCCCCCACCCGTCCATGGCGGCCGCGACGGCGTGCAGACTGAGGCCCCGGAACTCGCGGCGCAGCACGAACACCGCCGCCACCAACAGCACCAGGGGCACGATCCGCAGGGCCAGCCGCACGATCCGCGCGAAGGGGTGCGCAACCTCGACAGGCAGGGCCTCGGCGAGCTTCACCTCCACCGGGGCCGCCGGCTTCAGCTTGGCGTGGGGGTCGGGTTTCTGCACGGCGGCGCCAATCTCGGTCGAGTCGGACGGATGAGCCACGCCGGTAAGCCGGGCAAGGTCTCCCGCGGTTCCCTGAACGCCGCCCCGGCTTGGAACTCCCGCGCACGGCGCCGGTTGTCGCCGCAAGAGCTGAGCCCCTGCCAAGGAGACGCCCCATGGCCCGTAACGACTGGCGCGATCGCGATGACGACGAGCGCGCGCGACGCCGCGATCCGCGCGATCGGGAAGACTTCGGTCTGGCCGACTATTCCCGCGACTACGAGTACGATCCGGACAGTCGCACCGGCCGCCGCGTCGAGGAGCGGATGCGTGGTCGCGACGACTACGGCCAGGCCGATTACAGTCGCGACTGGGCCTATGACCAGGAGCGGGGCCGTCCCTACCGCCGCTCTGCCGAGCCGGACCACGATCGCGAGGAGCGGATGCGCCGGGATGAGCGCCAGCGCGATGAGGACGACCGGGGCGAGCCGCGGTCCTGGGTGGGGCGCGCGGGCGACTTCCTCGCCGGGCGGCGCAGCTACGACGACGGCCGCGACGACGATGACCGTCGCGAGGAGGAGCGCAGGGCCGAGCGCCGCGACGATGATCGTCGACGACGCCGGCGCGGCCCCTCCGACCGCGTGCTGTGGGCGGTGATCGTCGAGCGCCTGGAGGATGAGCGCGGGCTCGACCTGCGCGACGTCGAGGTGCTGGTCGACGACGCCGAGGTGACGCTGAACGGCACGGTCCGGCGCAAGGAGGACAAGCGCCATATCGAGGACATCGCCGACGTCGACGGCGTGCGCCACGTGCAGAACAACCTGCGCGTCCGCGACCGGCCGCACTGGACGTTCCTTTAGGGCCGCGGCGTCATCCCGCGCGTGGGGGGAAGCGCCGGCGGAAGCGATCCACGAGCACCGGCGCAAGGGCCGCGGCGAGCCCGCCCAGGTCTGCGACCGCGTTGTCGAGCAGCGGCCGAAGCGGCGCGCCGGCGAACAGGTGGGTGGACTCCAGGATCAGGGCGAAGACGACATAGGCCGACCCCAGGCGGCGCAGCTGCGTCCGCGGCATGGCCGCGAGCCCGGCGAGCGCGGCGACGTAGAAGGCTGCGAAGTGCTCGAGGTAATGCGAGCGGGTGAACTGCGGCACGATCCAGCGCGGGAGGAAGACCGCCACGACGATGGCCAGCACCGCCGCCAGGAAGGCGAGCCGAGCGAGCACCGCGAGGGGGCCGCTGTCCGGATAGGGTCCTTCGCCGAAAATCGTGCGGTCTTCGCCGAGGTCGGGGGTCTGCGCCATGCCGCCGGCAGGGTAGGGGCCTTGCGAGTCGCGCGGAACCCCCGCGGCGGCTCCGGCCGTTAGAGGCCCATGAGCAAGGCCATCACCGTGACCATTCCTCACGATCTCGGGCGCGTCGAGGCGCGCCGGCGCATCGACGGCGGCTTCGCCGATCTCGCCCAGCACCTGGGCGGAATGGGCTCGGTGACCAAGACCTGGGAGGGCGACCAGCTCAACTTCTCCTTCTCTGTCATGGGCCAGGCGATCTCCGGGCTCATCGACGTGGCCGACAGGATGATCAGGCTGGAGGTGCTGCTTCCCGGCCTGCTCGGGATGATCGCCGGAAAGGTCAAGGGGAGGCTGCAGCGGGAAGGCCAGCTGCTGCTGGAGAAGAAATAGCCACGCCGTCATCCCGACGGCCCGCAAATGAGGAGCGCGCCATGCCCGACCGACCCAACAACGACAACGAGGAGAAACGCGCCTTCCGGAAAGGCTCCAGCGGCCCCACGGCCGACGAGGCGCCGGACCGGCTGGTCAAGCCCGAGGACCGTCACGTCGAGGCGCCCCACTCGCGGCCCGCCAAGCCGCTGGCCCAGGACGAGAAGCACGACCAGCTGGCCGAGAAGGAGGCCGCCGCCGAGGACCGTCAGGAGGCGCTGCTCGACGAGGCCATCGAGGAGACCTTCCCGGGGTCCGACCCCATCAGCCCCAAGCACATCACCTGAGCCGCGATCACCCCGCCTGGGCTGCGCCGAGGGTGTCCGCCGCCCGGGCCCCGCGACGGCCCATCGGCTTCGGCCGGCCCCGGGTGGTGTCCATCGCGGTCTGGTGCTCCACCTCGGAGTTGAGTTCGGCGCCCACCAGCACGATCAGGCTGGAGAGCCAACTCCACATCATGAAGCCGACCACGGCGCCCAGCGAGCCGTAGGTCTTGTCGTAGTGGGCGAAGTTGCCGACGTAGAGCGAGAAGAGCGCCGAGACCGCCAGCCACAGCACGATCGAGGCGACGCTGCCGGGGGTCACCCACTTGAACCGCGGCGGATCGCGGCTGGGCGCGTAGGCGTACAGGATCGCGAGCCCCAGCCCCATGACCACCAGCAGGGCGGGCCAGCTGATCAGGTCGAACACCAGGGCCGCGTGGTGGCCGACGTAGGCCTCGATGGCGGGTCCTGCGCCCAGCACCGCGATCGCGCCCAGGCCGAACATCAGGAGCCCGATCGTGAACGCGAACGAGATCAGGGTCTTGCGGATGAAGCCGCGCCTCTCCCGCTCCTCGTAGGCGACGTTGAGACCGGTCATGATCGCCTTCACCGCCCCGTTGGCGCTCCACAGCGAGGTTACGAGCCCGACGACGAATGCGAAGGAGAGCCCCCCTTTGTGGGCGTCGGCGAGCCGGACCATCTGCTGGCCGATGAACTGCAGGGCCGAGCCCGGCAGCACGACGGAGAGCACGGCCAGATGGTGCTGGACGGCGCCCACGTCGGCGAACAAGCCGTAGAGCGAGACGAAGGCGGCGAGCCCCGGAAACAGCGCCAGCAGGCTGTAGAAGGCGACGCCGGCGGCGATCATCGAAATGTTGTCGTCGACGAACTCCTTGCGCGTGCGGATCAGGATGTCCTTCCAGCCCTTCCAGGGGATCTGCAGCGGCGAGCGGGCGTGTCGGCCGCGCCCATCGGCGGTGCGCCGGGACCGGCCCCAGCGCTCCGGGCCCTGCAAGGCCATGACCCCGGCGCCGGCCAGCATCATGATCGGCGCGGCCTGGAAGACCAGCTTCGGAATGAGCCGGGCCATCTCTCGCTCCCATGGGTCGAAGCGTCGGCCGGGCAATGTCTCGGCCTCCCGGAAAGTTCCGGAAGTCATGCTATGGCTCGCGCATGCAGCGGCGCCCGCCCCGGATCGAGAGCCAAGGCCTGAGCACCATCAAGCTGGGCGCCTCGCGCTTCGCCTTGAACGATCCCTACTATCTCGTGCTGGCGATGAGCTGGCACGGCTTCCTGGTCGCCGTGATGAGCATCTTCGTCGGCGTCAACGTGATCTTCGCCGGCCTCTACTGGGCGGTCCCCGGAGCTGTCGGCAACGCCAGGCCCGGCAGCTTCGCCGACGCCTTCTTCTTCAGCGTCGAGACCCTGGCGACCGTCGGCTACGGCGAGATGACGCCGGCCGACGGCTACGGCCACACCGTCGCGGCGGCCGAGATCTTCGTGGGCATGTTCCTGACCGCGCTGGTCACCGGCGCCTTCTTCGCCCGCTTCGCAAGGCCGAAGCCGCGGCTGATCTTCTCGGATTCGGCGGTGATCGGCCCCTATGAGGCCGGCCAGGCGCTGATGGTGCGGGTGGCGAGCCGCAGGCTGCAAGCGATCAGCGAGGTGCGGGGCCGGATCAGCTATCTGCGGACCTTCCATCTGCCGGACGGGGGCACCTTCCGGCGGTTCTTCGACCTGAAGCTGGTGCGCAGCGAGAACCCGGTGCTCAGCCTTTCGTGGACGCTGATCCACCCGATCGACGCGGAGAGTCCCTTGTACGGCATGAGCCAGGAGCAACTCCTGGCGGAAGCGCCGCGGCTGCTGGTGTCGATCACCGGCTTCGACGAGGCGATCTCGTCGCCGATCAACGACCGCCACAACTACCGGCCCGAGGACGTCCGGATGGGGCACATGTTCGCGCATATCCTGGAGGACAAGCCCGACGGGGCGATCCAGATCGACCTGACGCGCATCCACGACACCTTCGAGGTCCCGCCCGGTCAGGCGGTGGGCTTCAGCGACTCGTAGGCCTGCTGGGCCTCCAGCCACTCGTGCTCGGCGGCCGCGAGCGCAGCCTGAGCCGCCGCCCGGGCTCGGCCGAGCTGGGCGAGCCTGGCGGGATCTCCTGACGCGATCTTGGGATCCGTGAGCCGGGTGTCGATCGCTTTCAGCGCGCCCGCAGCCCGCGCCAGCGCGGCTTCCGCGGCCTCGGCCCGGCGGCGGGCAGGCCCTGTCGGGACCTTCCGCGCGGCTGGCGGCGGGGGCGGCGGCGAGGCCGGCGGCTCGGGCCTGGCCGGTCTCGGACCCTGCGCCGCCGCCTTGGCGCGCTCCAGCACGAAGCGGGCGTAGTCCTCGATGTCCCCGTCGAACGGCGTGATCGTCCCCTCGGCGGCGAGCCACAGCCGGTCGGCCACCAGCTCCATCAGCGAACGGTCGTGGGTGATCAGGATGACCGCGCCCTCGTAGTCGTTCAGCGCCTCCAGCAGCGCGCGGCGGGAATCGATGTCGAGGTGGTTGGTGGGCTCGTCGAGGATCAGCAGGTGCGGGGCGGCCATGGCGATGAGGTTGAGCAGCAGGCGCGCGCGCTCGCCGCCGGAGAGGTCGGCCACCGTCGTGGCCTGCTTGTCGAAGCCGAGGCCGAACTGCGCCAGGCGCGAGCGGCGCTGCGGCTCGGAGGTCTCCGGCAGCACGCGGCGGATGATCTCCAGCGGCGTGTCGGTCGGGTCCATGGCCTCGATCTGATGCTGGTGGAACCAGCCGACGCGCATCCGGCCGGAGCGGTGCATGCGCCCGGCCTCCAGCGGCAGCGCGCCTGCGACCAGCTTGGCGAAGGTCGACTTGCCGGCGCCGTTGACCCCCAGCAGGCCGATCCGGTCGTCGACGTCGAGGCGCAGGTTCAGCTTCTTCAGCACCGGCGGGCCGCCATAGCCCACGGCGGCGTCCTCCAGCCTCAGCAGCGGGGGCGGCAGCGGCCGCTCCGGCGAGGGCAGGATGAACGGCGAGACGTGCTCCTCCACGACGGCGGCCACGGCGGGCAGCTTGGCGATGGCCTTCAGGCGCGACTGCGCCTGGCGGGCCTTGCTCGCCTTGTAGCGGAAACGGTCGACGAACGACTGCATGTGCGCCCGGCGCGCCTCGATCTTGGCCCGGGTCGCCGCCTGCAGCCGCAGCTTCTCGGAAACCTGCCGCTCGAAGGCGTCGTAGCCGCCGGGGTACAGGTCGAGCTTGCCATCCTTCAGGTGCAGGATGTGGTCGACGGAGTTGTTCAGCAGCTCCCGGTCGTGGCTGATGACGATGGCGGTGTGCGGATATTTCCGTAAGCGCGCCTCCAGCCACAGCGCGCCCTCCAGGTCGAGGTAGTTGGTGGGTTCGTCGAGCAGCAAGAGGTCGGGCTCGGCGAACAGCGAGGCGGCCAGCGCCACGCGCATGCGCCAGCCGCCGGAGAACTCGGCCATCGGGCGCGCGAGGTCGGGGTTCGAGAAGCCCAGGCCGGTCAGAATCTCGGCCGCTCGCGACGGCGCGCGGTCGGCGTCGATGTCGATCAGCCGGGCGTAGATCTCGCCAAGCCGCTCCGGCGGGGCGGTCTCGAGCTCGGCGAGCAGCCGCGCGCGCTCGACGTCGGCGGCGAGCACGGTCTCGAGCAGCGGCACGGGCGTCGCCGGGTGTTCCTGGTCCACCCAGCCGAGGCGGGCGTCCTTCGGCAGGCCGATATCGCCCTCGCCCGGGACATAGGCGCCCTGGATCAGCCTGAACAGCGTCGACTTGCCGACCCCGTTGCGCCCAACCAGGCCCACCGTGGCGTCCTTGGGCAGGGTGACGGTGGCGTGGTCGAAGAACCGGCGGCCCCAGGCGTCGAAGACAAGGTCGTGGATCTGCAGCATCGGGAGGGGATCACGGCGGGCGGGCGCACACGCGCTCCGCGCAAGGACTGCGGGATGGGCGGAAGGGGCCAGGATGGAATGCGCCGCGCCGGCTGGCCCGGGCGCTGCATAGCAGAAGAGACCGGCGCTTCCCACCCCGTGACGTCACGGCCGGCTTGGCGAGCGGGAGGCTTGCCGCTATAGACCGGCGCCCGCGGTGCGCCCGCAGCCCGTCCCCACAGCTCGGAAGCTTCCATCCAGACCATGACCGAACGCACCTTCTCGATCGTCAAGCCCGACGCGACGAAACGGAACCTGACGGGCAAGATCAATGCGGTGATCGAGGATTCCGGCCTGAGGATCGTCGCGCAAAAGCGCATCCGGATGAGCCGCGAGCAGGCGGAACGGTTCTACGAGGTGCACAAGGCGCGGCCGTTCTATGGCGAGCTCGTGGAGTTCATGACCTCCGGCCCGGTGGTGGTGCAGGTGCTGGAAGGCGACAACGCCGTCGCCCGCTACCGCGAGGTGATGGGCGCCACGAACCCCGAACAGGCCGCCCCGGGCACCATCCGCAAGCTCTACGCCAACAATGTGGGCGAGAACTCCGTGCACGGCTCCGACAGCCTGGAAAACGCCCGCGCCGAGATCGCCCAGTTCTTCACCGAGGCCGAGATCGTCGGCTGATCGCCCCCGCTCGCCGGGCCGGGAAATCCAGCTTGGGCGGCAACCCGATCCGCGCCCGGGGGTTTTGGCGCGACAACCTGTGAGACCTGTCCCAGTCCATGATGCGTGAGTCCAAGATCGGCGGCTTTTCCGACCGCCTGAGCGACCAAGCCGAAGCCCGCAAGGCGCTGCTCGAGAAATTCAAGCCCAAGCCCACCGTGCGTCCCGAGACCCTCGAGACCCGCGCCCAGCGCAAGGCGCGCGAGCTGGAAGAGGTCCGCGCCAAGCGCGCGGCCGAAAAGGAGGAGGCTCGCCGCAAGGCCGAGGCCGAGGCCGAAGCCCGCCGCATCGCCCTGGAGAACGACGAAGAGGCGCAGCTGGAGCTCAAGCGTCAGGAGCGCAAGGAGCGCAAGGCGGCGGCCAAGGCCGAAGCGCGGGCCCGTCGGGAGGCGAAGTCGGCTGTGCGGCGGAGCTAGTCCTCGCCCTCGCCCGCGCCGGTCACCCGGCGGGACAGGTGCCCGTAGTAGCCCTGGATCAGCAGCTCGACGCTGTCGCCGCGCTCCTCGGACTCGAAGGCCAGGTCCTTGGCCATCTGGATCGCGGCGGAGCGCGAGAGGCCGCGTTCGACGGGCTGGCCGTCCTTGAAGACCGTCCAGTCGCCATCCTTCAGGGTCACCGCGTATTGGACCATTCACTCACCCTTCGCGACAAGCTTCAGCGTTCAGACCCGGCGAAAGGTTCCCGCAGGTGAAGAGCGGGGCGGCGAGGGGCCGAGACCTTGATCGCCGGCATGAATCGCGGCGCCGGCCGAAGTCGAGGACCCTGAAGCTCTGCAATTCCACTGGCCGGTCTCTCACGATCTCCAGCCGCGATCGCCGCCGAGCCCCGAAGCTCCTTAACTCTTGATGCGGGGTCAACCGCAAGCTGCGCCGGGTATTTTCCTCGGGCCGCCGCCGCGCCGCCGCTCGATCAGGACCGCTCGCCTACAGGGCCACCGGCCGGCCGTGCGGCGTGCGCCGGTAGGCGTCCGCCCAGGCCCGCTTGCGCTCGAGGAGCGCCGCCGGGTCGGCCAGTCGCCGGGCCGCGACCAGCCGTTCGAGGCTCGCCAGCCAATGCTCGTAATAGCGGGAACCGTCGTCGCCCGGGCCGGCGGCGCTCAGTTGTTCCGAGAGCGCCTGCGCCCACTCGGTCCAGGAGAAGGCGCCTGCTTCGTGGAGCTGGACGGTGAGCGCAAAGGCCTGCGCCTGCCAGGGCTCGGCGAACACCGGCCCGTCGGCGTCGCGGGGAATGCTGGGCAGCGACAGGGGATCAGGCGGGCTCAAGATAGGGCTCCCAGAGGTCCAGGCAGACGCTGTCGCGGGCGTCGGCCGCCTCGCCCCAGAGCTCGCGGGCGGTGAAGCGGACGGTGTAGAGGTGATGCGGCTGCTCTCCGAGGCCGCTGGCGTTGGCGTCCGGAAACACCTGGGCGCCGCGCCAGGCGACGACCTCGCCCGCGTGGCCGCGAGCGTAGCGCGGCAGGCGCGTGTGGCCGGTCGGGTTGAGATTGCGGCAGCGGACCGTCTCGCCGAGCCGGAACGCGGGCCGGGTCGCCGCCGCGCGGACATAGCTTCCCGGGCGGGTGAGGACGGTCGCAACCGCCTCGGCCTTCAACAGGGGCTCGGCCCTGGGCGCGCCGGCGGCGGCCTCGCCTTCGGCCATCTCTTGCGGCGTCACCAGGCCGGCCTCGAGGAGCAGCTCCGCGAGCGAGCGGAACCACTTCTCGTAGTAGCTCATGGCCAGGTAGTCAGGCCCGGGGATCAGCTCGCGCCGATGGCGCCCGGCGTCGATGTTGCTGCGCGTCGGCGAGGCGAGGGTCATCGCGTGGACGCGGGCTTCCCAGCGATGGTGGAACGGCGGCTCGTCGGGCTCGGCGACGATCGGGCCTAGGCCGTGCATCCCGCCCATGTCGTGCACGCCGTTCACAGCCGCGCCGTGCCGATCATGCCGTCGCGGGTGACGAGCGCGGCGAGCTCGGCCTCCGAGAGGCGCTCCGTGCCGGCCGGGCGCTCGGGGATGACCAGGTAGCGCACCTCGGCCGTGGAGTCCCAGACGCGCACCTCGATCCCCTGCGGCAGGCTCACGCCGAACTCGGCCAGCACGCCGCGCGGATCGATCACCGCGCGCGAGCGGTAGGGCGCGGACTTGTACCAGACCGGCGGCAGGCCCAGCACCGGCCAGGGGTAGCAGGAGCACAGGGTGCAGACGACCATGTTGTGGAGCGACGGCGTGTTGAACAGCGCGACCATGTGCTCGCCCTGCCGGCCGGTGTAGCCGAGCTCGGCGATGGCGGCGGTGGCGTCGGTCTCCAGCCGGGCGCGGAACGCCGGATCGCTCCAGGCCTTGGCGACCACGCGGGCGCCGTTCCTGGGCCCCACCTTGTGCTGGTAATGGTCGACGATGGCGTCGAGCGCGGCCGGGTCGACCAGCCCCTTCTCGACCAGCACGGATTCCAGCGCCTTGACCCGCAGCTCCATGTCGGAGGGCGGATGCTGGCCGTGCTCGTGCCCGGGATGATCGTGCGCCATGCGGGCCGGAGCTTGGCGCATGGGCGCGCGCCTGTGAAGCGGCGGGCCGCGCGCTTTCGCGTGACGCGGCGACGGATCGGCGCAATGATTCCGTGCTCCGCCACGGAGGCCCTCGCCATGCAAGAGCCGCACCTCATCTACTTCGCCGACCCGATGTGCTCGTGGTGCTACGGCTTTTCGCCGGTGATCGAGGCGGTCCGCAAGGCGTTCGGCGGCGGCTTGCCGGTGCACGTGATCATGGGCGGGCTGCGCCCGGGGACCGAGCGGCCTATGGACGAGGCCGGCAAGCGCGAGGTGCTGACCCACTGGGCCCACGTCAACGAGGCGACCGGGCTGCCGTTCGAGGCGCACGCCATGGACCGCGAGGGCTTCGTCTATGACACCGATCCCGGCGCGCGGGCCGTGGTGGTCGTGCGCCGCGAGAGCCAGGAGCTGGCGGTGAGCTATCTGGCGCGCGCCCAGAGCGCCTTCTACGCCGAGGGCCGCGACCTGACTTCGGGGGAGGTGCTGGCCGACCTCGCCGAGGAATTCGGCGTCGAGCGGGACGGGTTCCTGCAGCAATGGGCGTCGGAGGAGGCCAAGCAGGAGACCTGGCGCGACTACGCCATCGCCCAGCGCGCCGGCGTCACGGCCTTTCCGACGCTGGTCGGCGGTCCGAACGAGGCGGGGGTCTATGGCGTGGTGACCCGCGGCTATGCGCCGGCCGACCAGGTGCTGGGCGTGCTGAAGGACTGGATCAGCCGCATCGCCGCCTGAGCGCGGCGGCTCAGCCGGAGGGGCGCAGCGGCGGCGCGGCGTCGAACTCGATATCGTCCAGTCCCGGCCGCGCGGCGAGGGGATCGGGGGAAGCGAGGGGATCGCTTCGATCCTCGGCTCCGCAGGTCTGCCCGGGCGGAGCATCGACGTCCGCAGCAGTCAGGCCCAACGCCTGCGAGAGGGGGGGGCGATCTGCACCGCGACAGGCAGCTCCGGGAGGTCGTGCGAGAGGGATTCGGCCTCGAGGCGCGTGGCGAGGTCCTCGTTGGCGTCGAGCTGCTCGTCCTCGTCGTCGACGGTGGTCTCGATCAGCCGCTCGACGGCCTTCGAGATCGCCGACTTGCGGGCAGTGACCTGGGCGTTGCGGCGGGCCTCGGCGTGGGCCATGGCTTCGCGGCCGGCGCGCTGCCGATCGCGGAGCAGCTTGGCGCGAAGCGCCGCGGTCTGGCGCACCCCCCGGGAGAGCCGATGGAAGGCGATGGCCAGCCTGGCGCGCGCTTCCGACGTGTCGGCAGCCATGGCGTCGGCCTGCACCTGAAGCGCAAGCTCGAGCCCGGCCTCGAAGAGCCGCTTCAGCCCCTCGTCCTGCTCGCGCGACGCCGCGTCCAGCTCGTCCATGAACATAATGAGAACATGAGACGGAAGAGATCGCCAAATTTTCTCGCGAAAATTCTTCAGTCCTGCAGCTGCCGGAGCCGGGCGCGCATGGCCTTGAAGTAGGGCGGGACCTCCTTGAGCCGATAGGGCGCGAACTCGGCCTTGGCGGCGGCGAGACGGTCGCGCAGGTCGGCGGCGACCTGCGGATGGACGCTGGC
>NZ_DATIMC010000066.1:0-34908 GCF_035475775.1 Phenylobacterium sp. | reverse complement strand
ACCAGCGAGAGCACGCCGTTGCTCAGCTGGTAGTTGCCGTCGTTGAAGTCGCCGGGGTGGCCGTCGAAGTAGGGGCCCGTGTAGAGTTCTTGCTCCCCGGGGAGCGTGTAGTTGTTGATGCCGCCGTATCCATAGTTGTCGCGCCAGATTCCATTGGGCGCATACTGTGCATTCCAAATGCTCAACGAATTGAAATCGTCACTGAACGTGAGATTTGCCATACAGATCCCTCGACGACGCCACTTCGAGCGTCACCTTAGGGGTCATCGACAAACAAACCTTAACCGACAAATGGCCGCAGCCTTGCCGCCCCCTTAAGGCCTGCGGCGGTATTGTGGCGCTGCAAGTCCCGGGACTCTGCCCAAGTTTCCGACCGGCTTCCAAGTGGATCGAAAAATTTTCTGATCTCAATCACTTGAGCTGCGCAATGCTGCCAGCCACAGATGTTTCGATACATCTCACGGGTCGGAAACCCGCCGTATTTCCCTCGCGAAGTGCTTCCATCCGTCGCAGCCGGCTCGCGTTCCCTTTGGGCCGGCGCCAATCGCGAACGACGTGCGCCGTTGCGCTATCAATCTCGTCGCGAGGAACCGAGGCCGCAGCGATGAGTTTGCCAAATGCGAGCACGCCGCAGCTGGGCGCGAACCAGAACTCGCCAGGGCCATGATCGGTGACGGAATCCTCTCGGCGCGCCACCAGGCGATCACAGCCCGGGCTGACCGAGTGGACCGCATCGCCGTCCTGACCTTCGACGAGCCCGAATTCGAGCTTTCGTACGCAGGCACGCCCAACGAGGGCTGGTCTCTGTTCTCGTGGCTGTTCTTCACGGGGCGAGGCAGCCTCTCGCAGCTCGACGTGCGGATGCTGCGCCGCCGTCCGGCTCGCGGACTGGCGGGACTGGCGATCGGCGCGCTCCAGGCCGCGCGATCCAGCGTGGCCCCGGTCGAGACCATCTTCGATTTCCTCCGCCGCGAGAACTTGCCGGCGACCTTCTTCGGGATATTCGGGCTGCTCGACGACGGATCGGCTCGGGACCTCTATCTGCCTCTCTTCCGGCGAATCCTCGCCGAAGGCCATGAGCTCGGGCTGCACGGCTATCGCCACCGTCCATTGGACGAGCTCGACCTGCTCAGGTCCCAATCGCTCGCAAGGCGGCATCTGGGCGTGACGCTGGCGACCTACAGCAGTCCGTTCGGCGACGACCGCCTGCAGACGCTGCGCCTCCTGGAACGCTACGGCTTCGTAGGCATGCGCGTCTGGGATCGCAGCCTGCTTGCGATCGAGAGCCCAGTGAAGCGGGTCGCCTATGACTACTCGCTCGGCGCCGTAACGGCGGCGGCGACGCCCATAGTGGTCGTGAACCTTCACAGCCTCGACTGCTATCCCTGGGGATTCGCCCGGGTGAAGCGAACGGTGCGCGCCCTGAAGGCGCAGGGTTATCGTTTCACCACGTTCCGGGCCCTTTGCGAAGGTGACGGCGCCCTGCCCCGTCTGAGGAGCGCGTCGTGATCACCCTCGTCGTGCCCACGCGAAACCGCGCTCACACGTTGAAACTGGTGACGCCGAGCTACTACGCGCAGGAAGGTGTGACCGAGATCGTCTTCGTGTCCGATGAGGGGAGCGACGATACGCCCGATGTGGTCGACTCCATCGCCCGGACCAACACCTCGATCGCGACCCGGTTCATTCGCAACGAGAGCCGCCTCGGCGCGGCCGCTTCGCGCAACGTGGGCGTCACGAATGCAACCAACGAATACATCCTGTTCAGCGACGACGATGAGTATCTCGAACCCCTCTACGCGATTACCTGCCTTCGCAAGCTCGAGAAGTACGGGGCGGGCGCGGTGTCGGGCAGGAACGTCTACATGCTGGACGGAGAGACGCCGGCCGAAGCGGTGCGCCGGTTCGGCTCCGGCCTGCGCCGCGCGAAGCCTTTCCGGCATCTGCTTTGCGAGCCCGCAAACGGCGCCGTTTACGACGGCGACATCAGCCTGCCCTTCACGCATTCGATCATCCTGACCAAGCGCTCCCTCCTGCTCGAGGAGCCCTTCGATCCTCACTACCTGGCCGGCAACGGATATCGCGAAGAAAGCGACTACCAGATGCGGCTGTTCCTGAAGGGATTGCCCGTGTACGTCACCAATGACGTGCACTGCATCCATCTGGCGCCGTCGCTCGTCCGCAGCGGAGGCCAGAGGACCTCGCTTTGGCGCCGGATTTACTGGTCGATTCGGCACACCGCCTATTTCCACAACAAATACTACAAGAGATACGCTTGTAAGGTCGGCCTGAAGACTCCGCGGTCCGTCGCGCTGTTCGCGTTCGCAGCCTATTGCGTCTACCGGGAGACGCTTCGGCCGTGGCTGCATCGCGCCGCGCTCGCCTATCTTCGGCAGATGCGCCAGGCGCGCAATCCGGCGATCTCGGCGGTCGGAGAGCCCTTGGCCTAAAAACTTTCCGACGCTTGCCGCGTTGAAGCTTTGCCAGCGTGGGAGGGCCGAGTGGGGCCTGCCGTCTCGGTTTACATGTCTGTCTATAACGGCGAGCGCTTCTTGCGCGAGTCGATCGAGAGCGTGCTCGCGCAGACATTCGGGGACTTCGAACTGGTCGTCGTCGACGACGGGTCCACGGACGCGACGCCGGAAATTCTGCGGAGCTTCCGCGACGCGCGCCTCGTGGTCCTGTCGCCGGGCCGCATCGGCCTGGCGGCCGCGTCCAACTACGCCCTCGCGCGGTGCCGCGCCCCTCTCGTCGCACGCCTCGACGCCGACGACCTGATGCAGCCTGACCGGCTGGAGCGGCAGCTGAACTTCCTTTCGCAGCACCCGGAGCTCGGGGGCGTCGCGTCGTATTTCTGGTGGATCGACGAAGACAGCGCGATACGCGGCGCGCAGGACACGCCTCTGCTGACGCGCGAGGCGGTAGAACGTCAGCTCGCCGCCGGCGGGCGACTGGGCTACGCGCATTCGACCCTGCTCCTGCGCCGCGAGGCGGTGCTTGCCGTCGGCGGCTACGATCCAACGTTCGATTTCGTCGAGGACGTCGAGCTGTGTCTCCGTCTCTATGAGGCCGGATACCTGATCCTGGTGCAGCCGGAGCGGCTGGTCAGGTTCCGCGTTCACGACCACTCGATCAGCGCCACGCGCCAGCGGGAGCAATTCTATCTGCTCGAGGCGGCGCTGGGGAATTTTCGCCGGCGCCGTCGCGGCCTCGAGCCCTGGCCGGTGGAGCAGTACCGACACCGGTTGACCACCCGTCCTCTGCCCAGGCTCCTGGCCGAATCGCGGCTCGCGTCCAGCCGACTCCGAAGGCGCCACTTGCAACTGAAGCTGCGGCGCAGGCGCGCCCTGGCCGCCCTGGCCATGATCGCGGCCGCGCTCCTCGATCCCCGGGCTTCGGTGGCCAGGATCCGCCGGGTGCTCGGTCGAGGCAAACTGAGGCCCGGTGACCGGGGGCTTACAATTTTCCCACCGGCGGCGGGCCCAGCCACCGCCCGAGGCGGGTGAGGCGCGCCCGCGCGCGCGCGATCCGCGAGACATCCGCCTCGGCGAATTCGGCGTGCCAGCGCCGCTCTCTTTGGTAGTGGGCCAATATCTGCGGCGACTGCGCGAGCAGCGAGGCGAACACGAGCGGCGTCCGAAGCGCCGGGGCCCGCATCTGATAAAGCGCCCTTCGGTATTCGAGGCCTGCGCCAAGGCTGTTCAGAAGCTCTGGCGGGACCGGCGCACCGAGCAGATCGTGCGCGGCGATCAAGTGTCTTCCCACGGCGCGCCGTCCGAGGACCCCAAGTGCGGGCTCGGTCAGCAACGACCAGTCGGCTTCCCCGGACGATATCAGATCGGCGATGTCGATCAGGTGGCGCAGATCGAGCGCGCCGCGCCAATAGTCGCCATCATGAAAGAGATCGTGCAGCACGATCTCGAGGATTCGGGTCTCGGGGGAGCCTCGCCTGACCACGGCGCCGGGAATTTCGATCCTCTCGGACGGGCGCTCCAATGCCGCATTCGCCGCCATGTGGCGCGGGCCAGGCCTCCGTCGATGCAAGTCGAGCGCACCCATGTCCTGCTCGCGTCCGAGCTCCGCGGCGACGTGGGATTCGAATTGCGGGTAGCGGGCAAGCAGCCGAAATCCAGCTCTCTCCAGGGCTCCGATGGCGCGCTCGATCTCGTCCGGCGCGAGGAGCAGATCCAGATCCGTCAGGATGCGCGCGAGCGGCCGATCTCCGGGAGACGCCAGGAAGGCGGCGCCCTTCAGCGCCATGGGCTCAATTCCTTCGGCGTTCAGGGCCGCAGAGATGTCGGACAGCTGCGCCGCGAGCCGCCGGTTCCGTTCGCCGGTTCGTCTCGCAACCTCATCGAGAAAAGTGCGGACATCGTGCGGCGCATCGACCTGGCCGCCGGCGACATCCAGCGCCGCGGCGAGCGCCGGCGTCACCAGCGCATGATTGGCCACCCGCAGGATCGCCATCCAATCCAGCCGTTCCGGCCGCTCGCCACGCAGCAGTGCGGTGAGCACGCGCAGAGCGGCATAGTCGCTCTCGACCCGCTGGCCGGCCCGGCGGCTCACGGTGCGAGCGGGCCGGCGCGCCCCGACGACGCCCGAGGGTCCTGAGATGGCGGCGGTGGCGTCTTCCACCTCACGGCTCCGCCAGGCTGGCCGCCGGATCGATCTCCGCCTCCACCCGACCATCGGGCCTGCCCTCGCGGCGACGGAAGAAGGGCGCCGCCGTGGTCAGCAGCACCGTGGCGACCGTCACCTCGGCGACCAGGCGGCCGATCGCTGCGCCGGTGGCGCCCCACAGCGGCGCGAGGACCAGCTGGGCGGACAATCCGAGCACGAGGGCCATGGCGCTGCTCCAGAACATCACCCGGACGTGGTCGCGAGGGATGAGCACGAAGTTCGCCACGCCATAGCTCAGGGACGAGAACACCGCCGAAAGGCAGAAGATGCGCGCGACGGTCACCGCGCCTGCAAAGTCCTTCGAAAAGAACATGTGGATGATGACGTTTGCGGCCAGGCCCAGGGCCAAGGCCAAGACGATGGTCACGCTCACGAGCACCGCCACGAGGCGGATCGACAGCCCCCAGCCGCCCTCCGGGGTCCGCACCGCCCTGGCGACGCGCGGCATGGCCGCCTGGGTGAGAGGTCCCACCAGGCTCACCACCACGGTCGCGAACCGGTCTCCCACCGAATAGTCGGCGACGGCCGCCTTGGTGGACAGCACGGCGACCAGCGAGGGAACGATGGAGGTATAGGTGCTGAAGCAGAACCGCTCGACGAAGTAGGGCGAGGCCTTGCCCAAGGCCTGACGCACCGTCGCCAGGCTCGGCAGGTGAAGCAGCCCTTCCAGCCGCACGGTCAGCAGGGCCACCGACAGCGATGACAGCGGCGGAATGGCCTGCAGCACGAACACCAGCCAGAGCTGGCTCGGCGAGCGAACGAACAGCAGCAGCAGCGAGAATTGCACTGCCTGCGGAATCGCCTCGTTCAGGACGGCGAAAAGACCCCTCTGCCGCCCCTGGAAATACCAGGCAAAGCTCGCGCCATAGCCCAGCGCGCTCACCAGGCCGACAAGCGAGGCGGTGGGCTCCCGGCCCAGCACGCCCGTCCACAGGGTAAGACCCAGGTAGACGGCAGCCGCCATGGGAGAAAGCAGCAGCTTGGACATCGCGATCGAAGAGACGACAGCCCCGAGCTCGGCCTTGTCATCGGCGGCCGCCGCCGTCTTGGCGACCCCGTACAGGTAGAAGCCGAACTCCATGAAGACGGAGGACGTCCAGACGCAGGAGTTGATGATCGCAAAATCGGCGAACGCGCCGCGCGCCAGGACATGGGCGAGGAACGGCGTGACGATCAGCGGAAACAGAAAGCGGAATCCGTAATAGGCCCCGTAGAGCCCCAGGTTCTTCAGGAGGAGCCGGTCCAATACGCGCTCTCCTTTCGCCGCCGGACAGCCGAGCCGCCCGGTTCTGCCGCTTGCGCCCTCGCGCCCGCACGGCGACACCTCTGGGCGAACCTCCTGGATGGGTCGGGTTCAGCGATCACGGCGCTGAGCGCAACGCGCGCCACAGCCGGCGGCAGACCACCTCTCGATCCAGGTTGCGCTCGACATAAGCCCTGCCGGCCGCGCCCATCCGGCGCCGAAGATCGACATCGCGAAGCAGCCGCTCTGCGGAATCCGCCAACGCCTGCGTGTCGTAGGGATCGACGCAGAGGCCGCCGCCGCTCGCGTCGGCGATCTCCCACAACGGTGTGTGGGGCTTCGCGGTTGCCAGGAAAGGCCGTTCCACGCCCATGATCGAGAACACCTTGCTGGGCACCGAAAAGGCCGCGCCTTCGGGATGCTGGGGAACGAGGTGCACGAGCCCCTCGGCCATGGCGCGGGCGAGCGCGTCTCTGGGCGCGAGATCCTGGAAGACGACATTGGTCAGGCCCCGCTCGGCCGACTGCCGCTCCAGCGGGGCGCGCTCGCTGCCCTCGCCGCGGATCACGATCCGCGCCGGACTGCCGCGGGCGAGCAACACGCCGGCCAGTTCGAGCACCTGGTCCAGACCCTGCTTGCGCCCGAGATTTCCCGAATAGAGGAGCACCGGCGGCGCGCCCGCGGGTTCCGGCAAGGGCATGAGCTCGCGGATGTCGACCTGCGGCGGCAAGACCACGATCGGGCGGCGCACGCCCAGTTGCCGCAGCTCGATCGCCATGCCGTCCGACAGCGCGATCAGAACCTCGCACCGGTTGTAGGCCCAGGCTTCGAGCCGACGCAGCGCGCCCAGCACCAGGCCGGCGGATCCAAACTTCAGACCCCGCGCCAGGCCCGATTGGATGTCGTGCACGATGCAGAGCGTGCGCCCGCCGGGCCTGCGGAAGAGGTTCGCCGCGACGACAACGAATACCGATGGGCAGACGCAGATCACATTGGGCGCCGGTCGCGCCCGGCCGATGGCGCGGGCGGCGCAAAGTCGCGCCAAGACGCTGAACTCCGTCCTGAATCGCGAGATCAGCCCGGACCCGCGGGCGACATGGGCCGCCAGACGCTCTACGCGGACGCCACGGACCGTTTCACGGTCCCGTTCGCCCCGCCGGTACCCTTCGAAAACCTGTCTCGCGGGGTAGTTCGGGCGCGCTGTGACGACCGTGACATTCGCGCCGTTCTCGGCAAGCCAGAATGAAAGATCGGCGATAGGCGGCGCGCTGCCAGTCGGCTCAGGATGATAATAGGCGCTCAGGATCAAGACCTCGGCGCCCTGCAAATCCGCCTCGGCCGCGAATTCGTGCCGAGGCGCGGTGGCGACGGACGACATGCTCAAGCCGATTCTCCTGCCCGATGCCCGATCTCGTCCAGGTACCAGCGGTAGGTCCGTTCAATTCCCGCGCGGAGCGGGATATTCGGCGTCCAGCCCATGCCCCGCAGGCGCTCGACGCTCATCAGCTTGCGGGGAGTTCCATCCGGTTTGCTCTGGTCGCAGGCGATCTCGCCGCGGAAGCCGACCACGTCGCAGATCAGCCTCGTGAGGTCCAGAACGGTCAGGTCCTCGCCGGAGCCTACGTTCACGTGCTGCATGTCGGAGTAATGGGCCATCAGGAACACCAGGGCGTCGGCGCAGTCATCTGCATGCAGAAACTCGCGACGCGGCTGGCCGGAGCCCCAGATCTGCATCGCCGCCTGGCCGGCCTGCTTCGCGTCATGGGCCTTTCGGATCAGCGCCGGCAGGACATGACCGGTGGTCAGATCGAAGTTGTCGCCCGGTCCGTAGAGATTGGTCGGCATGGCGCTGATGAAGTCGCAGCCGTACTCGCGCCGGTAGGCCTGCGCGAGCTTGATGCCGGCGATCTTGGCGACGGCGTAGGCCTCGTTGGTGGGCTCGAGCGGCCCGCTGAGGAGCGCCTCCTCCGGGATCGGCTGCGGCGCGAACTTCGGATAGATGCAGCTTGAGCCGAGGAACAGCAGCTTGCGCACGCCGAAGCGATGCGCCGCCTCGATCACGTTCGCCTCGATCATGAGATTGTCGTAGATGTGCTCGGCTGGCCAGGTTTCGTTGGCGTAGATGCCGCCCACCTTCGCCGCGGCCAGGAAGATGGCGTCCGGGCGGGCGGTCTCGATCCACCTCCGGGTTTGCGCCTGGTCCCTGAGATCCACGTCCGAACGGTCGACCGTGATCACCTCGCAGTCGCAAGACTGCAGCCTACGGACGATCGCCGAGCCGACCATTCCGCGGTGGCCCGCCACCCAGACGCGCTTGCCATCGAGCGGAAAGCGGACCTCAGTCGGCATTCGGCCGCATCTCCCTGCAGACCGTGAGGAGGTCCTGCTCGACCATTTCCGCACACAGCTCGCGCCAGCTGGTCTCGTGTCTCCAGCCGAGCCGCTCGTGCGCCTTGCTGGGGTCGCCGAGCAGAAGATCCACCTCTGTCGGGCGGAAATAGCGCGGATCGACCTTCACCAGCAGCCGGCCGCTCTTGGCGCACAGCCCTTCCTCGTCGACGCCCGCGCCGCGCCACTCCAGCTCAATCCCGATGCGCGAGAACGCGTACTCTACGAAGTCCTTGACGCAGACCGTCTCGCCCGTCGCAAGCACGTAGTCATCGGGCTCGTCCTGCTGCAGCATCATCCACATGCCGCGGACGTATTCCTTCGCATGTCCCCAGTCGCGCCGGGCGTTCAGGTTGCCGAGGTAGAGGCAGTCCTGGAAGCCATGGCGGATAGCCGCCACCGCGCGCGAGATCTTGCGGGTCACGAACGTCTCGCCGCGCAACGGACTTTCGTGGTTGAACAGGATGCCGTTGGAGGCGTGCATTCCGTAGGCGTCGCGGTAATTCACCACGATCCAGTAGGCGTAGAGCTTGGCCGCGGCGTAGGGGCTGCGGGGATTGAACGGAGTCCGCTCGCTCTGCGGCGTCTCGACGACCTTCCCGTAGAGTTCTGACGTCGAAGCTTGATAGAATCGGGTCTTGCCCTCCAGCCCGAGGATGCGGATCGCCTCCAGCAGCCTCAGCGTGCCCAGCGCGTCGGCGTTGGCCGTGTACTCCGCCGTCTCGAAGCTCACCTGCACATGGCTCTGGGCCGCAAGGTTGTAGATCTCGTCTGGCTGCACCAGTTGCACGATGCGGATCAGGTTGGTGCTGTCCGTCATGTCCCCGTAGTGCAGGATGAACCGCTGCTCGGCCTCGTGGGGGTCCTGGTAGAGGTGTTCGATCCGGCCGGTGTTGAAGGACGAGGAGCGCCGCTTGACGCCGTGCACCGTATAGCCCTTCTGGAGCAACAGCTCCGCGAGATAGGCGCCGTCCTGCCCTGTCGCACCGGTGATCAGCGCGACCTTCCGACGTTCCGCCTCTTGCATACTCACTCCGATAACCCGCGCCGCGTAATCTGCATCCCGGGGCTGCCCGACGAACCCGAACGCCCGCGCCATAACCTATGAAAGTCGCGCCAGAATTCCGGCGGCGGCCACCTGCCCCTCGCGGGCGGCGCGTCCTGCCGCACACCCAAGCCCTCCATGTCCCTACAATGCCGAAGCTCTGCCCTAGTTCCCCGGCGCTGCGGCAGCGACGCGGTCGTCGAGGCGCGGGACCGGAACGGCTTCCGCGGCCGACATCTCTGGACTCGGAACGGCCACCGCCCCGAACAGCACCGAACAGGCGGTTACGATATGATAGAAGGAGCTCGCCGGCGCCGGCTCGGCCTGCATCCGGCCATCCTCGAGCAGGCGATCCCACCACAGCCCCTTGAGCGGCGTGTCGAGGTAGCGGACCATCGCCTCGCAGGCGGCCGCGGAAATGGCGCAGCCGGCGTCGTCGACCGCTGCGTCGAGGGCCGACTTGAGCCATTCGGTTTGCGGCCACAGGCGGGCGGCGCGGCTCCTCGGTTGGCCATCGATCATCTCATCGAGCGCCACGCCCAAGTCGGGACCGATGCCGCTCAGGCCGGCGCTTCTCAGCCGATCGGCGACACGCCGCGCGCGCAAATCGCCCGATAGCGTGGCCCAGCGATTGAGCAGCCAAGCCCACTCGAACTGGTGCCCCGGCTCGACGAGCCGGCCGAGCGCGCCGGGCGCGGGACGCCATTGGTCGTCGAACACCTCGCCCAAGACGCCCAGGCGGCCGTCGACGAAGCGCGTCAGGGCCAAATCCACGATCTCCTCGCACAAGGCGCGCCAGGCGGGGTCGGGGCTCACCAGGCTCCATTCCATCGCCGCCTCGAAGAGATGCATGTGCGCATTGGCCTGGAAGGGGCGCTCGGAGTTCTCGCGGAAACCGCCCGCGCGATTGCGGAAGCTCTGGAGCAAATCGCGCAGGTGCGCGGCGCTGGATTCCATTTCCTCGGGCCGCACGCCAGCCGCGCTGAGCCTTGCGAAAGCCAGCAGAACGAAGGCCTGGTCGTACAGCCGCGCCGTCTCGTCGAGCGGGTCGCCCTCCGGAGAGACCAGCGTGCGGAACAGGCCGTCCGGCCTTCGGTAGGCCCGGTTCAGCTGATCGAGGCCGCGCTGCGCCCTATCGCGCCAGGGGCCGTCCCATCCGAGCATGCCGGCAGTGGCGAAGACATAGGCCTGACGCGCCTGCACCCGCGCGCGCTTCGGCGCCCGCAGCGGGGCCCCGGACTGATCGAGCGCCTCGTGGAATCCGCCTGCGCCTTGGTCGAGCCCCTGCGAGGCCCAAAGCGGAAGCGCGCGGGCGAAAAGCCATTGGCGGAGCCGTTCGGCATGGGTCTGCAATGTGACTCGGTGACAGGACGGCGACGCTTCGCGCGGCGCCCAGCTCCGAGACTCCCAAGCGGACGTATCGAACAGGATCGGTGGGCCATCGGCGACTTGGGCGTTCATCACGGACGCAGACCATTCGAACAGTGATCCAACGCGAACTGACGGCATGAAAGGTTCGATTTCCCCAATCCGTCCGTGCGGCGAGCTAGACCTTAGTCCCTCTGAGCTAGAACCCTGCGGCCCGCCCTTCGGTTCCTAGGCGCGAACAGCGGCGCCAGGCTTTGCCGATGCGGGCAGCGACCCGGCCGGCCCGGCGTTCACTCGGCCGCCACGGACGTGAGTTCGGCCGCCGCCCGGCTCCGCCAGAACTCGCCCCACTCGGCCAGGAAGTCGCTGCTCGACCAGGCCTTCTCGCGGCCGACGCCGTCGACGATCTGGATGTCGAATTCCCGGCAGACGGCTTCTTCCGAAGGCGGCAGGCTGCGGCCGGCCACCCGATCGCCGCCCTTGGTGAAGTACCGCGGCCGTATGGCGCGCAGCGCCTCCGTCACCGTCGGGTCGCCGGAGATCTCGAACTTCACCACGAAATCGACGCCGCGGATCGCCGAGACGATGGCGCAGCGGGTTCCGATGTCCTGGAAGGCCTTGCCCTTCTTGTTGCGCAGGAATTCATCGCCATTGACGATCACCACGAGCGTATCGCCCAGCGCTTTGGATTCCACGATGCACGTCACGTGGCCCGGATGGATGGGATCGAACCCGCCGGAGGTGGCGACCACGGTCCCGAGCTCGGAGCTGCGTTCGTCGCGAACGCGACGGAACTCCTCGAGCGTAAGGACAGGTGCGTAGTTGTGCGGTGTGTAGCTCATCGGAACCCCTTGGAACGCGGGCCGTAGCGCCGCTATCGGCCAAGCTTGCACGCTTCCCCAAGAACTGCCCCGGGCGATGAAAGTTCATCGCCGGGACGCAAACCCCGCGAATCCGTGACAGCGGAAGCACAGGCGTCTGGCGATCGACGGCTCCGTCGGCCGCCTCCGCCCGCAGCCCGCGAGATCCGCGCCACCCCGCGTGGCTTGACCGCGCGCCGAGCCCGGCCGGGACGCATTCCGCACCCTCGTTCTTGCATGCCGACCTCTCGACAGTGGGGTTGGAGGGCTTCCTGTGCCATTCCGAAACGAGAAGACCGGTCGGCCGCACGGCGTGTTGGTTTGGGGCTGGGGGATCCTGCTCGGCGCGGCGGTGTGGATCTGGGGCTTCTTCCATCTGCCGTGGTGGGCGTCTGTGTTCCTGTGGTGGTGGCCGAGCGCGATGGCGGGCGGGGTCGTCAGCCTGCTTGGCGCGGGTGTCGCTTCGGGCAGCATCCGGCGCACCTTCGCCCGCGCCTATGCGGCGCTGCTGGCGCTGCGATCACGGCCGGCCGCCGATGCCAAGGCCAAGGAAGACGCGTCCTGACCGGAGACTGATCTTCATCGCCGGCGCGCAGGGCTCGCTTCATCGAGGTCCAGCAGCGCGCGCCCGGCGTCCCTCATCGCCGTGCAGCCGGTGAGGATCATCGCCACCGCGAGCTCCGAGCGCAGGATGGCCAGCATCTGGGCCACCGCCGCCTCGCCTCCCGCGCCCAGCGCCCAGGCCCAGGCGCGCCCGACGAAGCAGGCCTTGGCGCCCAGCGCCGCCGCCTTCAGGACGTCGAGGCCGGAGCGCACCCCGCCGTCCATGAACACCTCGAGCTCGCCGCCCACCGCATCGGCGATCCGCGGCAGCGCCGAGATGGAGGACTTCACCCCGTCCAGTTGCCGTCCACCGTGGTTCGAGACCACCACGCCTTGCGCGCAGCAGCGGACCGCCTCGCGCGCGTCCTCGACGTCCAGCACGCCCTTGATGACGATCGGCCCGTCCCAGCTCCGGCGGACCCAGTCGAGGTCGGCCCAGGTGACCGAACGGTCGAAGTTGCGCGCCACCCAGCCCAGGAAGTCGGTCACGCGCCGGCCCTTCTGCGCCAGTGCGCCCTCCACGTTGCCCAGCGAATGCGGCCGCCCGTTCGCCCACACGTCCCACATCCATGCAGGGTGCGCGAGACCGTCGAGACCCTGCCTGAGCGCGCCGGAAACGCCGCTCGCGCCGGTGAAGCCGGAGCGGATGTCGCGGTAGCGCGAGCCCGGCACGGGCAGGTCGACGGTGAACACCAGCACCGGGCAGCCGGCGGCCTTGGCGCGGCCCAGCAGCTCGGTCATGTAGCCGCGGTCCTTCAGCATGTAGAGCTGGAACCAGGGGGCGGTCGCGCCGCGCGCCACCTCCTCGACCGAGCAGACGCTGACCGTCGAGAGGCAGAACGGCGCGCCCGCGGCCGCCGCGGCCCTGGCGGCCTGCACCTCGCCGCGGCGCGCGTACATGCCGGCCATGCCGACCGGCGAGAGGCCGACCGGCATGGCGAGCGTCTGGCCGAGCGTCTCGACGCTCATGTCCAGGGCGGTCATGTCGCGCATCACCCGCTGGCGAAGGGCGATGGCCTCGAGGTCCGCCACGTTGCGGGCGAGCGTCACCTCGGCGTAGGAGCCGCCGTCGATGTATTCGAAGAAGATGTTCGGCAGGCGCCGACGCGCGAGCTCCCGAAAATCCGCCACCGACGCCGCCCGCATGCCCGCCCCCCGCTCTGTCCTCGACCTAGGATGCACGACGATCGAAGGTGATTGCCATCGTCTTCCACCGCATCTTCCGCGTTCAGGTGATGACCACGAGGAGTGATGCAGATGCGTGCGACATGGCTGACGGCCGCGGTCCTCTCGGCGTTCGCGGCTTTTCCGGCGGCGGCCCAGACCGGGAGCGCCGCCAGCCCGCAGACCGAGGGCGCGGCTTCCACGCCGCCGCGGCGGTCCCTCGCGCACATGGCCACCAGCCATGCGCAGATCGCACGGCGTATGGCCGGACGGCCCGGGGAGGCGACCACGGGTCAGGGCGGCGAGGCGGCCGCGCCCAACCCCAAGCTGGCGGCGGCGTCCAAGGCGGCCGACGAGGCGGTCGTCAACGATCCGACGGTCCGCGAAATGCTGAACGGCTCGATGTCGAAGCCGCCGAGCCTGGCCGGGGGCGCGCCGGCGCTGCCTTCGTCGACGCCGCCGCCCTAGGCTTAGGACGCCTCGGCCGCCGCGATGGGCGCAGGGGCCGGCGGCCGCGGACCCATGACCACCCAGATCTGATGGGCGCGGGCCAGCAGCTCGCCGTCGGCTCCGAGCAGCGCCACGCCCGCGGTCTCCTTGCGGCCCTCGCGGGCGATCGGCCAGGCGAGCACGATCAGCGCCTCGGCCGGCGCAGGCCGGCGAAGCACCTCGGCGGTCATGGTGCCCAGGAGGGCGCCGTGGCGGCCCTCCCGCTCCACCCAGGCGAAGAAGCCCGGGCAGTCGAGGGCGGCCCAGATCACCTCTAGCGAGATCAGGCCGTCAGGCTCGGCGAACGCCTGGTGCGGGGTCCAGATACCCGCCACCACCCCCTTGGCGGCGTCGGCGAGTTGGCCGGTGAAGACGCGCAGGCCGTCGCCCTCGCCTCTGCCCGCGCCGCAGGTGAAGCAGATCGGATGGAAGCCCTGCACCAGCCCGGCGTAGCGCTGGCCGGCCGCCCGGGCGGCGGCGAGCGAGGGCCGGACCGGCGGCTCGGGCAGCTTCGCGTCGGGCGCCGGGTCCCCCTTGCCGATCAGCTGGCCCTCGGCGTTGGAGATCAGCACCGAGCCGTCCCGCCGCTCGAACCTGAGCGGCTGGTCGAGCGGCACGGGCGCGCGCAGCACCGCCGTCGCGGGACCTGCGATCTCGCGGCCGAGCACGCCGCAGACATAGCCGCCGTTGCCGGAATTGGGCGGGCCGCGGAATTGGCGGCCGATCACGATCTGGGACAAACGCTGACGCTCGCTGAATCAATCATCAAATCAATGCGGCAGGCTTTTCCACGGAACCGGGCCGCAGCGGAAGCCCAAAATCGCGCCCGCGGCGTTGGAGCCGCGCCTCGGGCTTGCTAGCTTGCCTCGCCGTCCGCGGCGGATTCGCCCGGTCGAGGCTCTGCGAGGAGGATTGCGGTGAGCGAGCGGGTGGAACGGCCGTGGGCCCTGATGCGCCATCACGCGGGCTGGGCCGACGTCTTCCACATCGAGAGCGAGAGCGCCGATTCGATCAGCGGCTTCTACCCCGACCGCGAGACGGTCGGGCCGCCGGTCAGCTATTCGGTCCGCGCGGTGCTGGCCCGCTTCCCGACGCTGGAGGCCGCGCGCGCGGCCCGCGAGGGCGCCGTCGCCGAGTGGCGCAAGCACGACGCCGGCGTTCGCGACGCCGAGACCAAGCTGCGCGAAGCCGAGAAAGCGCGCGAGGACGCCTGGCTGAAGTGCCTGCACGAGGCGGCGCGCGCGAGCTGACCCGGGTGGGGCGCCCGCGTGGGCTCAGCTCTTCGCCTGCGCCCGGAAGTTGTCGTGGCAGTTCTTGCAGGCCCCGCCGACCATGCGGGCTTCCATCTTCACGCCGTCGAGATCCCCGGCCATGGCCAGTTGATCGAGCTTCACCGTCTCGGCCTGCAGCCGGCGCGCAGCGTCGGCGAACTCCGAGGGCTGCGCCCAGATCTCCGGCTTGGCCTCCGTCTTGACGCCGGCCTCGGGCCCGCTGCCGTTCGGGAACCAGGTGGGCAGATGGGCCGCCAGGTCCTTGAGCTTGGCGGCGTTGGCGGCGATCGCGCCCTTGTCGGGCTGGTCCTTCTTGAGCTCGTCGAGCACCGCCTTGAAGGCCGCGCCCTGCTGCAGGAAATGCGCCTGCCGCTCCTTGACCGCCCCTGCCATCGCGCTCTGCGCCGCAGCCGCGCCTGCCGCCAGCGACAGGGCGAGCCCCGCCACGATCACCGAACGCGCCGTACCGCTCATCGACGTGATTTCCTCCGACTGACGTTGTCCCGCGGGCGGACAGTGCCGGCGCCGCGCGGCCTTCGTCAACGGCTCAGCGGGAGGCCGTCTTCACCGGCGCGCCGTGTTGCGAGGCCTGCGCCACCAGGCCTCCGCAGTTGGCGTCCTTGGCGAGGCCCGGGTCGACGAACGGCAGGAGAGCCGCGAGCGGCGACAGGAACGAGGCCAGCGCCGCCGCCACGCCGCCCTGGGCGATGGCGGGGCCCTTCTCCAGGCGCATATGCGGGCTGCGGATCGGCCCCTCCACGTCCACCGGCACCCGCAGGCGGATCAGCTGGAATTTCTTCGGATGGCCCTGGACGCGGAAGGCGAGCCGTTCGGTTCCGAGGTTGATCTGGCCCGTGCCGGTGACCAGCACCGGGCCGGTGTCGAACACCAGGGTGTCGGCGTTGAGGACGCCGTTCTTCACCCGGAAGTCGCCCACGGCGCAGCGGATCGGCGTCGTCTGCTGGTTCTTCGACATCAGCAGGCCAAGGCCCTTGATCACGTCCACGCCCATCAGCTCGGCGATCGAGCGGCGGATCTCGCCGCCGGGCGCGACCACCGTCACCTGGCCGTTGGCGTCGGCGAACGCCTTGTGCACGCTGTCGCCCGTGCCGGTGAGCTTGGCCCGGCCGAACAGCGGGCCGGCGAACGGGATCGAGCCCTGGAAGTGCAGCGGGATGAGGTGCTCGATGCGCGCGTTGGCCAGCTTGAGGTCGATGTCGCTGACCGGCGCGGCCTTGCGGGCGTTGAGCTGGATGTACCCGGTGATGCGCCCCTGCGGCAGATCGAGGCTCAGCGGCTGGGCGCGCAGCAGCCCGTCGTTCAGCTTCACCCGCGCCGAGCCGGCGCTGAGGTTCACCGGGGCGTTGCGGATCGCGACGGCCTTGTAGGTGACGTCGGCGTCGATCTGGCGGATGCGGCGGGTGTCGAGGGTGGAATCGGGGAAGATCCGGTTCTCGGCCGCCAGGTGCTGGGCCTCCATCTTCTGCGACGGCGAGGCGACCGCGCCGTGCTTGGGCGCGCCGCCGAACAGCGCCCCGAGATCGGGGAAGTTCAGCGAGCGGGTCAAGAGGTTGGCCTTCAGGAAGGTCCGCGGCCGGCCGGCGTCCACCGAAAGGGCGCCGGTGAGGTCGGAGGAGCCGACGCGTCCGCCGATGCCGGTGATGCTGTAGAGCCGGTCGTTGCGGGTCAGCTTCCCGCGCAGATCGTACGGCGGGGTGTTCGGCAGCGGCACGCCGGTGATGCCGTAGAGATCGGCGAGGTCCGGCCCGCGCGCCGTGGCGTTCATGTAGAAGTGGCCGAAGTCGAACGGCTTCGGCACCGCGCCCCGAGCGGTGACGTAGGTGGCGCCAGCCCGGATATCGGCGTTGAACGGATAGGGCTTGTTGCGGTCGATGTTGAGCAGCGGCCCGCCGGTCACCTGCAGCGTGAACGGCTGCCGGTTCAGCGCGCCCTGGCCGCGCATCTCGAAGCCATGGTTGACCGCGCCGAGCCGCTCGCTGGCGGCGACCGAACCCGTGAAAGTCAGCTTGCGGACGTCGTCGCGCACAGAGAGCTTGCCGTTCCTGATGACGAAGTTGCGGATCGGCGGCAGCCGCAGGGGCTGATTGCTCTTGACGCCGTCGGAGAAGTCCCAGGTCGCCCGCCCCTGCGGATCGCGGTAGAGCCGCACGTCCGGGTTGTCGAACTCCAGGAGGCGCAGGTCGACGTGGCCGCCGAGCAGCGGCCTGAGCCGGATGGTGACCGCGATCCGGCCGATGTCGGCCATCTTGCCTTTGCCGGCCCAGGCCGGATCGGCGACGTGCACGCCGTCCACCGTGGCCGAGGGCGTCCATGACCAGAGGTGGACGTGCAGGTTCCCGCTGATCGTCACCGGCCGGTGCATCCGCGCCGAGGCGAAGCTCGCCAGCGGGCCGCGGAACCAGTTCCAGTCCCAGATCGCGATCAGGATCGCCACCGCGATGGCGATCACCGCCAGCACGGCGCCGCTGATGGTGAGCGCCTTGCGCCCGGGCCGCTTCAGGTGCGGCGCATGGAAGCGCGTCTCACCCAGCCGCGCGCGCGTCGCGTCCCAGTGCTCGCGCGCCCAGCTTTCGGCGCGCTGCAGCGGTCGGCGGCCACCGGGGCGCCGCGGGGCGGGCTCCGGCGCTTTCCGGGCGCGCTTGGGATCGTTCAAGGCTTCGCTGGACACGGCAGAACTCCGGGGCCGCACATCAACGCGTGGGCGGTCCGGTCAAGTTCCCGTGGAAGTCTAGTGGCTTACCCCGCGGCCGGTGACGGCGGCCAGGAGCGTGCCGGCGATGATCCTCAGGTCGAAGGCGAGCGAGCGTCGCTCCAGGTACTCCCGATCGAGCTGCACCTTCTGTGGAATCGGCAGCTCGTCGCGGCCGTTGATCTGCGCCCAGCCGGTCAGCCCCGGCCGCAGGATCTCGACGCCGTGGGCGGTGCGCAGCGCGACGAGATCGTCCTGGTTGAACAGCGCCGGCCTCGGCCCCACCAGGCTCATGTGGCCGATGAGCACGCTCCAAAGCTGCGGCAGCTCGTCCAGGCTGGTGCGGCGCAGCAGGCGCCCGAGCGGCGTCACCCAGGTGTCCGGGTCGGCGAGCAGGTGGGTCGCCACGTCGGGCGTCCCAACCCGCATGGTGCGGAACTTGGGCATCCGGAAGACGCGGTTGTGACGGCCGATCCGCCTCGACCAGTGCAGCGCCGGCCCGGGACTTTCCAGGCGCACGGCGACCGACAGGCCGAGCAGCAGCGGCGACAACAGGATGAGGCCCGCCAAGGCGCCCGCGATGTCCACCACCCGCTTCACGCCGGGACTCTTAGCCTGCCGCCCTCAGGCCTCATAGACGCGCCCCTCGCCCGCCTCGCCGCAAGCCTGCGCGGTCCAGGTGCAGATCGCCTCGAGCGCATCGGCGAGGTCGGCCGGCGGGTTGACGAACACCAGCGCGCAGCCGTTCATCTTCAGCGGATCCGAGAGCGGCCGCAGCCGCGTCTCCGCGACCAGCGCGGGTCGCCCCACGGCGTCCTCGAAGTCGCCCAGGAAGGCGTCGAAGGTCGCGAGATCCTTGAGCGGCAGCCAGATCATCAGGTGCGACCGCCGATTGCGCTCGAGGATGGCAGCCGAGGTCTCGATGATCCGCGGGTAGTCGTCGGCGCGCTCGAACGGCGGGTCGATCAGCACCAGGGCGCGAGCATCGCGCGGCGTCCGCTGGACCGCCGTACGGAAGCCGTCGGCGCAGAGCGCCTGCGCGTTCGGCCACGCCCCAAGCGCCGCCTGCAGCGCCTTGTGCTCGTCGGGCCTCAGCTCGCACGCCAGACAGCGGTCGCCGCGGCGCAGGGCGTGGGCGATCAGCCACGGCGAGCCCGGATAGCGGCGCCCCTCGCCGCCTGCGTTCAGCGCCCGCACCGCCGCGATCAGGCCGTCGAACGCCGCCGGGGCGTCCTTGGCCGCCATCAGCCGTCCGATGCCGCCCTCGGCTTCGCCCGAGCGCTGCGCCTCCGCACCGGCGAGGTCGTAGACCCCGCGCCCGGCGTGGGTGTCGATGACGGTGAGCGGACCCGGCGTCGCCGTGAGCCGCGCCAGGAGCTGCAGCAGGGCGGCGTGCTTCACCAGGTCGGCGAAGTTCCCGGCGTGGAAAGCGTGGCGATAATTCAAGGCTTTGGCGTCCGGCCGACAGAGGAACCGCGGTCCGGATAGCACGTTGGCGCACGGCCAGCGGAAAGTTCCCTTTTGATGTCCAGCGTCCCCAGCTCCGCGCGCCGCCCGGATCGATGACCGCGCCGCGCGACCTCCCCGAGTCCGCCCCTGCCCAGCTCTCGGCTGAAGACGTCGAGGCGGCCGGCCTGATCTATGTCTCCGACCACGATCCGGGCATCCGGCGGCGGAAGGCCGGCACGGGCTTCAGCTACCTGCGCCCGGACGGCGGGCCGGTCCGCGACGAGAGGACGCTCGACCGGATCCGCAAGCTGGCGATCCCGCCGGCCTGGGTCGACGTGTGGATCTGCCCGGATCCGCGCGGCCATATCCAGGCGACCGGGCGGGACCAGAAGCGGCGCAAGCAGTACCGCTACCACGACGGCTGGCGCCAGGTGCGCGACGAGAACAAGTACGATCGCCTGATCGCCTTCGGCCGCGCGCTGCCCAAGCTGCGCCGGCGCATGGAGCACGATCTCGCCCGCCACGGCCTCCCGCGCGAGAAGGTGCTGGCGACCGTCGTGCGGCTGATGGAGATCACCCTGATCCGCGTCGGCAACGAGGAATACGCCAAGCAGAACAAGAGCTTCGGCCTCACGACCCTGCGCGACCGGCACGCCCGCATCGAAGGCTCGCGGGCGATTTTCGAGTTCCGCGGCAAGAGCGGCAAGATGCGCAGGACCGGCGTCCGCGACCGGCGCCTCGCCCGCATCGTCAAGGCCTGCCAGGACCTGCCGGGCCAGCGCCTGTTCCAGTACATCGACGAGGACGGGGTGCAGCGGACGGTGGAGTCGGCCGACGTCAACGACTACCTGCGGGAGGCCATGGGCGACGACTTCTCGGCCAAGGACTTCCGCACCTGGGCGGGCACGCTCGCGGCGGCCCAGGCGCTCGCCATGAACCCCGAGTGCGCCAGCGCGAGCCAGGCCAGGCGCCACATCGCGACCTGCATCAAGGCCGTAGCCGGCCTGTTGGGCAACACCGCAGCCGTCTGCCGCAGCGCCTACATCCACCCCGCCGTGCTGACGGCCTACGAGCACGGCGCCTTGCCGGTCAAGCCGGGCCTCGAAGGCCGCGCGCTCGAGCTGGCGGTGATCCAGTTCCTGGAGGAGGCGCACGACGCCGTCGAAACCCAGCTCCGCGCCGAAGCCCGCGGCGAGGCGCGCGAGGCTCCCGAGCGCCACGCCCCCTGAGCCCATCCGGAGCCCTGGCGCCGTCCGGCCTAGCGCCAGTCGTCCGGTCCCGGCGGCGGCATGGCCGGCTGGGCTCCCTCCCAGACCGGTGCGTCGGGGCGCGCCCTCCGCGCACCCGTGTGACCGCTGCGGACGCGATCGCCTCTTTGCGCCCCGGACAATGCGGGCTTTTCCCGGCAAGCTGGGCAGGGCAGAGTGAGGGGGAGATGAAGGCGACTGGGGGTCTTTCGGCCGAGGGTCTGGCGAGCGTCGATGCGGCGCTCGCCGAATTGATCACGGCTGGAGAGCTGGCCGGCGCGGTGATCCTGGTCGCCCTTCACGGCAAGGTGGTCCATCGCTCCGAGCAGGGGCTGAAGGACATCGAGACCGGCGAGCCGCTCGCCCGCGACACCATTTTCCGCATCTATTCCATGACCAAGCCGGTCATGGGCGCGGCGATGATGATCCTGCACGATCGCGGGCTCTGGTCTCCCGACGACCTCGTGGCCAAGCACCTGCCTGAGTTCGCCGGCGTGAAACTGGCGGACGGCTCGGCTCCATCGCCCGCGCCCACGATGCGCCATCTGATGACTCACACGGCGGGCCTTGCCTACGGCTTCGATCCCAACGACCCCACCGATGCGGCCTACATCGCCGCCGAGGTCTGGAGGTCCGACGGGCTGGCGGAGATGGCCCGCAGGCTCGCGGGCTGTCCGCTGGCCTACCAGCCGGGATCCCGGTGGCGCTACTCCATCGCCATGGATGTGCAGGGGGCGATGCTGGAGCGGCTGACCGGCCGCACCCTGCCCGACTTCATGCGCGAGGAGATCTTCGCGCCGCTCGGCATGGTCGACACCGACTTCTTCGTGCCGGCCGCCAAGCTTCCCCGGCTGGCCAAGCTCTACCGACACTCGAAACGCGGCCACCCGGTGGAGGTCGAGCCGCTGTTCGGCCGCGATGCGAGCCGCATCCCGCGAGTCCCCTCGGGCGGCGGCGGAGTGTACTCGACGGCGGACGACTACGCCCGCTTTGCGCAGATGCTGTTGAACAAGGGTGAGCTCGATGGCGTGCGGATCCTGAGCGAGGAGGCTGTCTCGCTGATGACCACCAATCACCTGTCCGACGATTTGCTCGCCGGCGGCTATGGCGTCGGCCAACAGCAGATCCGGCCTGGCTTCGGCTACGGCTTCGATGGCGCAGTGTTCTACGATCCCGCCGCGGCGGGATCGAAGGTGGGCCGCGGGACCTACCTGTGGGACGGCGCCGCGGGGACCTGGTTCTGGATCGATCCCGCCAATGACCTGCTGTTCGTCGGGTTGATCCAGCGAATGGACGAGCGCTGTCCGCCGGTGCAGCGGATCACCCAGACCCTGATCGGCGAAGCCCTCGGCTCGCAGTCCTGACCGCCCGCGTGGTTCGCGTCCGCTCCCGACGGCGCGGGCGGCTAGCCTTCCCCGGCGTCGGGCCGCTAAAGATCGGCGTCATCCTGCGCGAACGCCGCGCGGAGCAGCGGAGATCATCGCGTGTCGCCCAACCGGCTGCGCTTCGGCGCCTTCATCGCCCCGTTCCACCCGCTCGGCGAAAACCCCACGCTGGCGATCCAGCGGGACCTCGAGCTCGTGCAGTGGATGGACCAGCTGGGCTACGACGAGGCCTGGATCGGCGAGCACCATTCAGCGGCTTATGAGCTGATCGCCAGCCCGGAGGTGTTCATCGCCGCGGCCGCCGAGCGGACAAAGCACATTCGGCTGGGCACCGGCGTCTCCTCCCTGCCCTACCACCACCCGCTGATCCTCGCCGACCGCATCAACCAGCTCGACCACATGACGCGCGGCCGGGTGATGTTCGGGGTGGGCCCAGGGGCGCTGGTCTCCGACGCCTGGATGATGGGTATCCCCGTGCAGAAGCAGCGGGACCGGATGGACGAGTCGCTCGGCGTGCTGGTGCGCCTGCTGCGCGGCGAGGAGGTGACGCACCAGTCCGACTGGTTCGAGCTGAAGAACGCCCGCCTGCAGATGACGCCCTACTCGCGCCCGTCGGTGGAGATCGCCGTCGCCAGCCAGGTCTCGCCGACCGGCGCGCGCGCGGCGGGCCAGCATGGGGTGGGCCTACTCTCGCTGGGCGCCACGACCACGGCCGGGTTCAATGCGCTCGCCTCCAACTGGGCGATCGCCGAGGAGCAGGCGCGCGAGCACCGCCAGGTGATGGACCGCAACGCCTGGCGGCTGGTCGGGCCGATGCACATCGCCGAGACCCGCGAGCAGGCGATCGAGGACGTCCGCTTCGGCCTCGACAAGTGGATCTACTACTTCCGCGAGATCGCCAACCTGCCGCTGGTTCCGGAGGGCGATGATCCGGTGAAGGCGATGATGGACACCGGCATGGCGGTGATCGGCACGCCCGAGGACGCGGCCCGGCGCATCCAGCAGCTCGTCGAGGAGAGCTCGGGCTTCGGCGCCTTCCTGCTGATGGACCACAATTGGGCCAAGTGGGACGCCAAGCGCCGCTCCTACGAGCTGATGGCGCGCTACGTGTTCCCGCAGTTCCAGGGGCTCGACATCAACCGCGAAGCCTCGATCGAATGGGTGCGGCAGAACAAGACCGAGTTCACCACCCAGGTCCGCGCCGCGGTGGGCGCGCGCATCGTGCAGCACATCCAGGAGAAGGGCGCCGAGAACATCCGCCCCGAGATCGTGGCCATGATCACCGGTCAGGCCGCGCCGCCCGAGCCTGAGAAGGCGAAGTAGCGGCTTGCAGCTTGCCGCCTATCTCGATCGCATCGGCTTTGCCGGCGCGCCGCGCGCCGACCGCGAGACGCTCCTGGCGCTGCATCGGGCGCACCTGCTCGCCATCCCCTACGAGAACCTCGACGTCCAGCTCGGCCGGCCGGTGACGATCGCGGCGGAGGCCGCATTCGAGAAGCTGGTCACCCGCCGTCGCGGCGGCTGGTGCTACGAGATGAACGGCCTGTTCGCCGCGGCGCTGGAGGCGATCGGGTTTTCCGTGACGCGGCTGGCGGGCGGCGTCGTGCGAAGCCTGATGGGCGAGGGCATGGTGGGCAACCACCTCGTGCTCAAGGTCGACCTGCCCGGAGGTCCCTGGATCGCCGACGTGGGCTTCGGGGACGGTCCGCTCGAAGCCTTTCCCTTGCAGGCCGGGACGATCCGCGCCGCGGGCTTCGAGCACCGGCTGGAACAGCTCGCGGGTGGCTGGTGGCGCTTCCACAACCACGCGTTCGGCGGCGCGCCCGATTTCGACTTCACCGAGGAACCCGCCGACCTGGCCCTGCTCGCCAGCCAGTGCGAGTGGCTGCAGACGGCGCCGGCGAGCCCGTTCGTGCTCAACGCCACGGCCCAGCGCCATCGCCCGGGCGAGATCCTGGTGCTGCGCGGCCGCATCCTGAAGCGCGTGCGCCCGGATGCCGTCGAGGACCGGCTGATCGACACCGCCAGCGACTACGTCGAGACACTTTCCCGCGACTTCGACCTCGACGTGCCGGAAGCCGCCGACCTCTGGCCGCGGATCCTCCAGCGGCATGGGGAGCTGTTCGCGCAGCCCGCCTAGCGACGGTAGGCGAAGCCCACGCGGATCATCCGGGGCTCGGCGAAGCTGATCGTGCCGTCGCCCGCCGTGGCGGTGTCCAGCTTGGCGTCGGCGAGATTGTCGACCGCGGCATAGACTTCCGCGTGCGGCGCGACCCGCCAGCCGGCGCGCATGTTGAGCTCCGTGCCGGCATGCAGCTTGCGGGTGTTCTGGTCGTCGTCCCAGCGGCCGCCCTCGTAGCGGGCGTCGAGCGTCAGGTCCAAGCGGTCCAGCGGACGCCAGTCGAGGCCGCCGGTGACGGTGAGCTCAGGGGTTTCGGCGGGCCTCAGGCCGGTGAGCTGCGGCGCCACAGAGCCGCCGTCGACGCGGGCGTGGGTCGCGGCGACCGCCGCGCGCCAGCTGAGGCTTCTCCAGAGGTCCCCGAACGCCTCGCCCTCGAAGCCGTAGGCGTCGATCTCGCCGGCGTTCTGCCGCTGGCGCAGCGTGCCGCCGGCCGGGATGAAGCCCGCGACGGGGAAGTTCGCCGGCCCGACGCCGAGGGTCACATTGGTCACCGGATCCCTCAGCCAATTGTAGAAGATCGTGCCCGACCAGTGGATCGGCCCATCGCCGCCGACGCCGGCCTCCACGCCCTGCAGCTTCTCCGGCTTGAGCTCGGCGTTGGCTTCGGTGATGTCGTTGCCGACGCGGAACGGCCGATAGAGCTCGTTCAGCGTCGGCGGCCGGAACCCCGCATAGGCCGCCCCGCGCAGGTAGAGCGCCGGGGACAGGTCGTAGCGGATGCCGATGCGGCCGGTGGGTGTCGTTCCCGAGCTGTCCGGCGAGGGCTCGTCGAGGGTGATCTGGCCGGTGGAGAGGTCCCGCTCGCGCCGCACCGCGTTGCGCTGGAACCACTCGTCGAGGCGCACGCCGCCGGTGACCACCATGGGCCCCTGATCGTAGGCCGCCTCCAGATAGGCGCCGCCGACGCCCGCCTCGCCGCCCGCCTGGCGGCCGCGGGTGAAGGCCCCCTTCATGAAGCGGAAGCGCTCGAGATCGAAGCCGTGGTAGAGCCGCGCGTCCACGCCGAGCTCCCAGGCGACCGCGCCCTGCCGGCCCTGCAGCGCGGCGTTCACGCCGTAGCCCTGGGCCGGCGTGGCGTACTGATCGTTGGCCGGCGTGGTGGTCGTGCGATCGGCCGAGACGGCGACGGAGCTGTTCTCGAGATCGCTGTCCTGGATCCAGAGCTGCACCCGCCAGCCGCCCACGTCCTTCTCCGGCGTGCGCCCGATGGTGAGCGTCCCCGAGCCGCCGGAGGCGATGGCGCGCGCGCCCGCAAGACCGGCCCCGCGCCGCTCGTCGTAGCCCGCCAGCCGCGCCGCGACCTCCACGCCATCGAAGTCGTGCTGCACGCGGAACGAGCCGGATTCGGCGTCCAGCGTCAGCGGCTCGTCCACGGCGTTGCGGCGCGGCCCGCGCACCGGCGTATAGCCGCCTGAGGTCTGCACCTGGCCGACCACCAGCAGCCCGGGCGCGCCGCCCGCCGCGGCGAGGCGATAGCTGGCGTGGTCGCCGGCATAGGCGTCGAGCGCGGCGAGCCCGTCCACGGCGCCTCGCTCCTGCAGGGCGACCGTGCCGGTGAGCGCGCCTGCGCCATAAGGCCCCGCGCCGGCGCCGCGCACCACCGTCGCGCCCTCCAGGCCCTCGGGCGGCAGCGCCGTCCAGATCACCCAGCCGCCGAACGGATCGTTCTGCGGCGCGCCGTCCAGCGTCACCAGCGCGCGCCCCGCGCCCGACGGCGCGATGGCCCTGAGCGACAGGCCCTGGGTCGTCGGGTTGGCCCCCAGGCTGCTCGCGCGGCGGAACAGCGACACGCCCGGCACGGTCTCGAGCGCATCGTCCAGCCGCGGGGTGAGCTTCAGGGTCTCGGGGCCGACCTGCACCGCGCTGAACGCCGCTTCGCCGCCGAGCGGCGCGAGTCTCGGCGGATAGACGACGACGACCTCGACCTGATGGGGCGGCGGCGGAAGAGCGGCTGGCATGGGATGGCTTCTTGTTTGGCCGAGCTAGGCTTTGGCGGCTTCAAGGGCTATCGAGCGTCGATGGAGAGCGCAACCGGCAAGGTCGCCATCGTCACCGGCGCGGGGAGCGGCATCGGCCGGGCCGCAGCGCTCGCCCTGCTCGGCGCCGGCTGGGCCGTGGGGCTGGCCGGCCGCCGAGGCGAGCCGCTGGAGGAGACCGCAAGATCGGCGGGCGAGGCCGCCTCGCGCGCCCTGCCGCATCCGACGGACGTCTCCGACCCGGCTTCCGTCCGATCGCTGTTCGAGGCGGTGAAGGCGCGCTTCGGCCGGCTCGACCTCTTGTTCAACAACGCCGGGACCGGCGCTCCGCCCCTGCCGCTCGAGGAGCTCTCCGTCGAGGCCTGGCGGCGCGTGGTCGACGTCAACCTCACCGGCGCCTTCCTCTGCACCCAGGCGGCGTTCCGGGTGATGAAGGACCAGGAGCCGCGGGGCGGGCGGATCGTCAACAACGGCTCGATCTCCGCGCAGGTCCCGCGCCCGCGCTCGGTCGCCTACACCGCGACCAAGCACGCCATCACCGGACTGACCCGCTCGACCTCGCTCGATGGCCGGGCCTACGACATCGCCTGCGGCCAGATCGACATCGGCAACGCCGCGACCGAGATGACCCGCGCCATGAGCCGCGGCGTCCTGCAGGCCGACGGCTCGGTCGCGCCGGAGCCCACCATGGACGTCCAGGCGGTGGCCGAGGCGGTGCTCTACATGGCCTCCCTGCCGCTCGAGGCGAACGTGCAGTTCATGACCGTCATGGCCACCAAGATGCCGTTCATCGGCCGAGGCTAGTCGGCGAAGGCGGGCTCGCGCTTCTGCAGGTTGGCGGTCACCGCCTCGACCTGGTTCTTCGAGCCGATCAGGGTGACCTGCTCGCGCGTCTCCTCCAGGAATATCTGGGCCACCGGCGCATCCGACTGCGCGAGGTTCAGGAGCCGCTTGCCGGCGCGGATCGCCTGCGGGTTCTTGCCCGCGATCTCGCGCGCGAAAGCCAGGGCCTCGGCTCGCGGGTCGGCGCAGACGCGGCTCGCCAGCCCGATGGCGAGCGCCTCCTCGCCGGAGAAGATGCGGCCGGTCCAGGTGAGCTCGCGGGCCACGTCGTCGCGCACCAGGCCGCGCATCAGGACCATGCCGGCCATGTCCGGCACCAGGCCCCACTTGATCTCCAGCACGGCCATGCGCGCGTCCGGCGCGACGAACCGCAGGTCGGCCCCGAGCGCCAGCTGGAAGCCGCCGCCCAGCGCCACGCCATGCACCGCGGCGATCACCGGCACAGGGATCTCGCGCCAGACGTAGCAGACCTGTTGCGCCCGGTTCGCCCCGGCCGCCGTCCTGCCTCGGGTCAGCTCGCCAACAGTGCGATCTCCACCACCACGCTCGCCCGAGGCCATCTGCTGGAAGTTGCCCATGTCGAGGCCGGCGCAGAAGGCGCGGCCCTCGCCCGACAGCACCACCGCGCGCAGGCCCGGCTCGGACTTCAGCCGCTCGCCGGCTGCGACGAGCGCCTCGAACATGGCGTTGTCCAGCGCATTCATCTTGTCGCTTCGCACCAGGCGCACGTCGGCGACGCCGCCTTCGATCTCCACCGTCACGCGGTCGTTCATGGCTGATCTCTCCTCAAGCGGCCTCGCGCGCAATCAGATAGCCGATGCGCGGGAAATGGACATGGATCCGGCCCAGATCGTCGCTCTCGCGGGCCAGCACGATGCGCTCGGCGGTGAGCGCGACCAGCCGGCCGGCGATCGGATCGCGGCCGTAGTCGTCGGCGCCGACGGTCACCGGGTCTCCGGGCGAGAGGCCCGCCGGGTTGGCGGGATCGTGCCACGGCCCTGCGCGGGGCTGGCTGGCGCGGGCGATCTCGACGGCCTCGGCAGGGGCCATCTCGCTGCGCTCGCCGTGCCCGAAGCCGCGGATCCGCTCGCGCCACGCGAGCGTCGCCGGCAGCCCGTCGAGCAGCGACCCGGCCGCGTCCGGCGCGGCCGCCGACACCCACCAGATGTTCATGTACGCCGCGATATCAGCGAGGGAGGGCGTTGATCCACCGAGGAAATCGTGGCCGCCCAGTCCGCGCTCGATCAAGGCCGCATGCGCCCGCCACAGCGCCTTCATCGGGACCTCCTGCGCCCGCATCGCGGGGATGTCGAAGCTGCGGCCCGACAGCTTTTCCCGGTCGGCGATGAATGCGGCCGGCACGCGCTCTCCGATTTGCGCGAACACCACCGCGACGCTGGCCTGGAAGAACAGCCGGTCCGCCCACAGGTTGACCGCCCAGTCGCCGCCGCGCGCCACCTGGGGCGTCGGATGGCGCGTCTCGATCTCCGCCAGGATCACCTGGGTGTCGCAATAGAGGTCCGCGCCGATCTGCATCACCGGGATGCGGCGGTAGCCGCCGGTCAGCGGAACCAGGTCGGGCTTGGGCATGATCACCGGCTGGATCACCGAGCGCCACGCGAGGCCCTTGACGCCGAACATCACCCTCGGCTTCTCCGAGAAGGGCGAGGTGTCGTAGTGGTGCAGGACGAGCTCGGCCATCAGGCGAAGTCCGGCGCGAAGCGGATGTTGCCGCGCTCGACGCCGCGCAGCACGACGCCGAGGCCGCCGCTCTTGACCATCCATTCCAGGCGGTGGTCGCGGTACTCGCGCTTGAAGAGCCCCGTCTCCACCAGTTGGGCGACATCGGCCAGGCTGGCGCCGCGGCTCCATTCGGCGATGTCCTCGCGCGCCTTGGCCACCGAAGGCCGCTCATTGGCGCGGGCCAGCCAGCCCGCCAGCCGCGAGTCTTCGGCAGGCGCGTGGCCCTGGCCCACCGCCCCGTTCACGAACGGAGCCACGGCGATATCGCCCCAGCCGAAGGCGGCGCCGTTGAACCAGGTCATCTCGCCGAGCTGGCGCTCCAGCCAGCCGTAGAAGCCCGTCAGCTGGAGGGCCGCGCGGCCGCGGATCGCCTCGGCCTCGGCGCCCTCGGCTCGGCGGAACCAGGAGAGCTCGCCCAGCCCCCAGGTGATCGCCTCGAAGTGGGTGTCCATGATCTCCTCGAGCATGCGCACGCGCGCCCGCTCGGCCGCCGAGCCGGGCCTGAGCGGCGGCTCGGGGTAGGCGTCCTCGAGGTATTCGAGGATCACGGTGGAATCGAACACCCGCACCTCGCCATCCACCAGGGCCGGCACCTCCGCGCGCGGATTGGCTTCCACGAACGCCCCCGTCGCGCCGCCCGCGCCCATGCCCTGCGGCAGCACCGCCTCGAAGGCCAGGCCCTTCTCCCGCAGCACGATCTTGACCTTCTGCGCATAGGGCGACAGCGGATGCTCGTAGAGGGTGATGGTCATGGCAGGATCTCCGCGAGCTCGGCCTTCTGGGCGCGCTTGGCCGCCTGGAACGCGGGTCGCGCCTTCAGCCGAGCCCAGTAAGCCTGGGTCATGGGCGGGACGCCGTCCAGCAGCTTGAGGAAATCGGCGAGCAGCAGGGCGTAACCCACCGAGATGTCCGCTGCCGTGAACCGCCCGGCGCACAGGTGCTCCTCGCCGCCGGCGAGCGCCCGATCGACCGCCTTGAGGCGCGACCGGAACCACTGGGCGTAGTCCTGCGCCGCCTGGTCCGCGCGGCCGGCCTCGAAGCGCGAATACCTGAGCACCAGGGTCTGCGGGAAGGTCAGAGTCGCCTCTCCGAAATGGAGCCAGTTGAGCCAGGCGCCGTAGGCCGGATCCTCGACCGGCACGGCCAGCGGGCTCGGGCCGTGGCGCGTCGCCAGGTACTGAACGATGGCCGCCGATTCCGTCATGAAGGTCGCGCCGTCCCGCAACGCCGGAACCGTGCCGAGCGGATTGATCGCCAGGTACTCCGGCGCGCGCACGCGCGGCGGGAACGGCAAGAGGTGCAGCTCGTAGGGCAGCCCAAGCTCCTCGAGCGCCCACAGAGCGCGGAAGGAGCGCGCGTCGGGACAGTGGTAGAGCGCGATCGTCGCCACCGCCCTCAGAGCCCCTTCAGCCAATCCAGGAGGCGCCCCGTGACGTCGGCCTGCCGCTCCTGCTGGGTCCAGTGACCGCAGCCCGGCAGCACGTGGACGCCGCGCAGGTCCGTCGCCTCCTGCGCCATCAGCGCGCCGGGGTCGGCGATGCGGCCGAAGCCGTTGAACGCCGGGTCCCTGTCGCCGCCGATCAGCAGCGACGGCTGCTCGATCTTGCGGCCGCGGAAGGCCTGCAGCCAGGCGAAGTCGCGCTCGTGATTGCGGTAGCGGTTGATCGGGCCGCGAAAGCCGGAAGCTTCGAACTCGCCCACATAATAATCGAGCTCGGCTTCGCCGAGCCAAGAGGGGAACGGGTCCGGATCGACCATGCCCTCCAGCAAGGTGGCGTCGGCGGGCTTCTGCGGCCAGCTGCCCGGCGGGGCATCGCCCGAGAGGCCGTAGTAGAACTTGCGCAGGAAGCCGCGCACATCGGCTTCGGCTTCCGCTTCGGGCGGCCCGACCTTCTGGAACCAGGCCTGGTAGAAAAAGCGGTTCTTCGCGGTGAAGGCCGCCTGGAAGATCTCGGTGAACGGCCGGTTGGGAACCCCGGTGTAGGGCACCGACAGCCCGGCGACGGCGGCGATCCGCTCGGGCCGGGTGAGCGCCGTGTTCCAGACGATCGGCGCGCCCCAGTCGTGGCCGATCAGGATCGCCGGACGGTCCGGCTGAAGATTTTCGGCGACCGCCGCGACATCGGCGGTCAGGCGCTGCATGGCGTAGGCCTCGATCGGCTCGGGCTTGTCGGAGCCGCCGTAGCCGCGCACGTCGATGGCGCAAGCGGTGAAGCCGGCCTCGGCGATCGGGCCGATCTGATGGCGCCAGGAAAACCAGCTCTCGGGGAAGCCGTGGACCATGATCACCAGCGGGCCTTCGCCCTCGATCGCGTAGCGCAGCCTCACCTCGCCGGCGTCGATGGTGCGGAACTCAGCCATGGCCCCTCCTCGCCGATGTCGTTGTTCTCCGGGGCGGCCGACCTGGCAAGCCTGACGCGGCGTCAGCGTTGACCGGGCGGGCCGCCGTGCGAGCATCGCCGGCGCAAAGGGGCTCCCATGGTTTCGTTCGCCGAACGCACAGAAGGTTTCGAGACCGTCGCCGCTCGGCTCGACGGCCACGTGGCGGTCATCACCCTCAATCGCCCGCATCGGCGCAATGCGCTGAACTTCCAGGCCTACGACGAGCTGGAGAGCGCCCTGCGCGCCGCCGCCGATCCGGATGTTCGCTGCGTGGTCGTGACCGGGGCCGATCCCGCCTTCTGCTCTGGCGACGACGTCGGCGAGATCATGGCCGGCCCCAAGGCGGTCTCGGCCGCGCCCGCCCCGCGCGAGCCGCAGCCCACGCCGGCGGCCATGGCGGCGCTGGAATGCGCCAAACCGCTGGTCGCGGCGGTCAACGGGGCGGCGGTCGGCTGGGGGATGGAGCTGGCGCTGTTCGCCGACATCCGGCTGGCCTCGGAGAAGGCGCGGTTCGGCGAGCTGTTCGTCAAGCGCGGCCTGGTCTGCGACGTCGGCGGCTTCTACCGGCTGCCGGCGGTGGTCGGTCCCGCCAAGGCCGCCGAGCTGCTGTTCACCGGCGAGATCATCGATGCGGCCGAGGCGTTGAGGATCGGGCTCGTGAGCGAAGTGATCCCGCACGAGGCGCTGATGGCGCGCGCGCTGGACCTGGCCGGCCGCATCGCGGCCAATCCGCCGCTCGCCGTTCAGGCGCTGAAAGCGGGGCTGGCGCGCAGCGCCTATGGCGATCCGCGCGAGATCGGGACCTGGGCGATTTCCGAGATCCGTAGGCTCATGCGCACCGCCGATCACAGAGAGGGCGTCGCGAGCTTCCTCGAGAAGCGCGAGCCGGTGTTCCGGGGGAATTGAGGACCATGAACGAGGCTCTCAGCCGATCCGTCGCTGGCCTGACGGTGCTGGTCACCGGCGCCGCGAGCGGCATGGGCCGCGCCACCGCCGAGGTGTTCGCCGCGGAAGGCGCGAAGGTCGCGATCACGGATGTCTCCGAGGCGGCGCTCCGCGAGGTGGCGGAGGCACTGACGGCGGACGGCTTCAGCGCCCGGGCCTGGACGCTGGACGTCGCCGATCCCGAGGCCGTCGCGCGCGTCACGGAGGAGGTCGCCCGGCACTTCGGCGGGCTCGACATCCTGGTCAACAACGCCGGCGTCTCCGCCTTCGCGCCGATCGACGCGGACAGCTACGAGGCGGTCTGGGACCGGGCGCTCGCCATCCTGCTCACCGCCCATCAGCGGCTGGTGCGCGCGGCCCTGCCGCATCTTCGCCGCTCGAGGTGTCCGCGGATCGTCAACATCGCCTCGACCGAAGCCCTTGGCGCCACCGCCCGCGACAGCCCCTATGCCGCCGCCAAGGCCGGGGTGACGGGCCTGACCCGCGCGCTCGCCGTCGAGTTCGGCCGCGAAGGCATCACGGTCAACTGCATCTGCCCCGGCCCGATCCTGACCGGCATGACCGGCGCGATCCCTGAGGCCGACCGCGAGACCTTCGCGCGTCGGCGCACGGCGCTCGGCCGCTATGGCCGGCCCGAGGAGGTGGCGCACATGACGCTGAGCCTGTGCCTGCCGGCCGCCTCCTACATCACCGGCGCGGTGATCCCGGTCGACGGCGGGCTGATGGCGCGCAACGCCTGAGGGCGGCGGCGATCTCCGCGGCGAAACAGACGGCGGCCGGTCGTGGAAGCCGTGCGGCTACGGGCGGCCCTCCGCGGGCGCCGTGCGTCCTCGTCGAGGCGGCAGCGCGCGATAAAGTTCCCTCTCGAACCTGGAGAGCGTGGCCTCGGTCGAATAGGTTTCGGTCAGGAAACCCAGGTCGACCGGCGCCGGGGGCGAGGCCAGAAGCTCCAGAATGGCGTCGGAATATTCTGCGGCCGGCACGATCCTGAGGTGCGGAATGCGCGCGGCGTCGATGCCGTCTGCTCCCTTGCCGCTCGCCAGCACCGGCTTGCCGCACGCAAGCGCTTCAATTGTCTTGGCGTGCATCCCCCCGCCGCTCATCAGGGGGACCAGCACCAGGGTCGCATCGCGAAGCGCCGCCGGAAGATCGGCGACATAGCCGACGAATTCCGCTTTCGGCGCCATTCGCTCGATCCCAGGCTCGTGCAGGCCGATCACTTGGAACCGGACATCGGGCCTTGCTGTCAGCACGCGGTCCATGACGGATTCGGCCAGGAACTTCACGGCTTCGACATTGGGCGCATAGTCCATGCTGCCCACGAACACGAGCTTCGGACGGCCTGTCGGCCGATCGGGGACGGGATAGAACTTGGTCGACTTGAAACTGACCGGAAGCACGCTGACCGGTGTGGAACCCGACCAGGCCCGCATGGTCGCGGCGTCGTTTTCGGTGACCGTCGTCACGAGCGCCGCGCATCGCGCAGACAGCCGCTCGGCCACGCCCAGGAAGGCCGCATAGATCCGGCGTTTCGCGCCGCCCCGCCGAAGCTCCAAGTAGACCCGGCTCTCGATGTTGATCGACATGTACACGAAGGGCAGTCCAAGCGTGGCCCTGAGTCCGACGCCCTGCAGGCCGGTCGCCCCGAAGTCGGCGATCGCAACGTCGAATTTGCGCGCACGCGCCAGGCGGCGCGCCGCGCGGAACAGACCCCAGTCGAACAGGCGCGATATCGCCCCGCCTCGCTTCTTTACAGCGGTCGCGCTGGCCAGATTGGGAGGGAGCGCCGAGGCGACTTTCGAGCTGAGAAACGCCTCCGGCGTCGCGACATGGACCAGATGCACCTCGTGCGCGGCGCCGAGGTGCTCGATGATGTCCTGGGTGCGGGCGGCGGAGCCGTTGTAGCGACGCGAAACATCGAAGTGGGCGACGTAGAGAATCCTGAGCGGCGGGATGGCCTCGTGGGTCTGAGCCCGCGCAGGCTCCCTGGGAAACGCGAGCGCAGCGGCTTCAACCTCCCTCATCGGTAAGGGACGAGAGTCGCCTGTCACGTCGGAACTCGCGATCGCACCGCTCTGCCAGATGGCTGGCAGACCCTAGGCGACCACGGCTGAGCTGACAATGCCATCGCCTCGGCGCCACTGTTGTTCGGTCGCGAGGTGTCTTCCCGCTGGCGCCGCAGGGCCAGTACCGCCTCGAGGTCCTGGGCGACCTCGCCGAGCTGGTCGACGAACAGCAAAAGCCCGGCTCCCTCTCGGGAACCGGGCTTATGTCAAAGGTGGGTGCGGGGACAGGATTTGAACCTGTGACCTTCAGGTTATGAGCCTGACGAGCTACCGGGCTGCTCCACCCCGCGGCAAGTTCGCCGGATCCGAGCCATGAGGCTCGGCGGAAAACCGTAAATTGAAGGGCTTTGACCGCGCATCCGCTTGGTAGACCTGGCAGCGACCTACTCTCCCGCGCCTTAAGACGAAGTACCATCGGCCCAGAGGGGCTTAACGACCGAGTTCGGAATGGGATCGGGTGGGGACCCCCCGGCAGAACCACCAGGTCAACGAAGCGGATGCGAAGAAGACATCATGTCCAGCGCAAAGCGCGCATGAATTTTGATAAGAACGATCAAGCCGATCGAGCGATTAGTACCAGTAAGCTCCACGCCTCGCGGCGCTTCCACACCTGGCCTATCAACGTGGTGGTCTACCACGGCTCTCGGCGAAGCCTTGTTTTGAGGTAAGTTTCCCGCTTAGATGCTTTCAGCGGTTATCTTTTCCGCACTTAGCTACCCTGCTGCGCAGCTGGCGCCACGACAGGTCCACCAGAGGTGCGTCCATCCCGGTCCTCTCGTACTAGGGACAGATCCTCTCAAGCTTCGTACACCCACGGCAGATAGGGACCAAACTGTCTCACGACGTTCTGAACCCAGCTCACGTACCAC
>NZ_DATIMC010000065.1:0-28704 GCF_035475775.1 Phenylobacterium sp. | reverse complement strand
GGCCGCCGGAGCGATCCGGCGGCCCACTCTGGCCTCAGAACGAGACGCAGGCGGGCTGGGTGACGAGAAGGACCGAGTCCTGGCTGAAACGCTGCTCGTAGGCGGCGCGCACCGCATCGAGGCGGGCGTCCGCGTCGGGGGTGTTCGGCAGCACGATCAGAACCACCTTGGAAGATTCCCGGATCAGCTTGTTTTCCTTGCCCTTCCACTGCCCGCCGCCGTCCAGGATGGTCAACCCGTCGGGGAACCGCGGGGTGAGCACGTCGTCGACGAACCTGCGGAACTGAGGCTCGCTGACCATCGGCCGGCCGGCCACGTCACGGCCGAAGAACAGCTGCGCGGTCCTCACCCGCTGCTGGCCGGCGGGGCACGCAGGCGGCCGGCTCGCGCAGCCGCCCACGAGCAGCGCCAGGGCCAGCGCGGCCGCGACGCCCCTCATGCGCCGACCAGCTCGCGGCCGATCAGGAAGCGGCGGATCTCGTTGGTGCCCGCTCCGATATCGTAGAGCTTGGCGTCGCGCAGGTAGCGCTCCACCGGGTAGTCCTTGGTGTAGCCCGCCCCGCCCAGCGCCTGGACCGCCTCCAGCGCCACGTTCACGGCGTTTTCGCTGGCCATCAGGATCGCGCCGGCGGCGTCGAAGCGGGTGGTCTGGCCGGCGTCACAGGCGCGGGCCACGGTGTAGACGTAGGCGCGCGCCGAGTTCAGCGCGACGTACATGTCGGCGATCTTGCCCTGCATCAGCTGGAAGCCGCCGATCGGGGTCCCGAACTGCTTGCGGTCGCGCACGTAAGGCAGCACCGCGTCCAGGCAGGCCTGCATGATGCCGATCGGCCCCGCCGACAGCACCACCCGCTCGTAGTCAAGCCCGCTCATCAGCACGCCCACGCCGCCGTTCTCGGGACCGAGCACGTTCTCCGCCGGAACTTCGCAGGCCTCGAACACCAGCTCGCCGGTGTCCGAGCCGCGCATGCCGAGCTTGTCCAGCTTCCGGCTCACCGAGAAGCCCTTGAATCCCTTCTCGATCAGGAAGGCGGTGATGCCGCGGCTCGCCGCGTCCGGGTCGGTCTTGGCGTAGACCACCAGGGTGTCGGCGTGCGGCGCGTTGGTGATCCAGTACTTCGTACCGGTGAGCACATAGCGGTCCCCGCGCCGCTCGGCCCGGAGCTGCATGGAGACCACGTCGGAGCCGGAGCCCGCCTCGCTCATCGCCAGGGCGCCGACGTGCTCGCCGCTGATCAGCTTCGGCAGATAGCGGCGCTTCTGCGCCTCCGTCCCCCAGCGGCGGATCTGATTGATGCAGAGGTTGGAATGCGCGCCGTAGGAGAGGCCCACCGAGGCCGATGCGCGGGAGACCTCCTCCATCGCCACCACGTGCTCGAGATAGCCCAGCCCGAGACCGCCGTAGGCCTCCTCGACCGTCACGCCGTGGAGGCCCAGCTCGCCCATCTGCGGCCAGAGCTCACGCGGGAAGGCGTTCTCCCGGTCGATGCGTGCGGCGAGCGGGGCGATCTTGTCGGCGGCGAAGCGGGCGGTCGTCTCGCGGATCGCCTCGGCCGTCTCGCCGAGGCCGAAATCGAGCGCCGGTCCGGAGTTCGGGATCATGCCGATGCGTTAGCACGCGCCGGCCGCTCCCGCGAAGAGGCGCCTAATCCTCGTCGCGCGCGCCGCGGGCGAAGCCCTGCAGCAGCAGGAACACCGCCACGCTGAGGAAGCCCACGCCGGCGAGGCCGGCGAGCCACCCCACCAGGGTCGGGGTGAACACCCCCGCGGCGACCGTCGGCCGCGCGTTCGCCGCCCAGAACAGGCCACCGCCGATGAACGCCAGGCCCAGGATGGCGAGCGCCACGACCCAAAGCGGGCCGCCTTTCGGCTGGGTCGGCAGAGGCTGGACGAACGGCGCGGTGAACTCGAACGGCGCGGTGTCGTCGATCAGGACGCGCGGCCGCCCGGTCTGTTCGGCGGTGTCGGGCGGGTTCGTCTGGGCCTCGCCCGCGGCGGCGGTCGGGAACAGCTCGCCGCTCGGAGGCCCTTCCGGCTCTCGCGGCGTCGGCTGGAGCGGCGCGGCCGGCTCCGGCGCCCGCTCGTCCGGCGGCGCCAGGCGGAACTCGTTCTCAGCCGCCGTCTCGGCGGTCTGGGCCCCACCGGGCGGGGACGGGGCGGCTTGCGCGGCGGGCTCGGCGTCCGGCCCGGGCGCTGCGGCGGGTTCGGCGAAGATGGTCTGCAGGCGCGAGGCCACGGCCTCGGCCGCGGCCAGCACCGGACTGGCGCCGTCATCGTCCGGGGGCGCAGGCGGCGGCGCCGGCTCGTCGGCGCGCAGCACGTGGACCCGCTCGCCTTCCAGCGAGGCGGTCACCGGAGCGGGCGACTCGGCCGGCACGAGCCGCCAGCCCTCCCGATCGAGCAGCGGCGTCAGCACCGGGCTCGGCGCGGCCGGCCAGCCGCCCTCGGGCGTCAGAAACAGCACCTTCTCGACCGCGCGGCGGCGGACGAGCGCGTCGACGACGATCCGCTCGCCCTCGAACTCGGCCTTGCGCCACAACTCCATGGCGCAGGCCGCCTGGATCAGGGCCCCCTCGTTGAGCCGCTTCAGCACGCCCGAACGGCGGAAATTCTCCAGGCCGATGTTGAAGGCGAAGGAGGCCAGCGCGTCGAACTGGTTCTGGCTGAGCGGGGTGTAGACCCATTCATTGAGGACGTGGGTGACGGCGATCAGGTCGTAGAGCAGCAGCGCCTCGGCATCCTCCTCGGAGACCTCCGCCCCCTCGCGCGCGGTGAGGGTATGGCCGTAACCGATCGTCCAGCGGCCATCGGGCAGCCGGGCGGCCTTGCGGCGATAGCCCTCGAAGCGCGCGATCAGCTCGATCGCCGCCCGCGAGACTCGGTGTCGCGGCTGCATGCCCTCTGACCCACAATGACACAGACGCCCCCAGCGTCTCGCCGGGCGCGGCAAGACACGGGCCTAAACGCCCAATCGTGCGGATTTACAAGAGGATCAGGGCGGCGATTGCGAGCACCGCGAAGAAGCCCATGAAGTCGGTGAGGAAGGTGATGAAGATCGAGGAGGAGACCGCGGGATCGCGGCCGGTCCTCTCGAGGAAGAGCGGCACCAGGATGCCGCCGACGGCCGCCGTGAAGATGTTGGCGACCAGCGCCAGGCCGACGGTGAGCGCCAGGCGCACCGCGAATTCCCAGCGCTGGTGGTAGATCACCGTCACCGCGAGCCCCATCGCCAGCGCGACGATCAGCCCGTTGACGATGCCGGCCCCCATCTCGCGCCAGAAGATGCGCGCGGCGTTCGAGGCGTTCATCTCGCGCGACGCGAGCGCGCGCACGGCCACGGCCAGGGTCTGGGTGCCGGCGTTGCCGCCGACCGAGGAGACGATCGGCATCAGCACCGCGAGCGCGGTTATCTTGGCCACCTCGTCCTGGTAGACGGCGATGGCGCTGACGGCGATGGCTTCGGTCGCCAGGTTCAGGATGAGCCACATCAGGCGCGAACGGACGATTCCGAACATGCCGGCGTCGCGCCCGGCGTCCGAGACGTTGGCCAGGGCCAGGATATCCTCTTCCGACTCTTCCTGGATGACACCGACGATGTCGTCGACGGTGATCTGGCCCACGAGGCGCCCGCCAGGCTCCACCACCGGTGCCGAGATCAGATTGTATTTGTTGAAGATATAGGCGACCTCCTCCTGGTCCATGTCGACCGGGATCTCGGTCACCGGCTCCATGATCTGGGCGAGCGGAGTGTCGCGCTTGGTCCTCAGCAGGTGGCTGACCGGCGCGGCGCCCACCGGCTTGTAGGCCGGGTCGACGACATAGACGTCGAAGAACAGCTCCGGCAGGGCCTCGCTCTCGCGCCGCAGGTGATCGATGGTCTGGCCGACGGTCCAGAACTGCGGGGCGGCGACCACCTCGCGCTGCATCAGCCGCCCGGCGGTCTCCTCGTCGTAGGCCAGCGTCGTCTCGATCGCCGCCCGCTCCACCTCCGGCATGGCGGCCAGCACCTGGGCGCGCTTGTCCTCCTCGAGGTCGTCGACGACGTCGGCCGCGTCGTCGGATTCCATCTCCTCCAGGGCCTTGGCGAGGGTCGCCGAGGGCACGTGCTCGAGGACGTCCTCGCGGATCTCGGTGTCGAGCTCGGAGAGCACGTCGCCGAGCGTCTCCGGGTCGAGGTGCGGCAGCAGCTCCTCGCGGTCCTTGGCCGAGAGGAACCCCATCAGGTCGGCCACGTCCTCCGGACGCAGCGCCGACAGCAGGTCGCGCAGCCGCTCGGCGTCGCCGCGGTCGAGCGCATCGGCGACCAGCGGCACGTAGTCGGGGTTGAGGGCGTAGTCCTCGCCGAGCGCGAGGTCTTCCAGATCCTCTTCCGCCGCGGGGGCCCTGGCGTTGTCCGCGATGTCAGCGAGGTCGTCCGTTTCGCGGCTCATGCGGACCTCCCTGGCTTATGACGGACGAGCTTTCCCTAGGGGATTTGATGATCCTGATTCACTGGTGCGGTCGAGAGGCCGACCAGCACCGACGAAGCCACCTCATAGCTGCACGCATCGCACGCGCGCAAGCCATTGGCCCGTCAGATACCCGCCCACGGCGGCGCCCCGATGCGCCGGCTCAAATCCTGCGAAGCCTGCAGGGCGAAGCAGGATGGTGCGGTCGAGAAGACTCGAACTTCCACGGGTTGCCCCACAGCGACCTCAACGCTGCGCGTCTACCAATTCCGCCACGACCGCTCGTGATGAGGCGCGGGGGTTAGCAAACGGCCGTTGGTTTGTGAAGCGCTGCGACGCGGCATCGACGCGCCTTCTCCCGCAGGGGGAGAAGGAAGGCGAAAATCAGCTGCCGCCGGCCATGTAATCGAAGACGTTGGCCTCGCGGGTGACGGCGATGGAGATCTTCTCGTCGCTGATCTGGATCTCGCCGCGCGCCACCGGATGGTTGTTGGCGAGGATCCAGACCTCCTCGTTGACCGTGGCGTCGAGGGGGATCACCGCGCCGCGCCCCATGCGGAGCAGCTGCTGCATCGGAATGCTGGCGCGTCCCAGCACCACCTGGATCTCGACATTGATCGCCTTGACCTGGCTCACGCGACTTGCATCCCCGCAACCCCGGCGCTGCGCTTTGCGCGAAGCGGCCGGTGCGCCCACATTGCAGGAGCATGCTTGACCGGGTGTTAAATACGACCGCTGCGCCGATCTTCGGCCGCGCCGACGGAAAAGCCGCCGGCTGGGCGGCGAGCCCGGAGCCGGTGGGCTACGAGGCGGCGGTCGCGGCGATGGAGGCGCGCGCCGCGGCGATCGCCGAGGGCGCGGCGGGCGAGCTGGTCTGGCTGCTGGAGCACCCGGCGCTCTACACCGCCGGCGTCTCCGCCAAGCCCTCGGACCTGCTCGATCCGGACCGGTTCCCGGTGTTCCGCACCGGCCGCGGCGGGCAGTTCACCTATCACGGCCCCGGCCAGCGGGTGGCCTATGTGATGCTCGACCTGACCGCGCGCCGCCGCGACGTGCGCGCCTTCGTGGCCGCGCTGGAGGCCTGGATCATCGGCGCGCTGGCCCGGCTCGGCGTGGAAGGCCAGGTGCGGGAGGGCCGCGTCGGAGTCTGGGTGGAGCGGCAGTCTCCAGGGCTCCCGACCCGGGAGGACAAGATCGCCGCGATCGGCGTCAAGCTTCGCCGCTGGACCTCGTTCCACGGCATCGCCCTCAACGTGGCGCCGGACCTGACCCACTTCGCCGGCATCGTGCCGTGCGGCGTCAGCGAGCATGGGGTCACCAGCCTCGCCGACCTCGGCCTGGCGGCAAGCCTGGAGCAGGCCGACGCGGCCCTGCTGGCGAGCTTCCGCGAGGTGTTCGGGCCGGCCGAGCCGGCCGAGGCGCCCCGCTGAACGCCGCTGGCCTGCCCGACGGACGCCCGAGATAGCCTCAGGCGAACTCCACCAGGACTTCGTCGGCGGCCACGCTGTCGCCGGCGCTGGCGCTGACCGCCTTCACCACCCCGTCGCGCTCCGCGCGGATGATGTTCTGCATCTTCATGGCCTCGATGATCGCCACCGCCTCGCCCGCGCGGACTTCCTGGCCTTCACGGACGTCGATCGAGACGACCAGCCCCGGCATCGGCGAGAGCACCATCTTGGAGGTGTCGGCGGCCATCTTGGGCGGCAGCTTCTCGTGGAGCTCGGCGGAGCGCGGCGAGAGCACCAGAACCCGGGCCTGGGCGGCGCGGTGGCGGATGACGAATCCCTCGGCCGCGGGGCGCACCTGGGCGGTGAAGCGCCGGCCGTCCAGGATCCCCGAGAAGGTCGGCCTGCCCGGCCGCCAGTCGACCGCCTCCAGGCGCAAGGTGCGGGCGTCCTCGAGGAACTCGACGGTGAGCGCGCCGCCGCCGGCGGCCACCCGCGCCAGGCGCTTGTCGCCGTTCTCGATCACCACCCAGTCCTGGCGCAGGAGCTGGGGCGCGGCGCGGGCGGTGAGCGTCCGGTGCATGGCGCAGGCGACGGCGGTCATCAGGTCGCGCTGGAACGCCGTCGGGCGCACGCCGTGGAAGCCCTCGGGGAACTCGTCGGCGATGTAGCTGGTGGAGAGCTCGCCGGAGCGGAAGCGGTCCTGGTCCATCACCGCGGACAGGAACGGGATGTTGTGGCCCAGGCCCTCGATGTGGAACGACTCCAGGGCCTCGCCCATGGCTTCGATCGCGGCGTCGCGCGTCGGGGCCCAGGTCGAGAGCTTGGAGATCATCGGGTCGTAGAAGATCGAGATCTCGTCGCCCTCGCGCACGCCGGCGTCATTGCGCACCACGGCCTGGCCGGCCTCACCCTCCTGGGGCGGGTGGTAACGGACCAGCCGTCCGATCGAGGGCAGGAAGCCGCGGTAGGGGTCCTCGGCGTAGATGCGGCTCTCGATCGCCCAGCCGCTGATCTTCAGATCCGACTGCGTGAAGGGCAGCGGCTCGCCCGCCGCGACGCGGATCATCTGCTCAACGAGGTCGACGCCGGTGATCAGCTCGGTGACCGGATGCTCCACCTGCAGGCGGGTGTTCATCTCCAGGAAGAAGAAGCTCCTGTCCTGGCCGGCCACGAACTCGACGGTGCCGGCGGAATCGTAGCCCACGGCGCGGGCGAGCGCGATCGCCTGCTCGCCCATGGCCTTGCGGGTCTTGGCGTCAAGCAGCGGGCTGGGCGCCTCCTCGATGACCTTCTGGTTGCGCCGCTGGATCGAGCATTCGCGCTCGAACAGGTGGACGACGTGGCCGTGCTTGTCGCCCAGCACCTGGATCTCGACGTGCCTGGGGCTCTCGATGAATTTCTCGATGAAGATCCGGTCGTCGCCGAAGCTGGTCTTGGCCTCGGCGCGCACCGCGGGGAGCCCCTCCTCCACGTCGCGCGGCTTCCAGGCGACGCGGATGCCCTTGCCGCCGCCGCCGGCCGAGGCCTTGATCATCACCGGATAGCCGATCTCGCCGGCGATCGTGAGCGCATGGGCGACGTCTTCGATCTCGCCCACGTGCCCCGGCACCGTCGAGACGCCCGCCTTCTGCGCGAACTTCTTGGATTGGATCTTGTCGCCCATGGCCTCGATGGCGTGGGGATTGGGGCCGATGAAGACGATGCCGTCGGCCTCCAGCGCGCGGGCGAAGGTGGCGTTCTCGGAGAGGAAGCCGAACCCGGGATGCACCGCCTCGGCGCCGGTGCGCCGGCAGGCGTCGATGATCTTCGCGCTGTCCAGGTAGGACTGCGCGGCGGGGGCTGCGCCGATGAACACCGCCTCGTCGGCCATCTCGACGGCCAGGCTGTCGGCGTCGGCCTCGGAATAGACGATCGCCGTGGCGAGGCCCATCCGGCGGCAGGTCTTGATGATCCGCACGGCGATCTCGCCGCGATTGGCGATCAGGATCTTCGAAAACATGGCCTTGGCGTTAGACGGCGCAGGCTGGGTTGGCAATTCTCTCGCGGGATCGGGGCCGCCGGGCGTTCCCACCGCGCCCCTGGGCGCCTACATCTGCACCCATGAGCACGATCTCCCCATCCGGCTTCGACCTGACGCCGCCCAGCGAGGCGGAACGCAAGCGCCTGGAGGCGGACCTCAGCCCTGAGGAAGCCGATGTCCTGCTGCGTCACGGCACCGAGGCGCCGTTCTGCGGCGGGCTCCTGGGCCAGAAGGACGACGGCGTCTATGGCTGCCGGCTCTGCGGCCTGCCGCTGTTCCGGCACAGGACCAAGTTCGAGAGCGGCACCGGCTGGCCGTCGTTCTGGGCGCCCTTCGACGAGGCGCACGTGACCGCCGTGCGCGACACCAGCTACGGCATGGTCCGCATCGAGACGCGCTGCGCGCGCTGCGGCAGCCATCAGGGCCACGTCTTCCCCGACGGGCCGCCGCCGACCGGCCTGCGCTACTGCATAAACTCGCTCTCCCTGGAGTTCACGCCGCATGACGGCCACCTGCGCGATCCGCTGGGCCGCGGCGACGATGCTGCGCTGAAGGCGGCGGCCGGGGCCGCTTAGCGGCGGCTGATCGGCCCGAGCCGGCAGGTCAGCTCTCGAGGAGCGCCAGGGCGATGTCGATGATCTCGAGATTCAGCGAACTGTCGCCTCCCACCTCGGCCAGCCAGGCGGACGACAGGCCCGCATGGGCGATGATCCAGCGCAACAGCCGCGCCCGGTCGAGGCCGGCCAGGCGGGCGACGATCTCGAGCCGCCGGGCGAGGCGGCCGGGGTCGGTGGCGATCCTGCGGCCCGGGACGAGGCTCTCGTCGGGATTGCGGAACAGATTGGCGTAGTCGTAGCCCCGCTCGCCCAGCAGGCCCTTGGGATCGATCGCCAGGAATCCCCGCGCCCCGAAGTCGAGAATGTTTCCGTGGTGGACGTCGCCGTGCAGGACCGCGACGTCCCGCGGCTCCGCGAACAGTTCGGCGGCGATGCGCCAGGCCTCCCCGAGCCGTCCGCCCTGGGAGGCGGCCGCCTCCAAGGCCTGGAACCAGGGCCGGAGCCGTCGCAGCGAAGCCGGGGGCGGAGCCGGTCTCGGGCGGTGCAGGGCCGCGACGGCCGCGCAGATGATCTCGGACGCCTCCTCGTCTTCGCCGCCCGCCGCCATGCGAACGAGGGAGCGTTCGCCCTCGGCTCGCAGCATCAGGAGGGCCGGACCCTCATGAGCGAAGACGGGCGCAGCGCCCTCGCCCGCCCACCAGGTCATCAGGTCCGCGCCGCGCCGCTCCTCCGGCTCGGTCGCGATCTTCAGCATCGCCGGCTCTCCGTCCTTGCGGACCGGCGCCAGCAGGCTGCGGCTGACCTCGGTCACGGTCGGGGCGCCGTCCGGCTGCAGGCCCCAGCGCGTCAGCCAGGGCTCGAAATCTGTGGATGAGAGCCCCATGCGACGATCCGCCCCCGAAGCGTGGCCAGCCCCGCGGCGCTAGCCTCCCTTGGTCTTACGACGCCCTTCAGGGTGCGTTCAGCCGCCAAGCGAAAATCTGTCTCCCATGAAGCTCACGCCCGCCCAAGCCCGTGCGCATGCCCAGGAAGTGCGCGAGACCAGCGTCACGGTCCTGAAAGGCCTGGTCCCGACCGAGACCATCGACGCCTGGAACCTGGCTTTCGGGCCGCTGCTGGCCGCCGCCGTCAGCCGCGAGGGCGACAACCCGAACCGCGGTCCGCATCGCTACTACGTCACCCTGCCCTTCCATGGGCTCTGGGCCGACGCGGCCATCGTCGACAACGACGCGATCATGGCGGTGGTCGAGGAGCTGGTGGGCGCCGACGGCGTGATGTGCCAGCTCGCCACGGATACGCCGCTGCTGGGCTCCGAGCACCAGGACCTGCACCGCGACACCCAGCTTCTGTTCCCGGAGATCGGCGTGGAGACCCCGCCCTATCAGCTCGCCGTCAACTTCCCGCTGATCGACGTCACCGACGACACCGGGCCGATGGAGTATGCGCCGGGCACGCACATGCTCGCCAAGGCCGAGGGCATGCGCCGGATCGAGACGGGCGAGATCCCGCTGGTGAGGGCCTACATGCAGCGCGGCGACGTGATGATCCGCGACGTGCGCCACATCCACCGCGGCACGCCCAACCGCTCGACCACGCCCAGGCCGATGGTGGTCGTGGGCTACTCGCGCGGGTGGCTGCACCGGCCGGAGGTCAACATCCGCGTCCCCGCCGACGTGCTGATCGGTCTGCCCGAGCGCGCCCGCCGCTGGCTGCGCCACAATCCGGTGTTCGAGACCCGCGCCGAGGCCGCCCGCGAAGAGGAGAGCTACCGGGCGTTCGCGTATTGAGGCCCGTTCCTCCCCGCAGGGGGAGGTGGTCCGGAGGACCGGAGGGGGTTTCCGCCGCGGACCCTTCCGGCGGAAGCCCCCTCACCCGCTTCGCGGCGCGTTTACCGCGATTTCCCCGTATCCGTGCTCGCCGAAGGCCCCGTGCGGCTGGAGGTCGGGCTGCGCGCGCCGCCGTCGCTGGGGCCGGGCCCGGTCTTGCCGGCCATGTCGGCCTCGCGCATCTGCTGCTCGAGCACGCTGTCGCCGTAGCCGCGCGAAGGCGTGGTCAGAGGATTGCCCTCGTGGATGCGCAGGTTGTTCTGCACGTGGCGCACGCCGGAGAGGTCCTCGACGATCCGCTCGGCGCGGTGCTTGGCCTCGCGGTTCTCGACCGTGCCGGAGAGCGTCACCTCGCCGCCTGACACCGAGACCGAGATGTTGGAGGCGTCGAGCCACGGATCGTCGGTCAGCCGCTCGTGCGCCTCCTCGTTGATCCGCTCGTCCGGGCGCTGGTAGCCTTTCGGCCCCATGCCCTGATAGCCGCGGCCGCGGTCGCCGCGCTCCTCGTCGCGACGGTCGCCGCCGAACCAGGAGGCCACCCGCTCGCCCGCCCTGCGGAACCAGTCCCCGCTCTCGCGGCCGGCCCGCTCGAAGCGTTCGCCACGGTCCTCGTCGCGCCGGTCATAGCGCTCGCGGGCGTAGCGGCCTTCCTCGTCGCGCCGCCCGCCGTCGCCGTACCCGCGCTCGTAGTCGTAGCCGCCGGTCCCGCCGGAGACCGGCGGGGCGCGCCGTGAATAGGCTTCCGAGCCGCGGCTGCGGTCGCGGTTCGCCTCCTCGGCGTCATAGCCGCGCGGCGCTTCGCCGTAGTCGCGCCGCCCCTGGCTCCATTCCTCGCGGTAGATCGCCTCGCGCCCGGCGTCGCCGTAATAGCGGCCGCCGCGGCCCGAGCGCCCGCGCTCGCCAGACTCGCCATACCCATGCTCGCGCTCGTAGCGCTCGGCCCGGTGTTCGAGGTCGTATTCGTCGTGCTCCATGGCCGGGCTCACCCCGCCGAAGTCGCGGTCCTGCCAGCCGCCGGAGCGCCAGTCCGAGCCGCCGCCGCGGCCGCCCTGGCGCTCGCCCTCGCCGCGGTAGGCCCCGCTGCGGCCGGGCCTGTAGCCTTCGCCCGCCCCATAGCGGCCGCCCGCGCCATAGGCGCCGCGGCCCTGCGACCAGTCCTCGCCGCCGTAGCCCATGCCGGTCTCGCGCTCGCCGAACACCCGGTCGCGGTCGGGGCCGGCGCGGCGGGCCTCGTAGCGCCTGCGGTCCTCGTCATCGGAAGCGCCGAAGCTGCGGTCCTCGCCGCCCTGGAAGCGGCGTTCGTCCTCGCCGCGGCCATAGTCTTCCGACCGCCGCCAGTCGCGGTCCCGCCATCGGCGGTCACGCTCGTCCATCCATCTGTCGGCCATAGGGGGAATCTCCCGGAAAGGTGAAGGCATGGGCCTCTGCGGCCCTGCCGGCACAACCGGGGCCTTGGGGGCGTTGTTCCGGTTCCGCCCCGCCTACAGCGGAATGTTGTCGTGCTTCTTCCAGGGATTGGAGAGCTGCTTGCCGGCGAGGTTCTCGAGCGCCCTGACGATGCGCCGGCGGGTGCCGTGCGGCATGATCACGTCGTCGATGTAGCCGCGGGAGGCGGCGACGAACGGGTTGGCGAAACGGGTCCGGTACTCGGCCTCGCGCGCGGCGATCGCCTCCGGGTCGCCGATCTCGGAGCGGAAGATGATCTCCACCGCGCCCTTCGAGCCCATCACCGCGATCTCGGCGGTGGGCCAGGCGTAATTCACGTCGCCGCGGATGTGCTTGGAGCTCATCACGTCGTAGGCGCCGCCATAGGCCTTGCGGGTGATCACCGTGATCTTCGGCACGGTCGCCTCGGCGAAGGCGAACAGCAGCTTGGCCCCGTGGCGGATCAGCCCGCCCTGCTCCTGCCGGGTGCCCGGCATGAAGCCGGGGACGTCGACGAAGGTGATCAGCGGGATCGAGAAGGCGTCGCAGAAGCGCACGAAGCGCGCCGCCTTGCGGCTGGCGTCGATGTCGAGCACGCCCGCCAGCACCTGCGGCTGGTTTGCGACCACGCCCACCGGCTGGCCGTCCAGGCGGCCGAACCCCACGATGATGTTCTTGGCGTAGTCCGGTGAAATCTCGAGGAAATCCGCCTCGTCCACGACCTTCAGGATGAGCTCCTTCATGTCGTAGGGCTTGTTCGGATTGGCCGGGACCAGGGTGTCGAGGGAGGGCTCGTCGCGGTAGGGCTCGTCGTAGCTCTCGCGAACCGGCGGCTTCTCGCGGTTGCAGCCGGGCAGGAAGTCGACCAGCCGGCGGACCTGGGTCAGCGCCTCCAGGTCGTTCTCGAAGGCGCCGTCGGCGACGCCCGACTTCAGCGCGTGCACCCGGTAGCCGCCGAGCTCCTCGTGGCTGACCTCCTCGTGCGTGACGGTCTTCACCACGTCGGGGCCGGTCACGTACATGTAGCTGGTGTCCTTCACCATGAAGATGAAGTCGGTGATCGCCGGCGAATAGACGTCGCCGCCGGCGCAGGGGCCCATGATCACGCTGATCTGCGGGATGACGCCCGACGCCAGGGTGTTCTCCAGGAAGATGTCGGCGTAGCCCGCCAGGCTCTCGACGCCTTCCTGGATGCGCGCCCCGCCGGCGTCGAACAGGCCGACGATCGGCGCGCCGACCTTCATGGCCTGGCGCTGGACCTTGAGGATCTTCTGGGCGTGGGCGCCGGAGAGCGAGCCGCCGAACACCGTGAAGTCCTTGGAGAACACGAACACCACCCGGCCGTTGATGCGGCCCCAGCCGGTGACCACGCCGTCGCCCGGGATCTTCTGCTCGGCCATGCCGAAGTCGGTCGCCCGGTGCTCGACGAACATGTCGAACTCCTCGAACGAGCCCTCGTCGAGCAGCAGGTCGATGCGCTCGCGGGCGGTGAGCTTGCCCTTGGCGTGCTGGTTCTGGATGCGCCGCTCGCCGCCGCCCTGGCGGGCGTTGTCGCGCCGCTTCTCGAGCTCTTCGAGGATCTCTTTCACGCTTCGCCCTTCACGCAACCGTCGCCGAAGGCGTAGTCGCGGGGCGCCGCGCGCGCAAGCTCACGGCAGGGCGCGTCAGGCTGCGCGCAAGGCGCGAAACCAGCGGTCGAGCATCCGGGCTTCGTCGGCCAGGCGCTGGGCGCGCTCGGCCGCCTCCTCGTCGAGGCCCCACTTCTCGGCCTGCCAGCTCTCGTCGAGCCGGGAGAGCTCGAACGCCTGCTCGCCGGTCAGCCAGCCGCGCTGCAGGGCGATCGCCAGGATCGCCGAGCCGAACAGCGCCGCCCCGAAAGCGAGCCCCGCCAGGCTGAAGTCGTCGAGCGCGAGGGCCAGTTCGCGCACCTGCTGCAGCGTGGCCTCCGGCTGCGGCTGGTGGACGATGCCGGCGGCGCGGATGAACGACAGCTTGGCCTCCGCCTCGATCCAGGCCAGCACCGGACCCCAGCGATGCCGCTGCCGCTCGACCAGCGCCTGCGGCGCCTCGGCCCAATAGCAGAGCAGGTCGGAGGCCGCGTAGCCCGCGACCACCTCGGCCGTTTCGGCCCGCGCCGAGGCCACCGCCGCGAGGGCGGTGTTGGCGAGCCGCGTGGCGTGCATCCGCGGGACCTCGAGGACCTCGCCCTGGGCCGCCCATTCCTCGGCGACCTGCTCTGCGAGGCCTCGTGTGGGAAGCACGAGACGGCCGCCTGTCGGCGTGCGGACCGGCCGGCCGTCGAGCCTGACCGCAAATTCGCCATCCTCCGGGGCCACGTCTACGGTCTTGTAGAAGCGCCGGGGCTTTTCAATGGGTTCGCGGTATCCTCTGGGCAAGGTTCGATTCCGGAAGGGCGAGCGACCAGGGCCCGGGGTTCGTGGAATGGATATGAACCCCGCTGGATGCAAGGAGGGGCTGCATGGCGATCCCTGATCGTGAGCTGGCCGGCGCGCTCGCCGTCACCCGCTTCGGCCTGGGGGCCCGGTCCGGCGAGATCGCCGAGGCGGCGCGCGATCCCCGCGGCTGGCTCAAGGCGCAGGTGCGCCCCGAGGGCGCCGACCTGTTCCCCACCGGCGGCGAAACGGCCGCCCGCCGCGTCGCCGACCTGCGCGAGTTCCAGCAGGCGCGGAAGATGGCCCGGCGCGACGCCGTGGGCGACCAGCAGAGCGCGGCGGATGCGCGCGACCCGGTCAAGCTCGCCCAGAAGATGCTGCGCCAGGACACCGCCGGCGACTTCCTGGCGCGCACCCAGCTCGCCGCGACCACGCCTGCCGGCTTCCGCGAACGCTGGGCGCTGTTCTGGGCCAACCACTTCACGGTCGCGGCCAACAAGCTGCAGACCGCCACGGTGGTCGGCCCGTTCGAGACCGAGGCGATCCGTCCGCACGTCTTCGGCCGCTTCCAGGACCTGCTGATCGCCGCCGAGACCCACCCGGCGATGCTGCTCTACCTCGACCAGGTGCAGTCGGTCGGGCCGGACAGTCCGTTCGCGCAGCGCATGGCGCAGGGCGGCCGGCCCGGCCTCGGCGCCAGACTGCAGCCCGTGGCGCAGCGCACGCTTGGGCTCAACGAAAACCTCGCCCGCGAGATCATGGAGCTGCACACGGTGGGGGTGCGCGGCGGCTACAGCCAGGCCGACGTGACCGAGTTCGCCCGCGCCATGACCGGGCTCTCGATCGGCGGCTTCCGCGGCCCGGACGGGGAGATCGGCGAGCCGGTGTTCCGCCTGGCCGCCCATGAGCCCGGCGAGCGCACGGTGATGGGCGTCCGCTACCGCCCGGGCGGCCGCGAGCAGGCCGCGGCGATCCTGGCCGACCTCGCGGCCAAGCCGCAGACCGCCCGCTTCGTCTGCGGCAAGATCGCCCGGCACTTCGTGGCCGACGCGCCCTCGCCTGCCCTGACGGCGCGCCTGGAAAAGGCCTGGACGGGCTCGGGCGGCGACCTCTCGCAGGTGGCCGAGGCGCTGATCGCCGCGCCGGAAGCCTGGGACCCGAACCCCGCCAAGTTCAAGACGCCCTACGAATTCCTGGTTTCCAGCTATCGCGCGGCGGGGGCGGCGCCGCAGGCCATCTCGCAGGTCGCGCCGATCCTCACCGCGCTCGGCCAGAAGCCGTTCACGCCCGGCTCGCCCAAGGGCTGGCCGGAGGACGCGGGCGCCTGGGCCGCGCCCGACGCCGTCGTCAAGCGCATGCAGTTCGCGCAGGGCTTCGCGGCCCAGGCCACCCAGGGCCGCGACCCGAAGGAGCTCGCCGCCCAGGCCCTGGGGCCGCGGCTTTCGCCCGCGACCGCGACCGCCATCGCCCGGGCCGAGAGCCGGCCCGAAGGCTTCGCCCTGCTCCTGATGTCGCCGGAGTTCCAACGCCGATGACCCACTTCATCCCCTCCCGCCGCGGCGTGCTCGGCGCGGCCGCCGCCTTCGGCGTCTCGCTGCAGTTCGCAGCCTCTCAGGCCTTCGCCGCCTCGGAAGGCGCGATGGAGAAGAAGAAGTTCGTGTTCGTGATCTGCCGTGGCGGCATGGACGGGCTCACCGTCGCGCCGCCGGTCGGCGATCCGGACTATGCGGCCCTGCGCGGTCCGATCGCGCTCGGCGGCGAGGCGCTGAAGCTGGACGGGACCTTCGCCCTGCACCCGTCGCTCGCCGCGACCTGGCGGCTCGCTCAGGCCGGCGAGGCGCGGATCGTCCCGGCCGTGGCCACGCCCGACCGCGCCCGCTCGCATTTCGAGGCGCAGGACGTGCTGGAGACCGGCGCGGCGGCCGTCTACGCCGAGACCTCGGGCTGGCTGAACCGCGCGGTGGGGACGCTCGCCAGGGCCCGGAAGGTGAGCGCGCTCTCGGTCGGGCCGACCGCCCCGCTCGTCCTGCGCGGCAAGGCGCCCTACGCCTCCTGGTCGCCGGGGCGGATCGTCGACGGCTCGGCCCGGCTGCCCAGGCTGCTGCAGGACCTCTACAAGGACGATCCGCTGCTCGGCCCCGCGCTGGCGCGCGGCCTGGCCACCGAGGCCATGGCGGCGGAAGCCATGGCCGGCCTGCCCCAGGCGAGCCCGGGCGCGCCGGCGATGATCCCGGCCGCGGCGCCTGGCGCCGGCGGGCGCGGCCTGCAGCAGCAGGGGCAGGCGGCGGCGCGCCAGCTCGGCGAGGCGCTCGCCGGCTTCATGAAGGAACCCGGCGGACCGCAGATCGCGGCGCTGTCGCTCGATGGCTTCGACACCCACGCCAACGAAGGCGCCGCGCAGGGCCAGCTCGCCACCCGCCTCGCCTATCTGGACGCGGTGCTGGACGGCCTCCACCAGGGCCTGGGGCCGGCCTGGAAGGACACGGTGGTGGTCGCCGCCACCGAGTTCGGCCGCACCGCGCGGGTCAACGGCACCGGCGGCACCGACCACGGCACCGCCTCGACCGCCCTGCTGCTCGGCGGCGCGCTGAAGCCCGGCGGCATCGTCGGGGACTGGCCGACGCTGAAGGCCTCGGCGTTGTTCGAGGCCCGCGACCTCGCGCCGACCCTCGACATGCGCGGCCTTCTCAAGAGCGTGCTGGCCGAGCACCTGGGCGTCGAGCGCGCCGCGCTGGACGCGGCGGTGTTTCCGCAGAGCGCCTCGGCGAAGCCGGTCTCGGGGCTCGTGTAAGAGAACCGCGGAAAGCGCGGAAAAGCGCGGAAGGACAGTGGCTTCCGCGAACTTCTGTGTTTTCTGCGGTTGGATCTAGCGCCGCCGCCGCGCGAAGGGATCGGGATCGGCTTCGTGCTCGTCGAAGCCGAAGCGGGCGAAGCCGGCCTTCAGCTCGGAGCTGACCGGGGCTTCCAGCATCAGCATCCCGCGGGAGGGATGCGGCAGGACCAGGCGCCGGGCGTGCAGCTGCAGCTTGAGCTCGCCGGAGAGCGCGTCCGACCCCTCGGTCCGGTACTTCGGATCGCCGAGGATCGGATGGCCGATCGCCAGCATGTGGGCGCGCAGCTGGTGGGTGCGCCCGGTGTGCGGCCACAGCGCCATCCAGGCGACCTTGTCGGCGGCGCGGGCGAGCGTCACGAACTCGGTCTCGGCGGTCTCGGCGCGGGGGTCCTTGGGCCCGGCGGGGACCATCATCTCGCGGTCGCCGACGCCCTTCTTCGCAAGCGGCAGCTCGAGGACGCCTTCGGACGGCTTCGGCAGGCCGGCGACCAGCGCCCAGTAGGTCTTCTGTGTCCGCCGACGGGCGAAGGCGCCGGCGAGCTTGGCGGCGGCGGCGGGCGTCTTGCCGAGCACCAGCACGCCGGAGGTGTCGCGATCCAGCCGGTGCACGAGCCTGGGCCGCTCGAGGCCCTCCCCCCAGGCCGACAACAGCCGGTCGACATGGCGCGTGGTCTTGGTGCCGCCCTGGACGGCGAGGCCGGAGGGCTTGTTGAGCGCCAGCACCTCCTCGTCCTCGTAGATCACCAGGCCGCGCGCGAAGGCGGCGTCGCGCGGGTCGAGAGCCTCGCGCGGGCGCTCCGGCGGACGCTCGGGCAGCGGCGGCACGCGCACCAGGACGCCGGCCTCGAGGCGGGTGTCGGGCCTGGCCCGGCCGCCGTTCACCCGCACCTGGCCGGAGCGGATCAGCCGGGCGAGCTGGCCCTGGGTCAGGTGCGGCCAGCGCCTGCGAAACCAGCGGTCGAGCCGCACGCCCGCCTCGGCCCCGCCGACGGTGATGGTGCGGACTTCGCGCATGGGCGGGTTATGGGAGGGCGGCCGGCGCGTGTCATCCCGGTTTCGGCCTTGGCGGGGGACAAGGAACAGCCCTCCCCGCATGCGGAGAGGGCTGATCCTCGGGCGCCTGCCGAGCGCTAGAACCGGTGGTCGAAGGCGAGCGACCAGACGTCGGCGTGGCCGTTGGAGCCGTGGGTGAACTCCTCGCGGGTGTAGTCGCCGCGCACGCCGTTGGCGCCGTCCCAGTGCCACTGGGCGCCCACGCCATAGTTCCAGGAATCGCCGCTGCCGGAGGCCGAAAGCCCGCTCACCGAGCCGGCCAGGCCGGCCACCGTGACGTCTTCGACCTTGATCTTGCTATGGCCGTAGCCGATCCGGCCCAGCACGTCCCACTGCGGCGACAGCGGCAGGAAGCCCACCACGTAGCCGGCTTCGGCGTCGGACAGCTTGGTCTTGCCGGTCACCGCGGCGTCGCCGACGGTCATGGAGAAGTTGTCGCTCTTGACACCGCCGGCCAGCTCGCCCTCGACGCCCAGCCAGTCGTTGAACCGGTAGCCGAGCCGTCCGCCGATCGCGCCGAGGTTCTGGCCGGAGGTGTGGATGTCGGCGTAGCCGAGATTGCCGTAGAGGCCGATAGGCGCAGTGGCCGTCTGGGCCGCAGCGAGCCCGGGCAAAGCAAGGCCGAGGACAGCGGCCGAGGCCGCAGCCATGAGAGATTTCATTCGCTGGAACTCCTACTTGGACGCGAACAGCTCCCCCATGAGCCTCCCGCAGGTGGGCGACAAACCCCGGCGGGGCTGTGTTGGTTCTGCGGCCAAGCTGTGTTCGGCGACCACCTGTGGCCCTGCGGCCACAACGCCTTGCCCCCGCTGCAAGGCGGCGTGCTATCACTCCGCCAGCCAGCCGGAGGGCCGCCGTTGCCGCAAGCCGTGATCGCCGCCACGGGGCTCTACACCCCGCCCCACAGCCTCTCGAACGCCGAGCTGGTCGAAACCTTCAACGCCTACGTGGCGCGCTTCAACACGGCCAACGCCGAGGCGATCGCGGCCGGCGAAGCCGAGGCCCTGCAGCCCTCGTCCGTGGAGTTCATCGAGAAGGCCTCGGGGATCAAGTCGCGGTTCGTTGTCGACAAGGCCGGCCTCGTCGATCCGGAGCTGATGCGGCCGATCATCCCCGAGCGGTCCAACGAGCAGCTCTCGGTGCTGGCGGAGATCGCCGTCGAGGCCGCAAGGGGCGCGATCGCCCGCTGGGACAAGCCGGCCAGCGAGATCGACGCGGTGATCTGCGCCGCCTCCAACATGCAGCGGGCCTATCCGGCGATGGCCATCGAGGTGCAGCAGGCGCTGGGCATCGCAGGCTTCGCCTTCGACATGAACGTCGCCTGCTCCTCGGCCACGTTCGGGATCAAGACCGCCGCCGATTTCATCGCCGCCGGCTCGGCGCGCGCCGTGCTGATGGTCAATCCGGAGATCTGCTCCGGCCACCTGAACTTCCGCGACCGCGACAGCCACTTCATCTTCGGCGATGTGGCCACGGCGGTGATCCTGGAGGCCGAGGATCGGGCGCGGGACGGCTGGGAGATCCTGGGCGCGCGCCTGAAGACCCAGTTCTCCAACAACATCCGCAACAACTTCGGCTTCCTGAACCGCTGCGCGCCCGACGGCCACGACGGGCGCGACAAGCTGTTCGTGCAGGAGGGCCGCAAGGTGTTCCGCGAGGTGGTGCCGATGGTCTCCGAGATGATCCTGGCGCACGCGGCCGACCTCGGGATCGAGACCGCCGGGCTGAAACGGCTGTGGCTGCACCAGGCCAACATCAACATGAACGAGCTGATCGGCCGCCGCGTGCTGGGCCGCGAACCGCAGCCCGGCGAGAACGTCATCATCCTCGACGAGTTCGCCAACACCTCCTCGGCCGGCTCGATCATCGCCTTCCACAAATCGAGCGACGACTTCGCGCCCGGCGAGACCGGCCTCATCTGCTCGTTCGGCGCCGGCTACTCCGCCGGGACCGTGTTCGTCCGGAAGAGATGACGACCGTCGTGCTGGACGGCCCGCAGGGCCGATCCGGGACCCAGGAACGCCCGATGACTGAACCGGCTGGGTCCCGGCTCTCCGCTCCGCTACGGCCGGGATGACACCCAAGATTCAGGGCGCAGATTTCGGATGCGTCGCCTTCCACTGCATGCAGCGCAGCACGCGGGCGCGGACAGAGGGGTGGTCGTAGAAGATGATCTCCTCCAGCCGCGAGGGGGAATCGTAGCGGTACTCGATGGTCTTCACGAGCGCCTTGGCCAGGCCGTCCGGCTCGTTGAAGTGGGTGAGCGAGAAGCGGTCGGCGTCGGCCTCGACGGCGCGGGTCACCGAGTTCTGGACCGGCGTGCCGATCAGGGTGACGACGGCGAGGATGATCGACACCACCGGCAGGCCGGCGGGATCGGCGAGGCCCCGGACGCCCTTGGCGCCGGTCCAGCGCAGCACCAGGCCGAAGGTCCGGTCGACGATCAGGAACGAGACCAGCGCCATCAGGCCGTAGGCCAGCGCCAGCCAGTAGATGTGGCCATGCACATAGTGGCCCATCTCGTGGCCGACGACGCCGCGCACCTCGGCGAGGTCGGCGTCCTTCTTGAACATCACGTCGCTCATCGCGACCCGGGCGGTGGCTCCGACGCCCGCGACGTTGGCGGTGTAGCGGTTCGACTGCTTGGAGCCGTTGTAGATCAGGATCTTGTCGTGGGGGACGCCGACCTGCTTGGCCATGGCGACCACCTCGTCGCGCACCGGTCCGGGCGGGGCCGGCGTATAGGTGTTGAAGATCGGCTCCAGCAGCACCGGCGAGAGCAGGCTCAGAACCAGGGAGCCGACGCCGGCCAGCACGCCGCCCCACAGCCACCACGTGCGCGGCGCGCGCCGGACCAGCCAGTAGAGGATCGCCGCGAGCACGATGGTCGGGACGATCCCGATCAGGTTCGCCGTCAGGTGCTCGGACAGCCAGCCGCCGAACGGCCGGCTCGTCAGGCCATAGAGCCGCTCGCGCCACCAGTGGGCATAGGCGTCCCACGGCAGCGACAGGACGAGCTCGATGACCCCGTCGACGACGACCACAGCTGCCACCGCGAGCCACAGGCGCGGCTTGCCGCGCTCGACGGCGCTGCGGACCCGCACCAGCACGCCGGTCCGCAGCACGATCCAGGCGACCAGGATCGCCACCAGCGTCCCCCAGAGCAGCAGCCAGTGGCCGCCCTGGGTGTAGGCCTTGGCCTTGTCGTGCAAGGCCGGCGGCAGCTGCGCCAGATAGGCCGCGGTGGCCGCGACCGGATCGAACCCCTGGGCCATCTCCGCCCTCCCCGACTTCCCCGCCGCAGGTAGCCGTGAAGCGGCCCCGCTTGTCACGCGCAAAAGCCGCAGGGCGCCGGCGCGGGCAGGTTTGCGCTGGGGCGCCGAAGCCCGCTAGCGTCAGGCCCATGAGGGATGGCGCAGATTGCGTAAGCCGCCGGCCGTGGGCGGCCTCGGCTCTGGCGGCGCTCACGCTTGGCGGCTGCAGCGATCCCGCGTGGCGCAATCCGCAGGCCGCCAGCACCTCCACCGCCCCGGCCCCCGAGGTCGCGGCCGTCCTGGACGCCGACGCGACCGCCGGCAAGCGCGCGGTTCACCACGATCACGTGCTGGGCCAACCGCTGACGGCGCTGCCGGCCTGGGGGGCGGCCGTGCTCGGACGCAACCTGCGCGAGGCTTTTCCGCGGATGGGCGCCTGCATCGGCAACATCGACGGGGTCAAGGCGCGCTATCTCTCCGGCGCCGGCGGGACCCGGGTCGCCGGCTGGGGATGGGATCAAGACCGGCAGACGCCGGTCGGGCGCGTCATCCTGGTGGACAAGGACTTCCGAATCGTCGGCGCCGGCGAGAGCGGCGCACGCCGGCTCGACGTGCCGCGCGCGCTCCCGGCGATCGGCTCCGACTACACCGGCTGGGAGGCGATCACGCCGCTCAACGCCGGGGCGCTCGACGCCTATGGCGTCAAGGCGGACGGCCAAACCCTTTGCAAGCTCGGCCACCTTGAGCTCTGAATCCCGCTCCGGGCCGGTCGCCGTCCTGCCGGGAGAGCCGCGCTGGATGATGAGCGCGCTTTACGCGGCGCTGGCGGCGGCCCTCGCCTGCTGGCCGGCCTGGCCCGGGCTGATGTCCTACGACAGCCTGTTCGCCTGGGAGGAGGCGCGCTCCGGCGTCGAGACGATGCTGTGGCCGCCGATGCACGCCTACCTGTTCTGGATCAGCCGTGAGCTCGGCGCGGGCGCCTGGGGGCTGTTCGTCTTCCAGGCGTTCCTGCTGTTCTTCGCCGCCGCGCTCTGCGCCAACCTGCTGATGCGGCGGGCGCTCTGGGCGGCCGCGGCGCTGGCCGCCTTCGCCGCGGCCTTCGTGTACGTCCCCGAGCTGCTGGGGACCCTGATGGCGCAGTGGCGCGATGTGACCACCACCAGCTTCGCGCTCGCCGGCCTTGCGGCCTGGCTGGTCGCGGGGCGCCGGCGCTCCACGGTCCCGTTGGCGGTGGCCGGCGTGCTGTTCGCGGTCGCCGCGGCGCTCCGCTACAACGCCGTCCTGCTGCTCGTGCTCATCGCACCGCTGATGGTCTGGCGCCCCTATCTGCAGCCGGCGCCGCCGCCCCGCGCGCGCCTGGTGGCCGCCGCCGCCCTGAGCCTCGGCCTGGCGCTCGCCTGGGGCTCGACGCACTGGCGGCTGCCCGATTTCGCGCCGCTGCCGTCGGCGCACAACTTCGCCGGGACGCAGGAGTTCGACCTGATCGGCATCTCCGCCTGCGCCGACAAGGACGAACTGCCGACCGGGCTCACGCTGGGCTGGCCGATCTCGCCCCGGCAGATCCGCAGGGCTTACGATCCCCGCCACCTGCAGCTCGCCTTCCGCGCCGTGCCCGGCCAGCCGCGCATCCTCGAATCCGACGCCGGCGGCGAGGTGGAGCGCATCTGGCCGCGGGCCGTGCGCCATCAGTTCGGCTGCTACCTCGCCCACCGCACCGCCGTCTTCGTGCAGCAGATGGGCCTGGCCAAGGGCGAGGTCTTCTACCCCGTCCACCTGCAGATCGACGCCAATCCCTTCGGCCTGAAGGTGGCCCATCCGCAGGCGCTGGCGCGGGTCGGCGGCTACGTCCGCACACGTGCGCCTGAGCTCTGGCGCCGGCCCTTCTGGCTCTACCTCCTGGCCGCGGCCGTCGTGGGCGCGCTGTGGCTGCGCCGGGCGCCGCAGGCGCTGCTGTTCACCGGGCTGCTCGGCGGGGCGTTCGCCTACCCGGCGCTGCTGTTCGTGGCCGCGCCGGCGGCCGACGCCCGCTACATCTTCCCCTCCAGCGTGCTGGCGGCCTGGCTGATCGCCGCCGGAACCGCGCTCATCCTCGACCGACGCGCGGCGCAGCGGGCGGACACGCTCGATGCGCTGCTGGCGGCGGCGACCACCAAGCCCGTCAGAGTCGTTTCTCGAGCACCAGGAAGCTGAGGTCGTCGCGCTTCGGCTCGCCCCGCCGCAGATCGCCATAGGGGAACGGCTGCGTCTCGCCGGTGGCGGCATAGCCGCGCCGACCATACCAGGCGATCAGCTCAGGGCGGATCGAAATCACCGTCATGCGGATGCGCTGGGCGCCCCGCGCCTTCGCCGCCGCCTCGGCGTCCGCCAGCAGCTCGCGGCCGAGTCCGCGCGCCTGCAGGTCGGGGCGGATCGTCAGCATGCCGAGATACCAGGCGCCCGGATGGTCCGCGGGCTCGAGCCAGACGCAGCCGAGCGGCGGGCCGTCAGGCGCGTCGCTCAGCACGAGCAGCTGCGCGCCCGGGGTGGCGGCGAGGTCGTCGGCGAGGCTGCTCGCGTCGGTCCGCTGGCCGCCGATCAGGTCGGCCTCGGTGGTCCAGCCGCGGCGCGAGCTCTCGCCCCGATAGGCGGCGTTCACCAGCGCTGCGACCGCCGTCAGGTCTTCCGGCCCGGCGGGTTGGAGCGGCATCTCCCGCTAGCGGTCCTTCTCCCCCTCGCCGATGGCGGCCTGGGCCGCGGCGAGGCGGGCGATCGGCACGCGGTAGGCCGAGCAGCTCACGTAATCCAGGCCCACCTCCTCGCAGAAGGCGATCGAGGCCGGATCGCCGCCGTGCTCGCCGCAGATCCCGAGCTTGACGTCGGGCCGCGCCGCGCGGCCCCGCTCGGCGCCCATGCGGATCAGCTCGCCCACCCCCTCCGTATCGAGGCTGACGAAGGGATCCTTCTCGAGGATGCCTTTTTCCAGGTAGGCGTTGAGGAACCGGCCGGAATCGTCGCGGCTGATGCCGAAGGTGGTCTGGGTCAGGTCATTGGTGCCGAAGGAGAAGAACTCCGCGTACTGCGCCAGGTCGCCGGCCCGCACCGCGGCCCGCGGCAGCTCGATCATCGCGCCGACGTGATAGTCGATGCGGCGGCCCTGCTCCTCGACGACCTGCTTGACCATGCGGTCCGTCAGCTCCCTGAGGAACTTCATCTCCGAGCCCTTGGCCACCAGCGGATGCATGATCTCCGGGATCGGCGCGACCTTGCCCGAGGCGGCGATCTCGCAGGCCGCCTCGACGATCGCGCGCACCTGCATCTCATAGATCTCGGGATAGGCCACGCCCAGCCGGCAGCCTCGGTGGCCGAGCATGGGATTGACCTCGTGCAGCTCCTGCGCGCGCCGCAGCAGCTTCTTGGCGTCGAGGCCGGTCGCCTCGGCGACGGCGGCGACGTCCTCCTCGGTGTGCGGCAGGAACTCGTGCAACGGCGGATCGAGCAGCCGGATGGTCACCGGCAGGCCCTCCATGATCTGGAACAGCCCGACGAAGTCGGCCCGTTGCATCGGCAGGATCTTGGCGAGCGCCGCGCGCCGCCCCGCCTCGTCGTCGGCCAGGATCATCTCGCGCACCGCGGCGATCCGGTCGGGGTCGAAGAACATGTGCTCGGTGCGGCAAAGGCCGATGCCCTCCGCCCCGAACTGCCGCGCGGTCCTGGCGTCGAGCGCGGTCTCGGCGTTGGCGCGCACCTCGAGCCGGCGCACCTTGTCGGCCCAGCCCATCAGGGTGGCGAAATCGCCGGAGAGCTCCGGCTCGACCATCTTCACCGCGCCGGCCAGAACCTCGCCGGTCGAGCCGTCGATGGTGATGAGGTCGCCGGCCTTGAAGCTGCGGCCCCGGGCGCGGAACTCGCCGGCCCTGAGGTCGATGCGGATCTCGCCCGCGCCGGAGACGCAGGGACGGCCCATGCCGCGGGCCACCACGGCGGCATGGCTGGTCATGCCGCCGCGGGCGGTGACCACGCCGCGCGCGGCGTCCATGCCGCGGATGTCCTCGGGGCTGGTCTCCTCGCGCATCAGGATCACCGCCTCGCCGGCCCCGCCCAGCCGCTCGGCCTCCTCGGCGGTGAACACCACCTTGCCGGTCGCCGCCCCCGGCGAAGCCGGCAGGCCGTTGGCGATCACCTCGCGCGGGCTGCCGGGATCGATGGTGGGATGCAGCAACTGGTCGAGGCTCTGCGGCTCGACCCGCATCACCGCCTCCTCCCGCGAGATCAGGCCCTCGCTGGCGAGGTCGACGGCGACCTTCAGCGCGGCCTTGGCGGTGCGCTTGCCGTTGCGCGTCTGCAGCATGTACAGACGCCCTCGTTCGACCGTGAACTCGATATCCTGCATGTCGCGGTAGTGACGCTCGAGCGTCTCCACCACCGACTTGAACTCACCGAACACTTCGGGAAGCGCCTCTTCCAGGGAGGATTGCTTCTCGCCCATTTCCTCGCGTGCGGCGCGGGTCAGCGCCTGGGGCGTGCGGATGCCGGCCACCACGTCCTCGCCCTGGGCGTTGATCAGGAACTCGCCGTAGAGCTTGTGCTCGCCGGTCGAGGGATTGCGGGTGAAGGCGACGCCGGTGGCCGAGGTCTCGCCCATGTTGCCGAACACCATGGCCTGGACGGTGACCGCAGTGCCCCAGCTCTCGGGGATGTCGTGCATCCGCCTGTAGAACTTCGCCCGATCGTTCATCCAGCTGGCGAAGACGGCGCCGATCGCGCCCCAGAGTTGGGCCTGCGGGTCCTGCGGGAAAGGCTTGCCGAGCTCGCCTTCGACCGCCTTCTTGTAGTCGGCGACCACCGCTTCCCAGTCCTCGGCGGCGAGCGCGGTGTCGACGCTGACGTCGAGGTGCTCCTTGTGCTCGTCGAGGATCTCCTCGAACATGTGGTGGTCCAGGCCCAGGACCACGTTCGAGTACATCTGGATGAAGCGCCGGTAGCTGTCGAAGGCGAAGCGGCGGTCGCCGGAGAGCTTGGCCAGCCCCTCCGCGGTCGCGTCGTTCAGGCCGAGGTTCAGCACCGTGTCCATCATGCCGGGCATCGAGGCGCGGGCGCCGGAGCGAACCGAAACCAGCAGCGGATTGGCCGGATCGCCGAAGGTCTTTTTGGTGATCGCCTCGACATGCTTCAGGCCCGCCGCGACCTGCGCCGCCAGATCTGGCGGGTAGGCGCGGTCGTTCTCGTAGAAGTGGGTGCAGCACTCGGTGGTGATGGTGAAGCCGGGCGGCACCGGCAGGCCCAGCGCCGACATCTCGGCGAGGTTCGCCCCCTTGCCGCCGAGCAGGTTCTTCATGGAGGCGTCGCCGTCGGCGCGGCCGCCGCCGAACGTGTAGACCCAGCGCGTCTTGGCCATCGTCTCGACCGTCATCGAACTATCTATCCCGTCACCTGGCTGAAGTCCGCCACGCGCCCCATGGCGTCGCGCACCTTGGCTAGAAGACGCAAGCGGTTGTCGCGTTCCGCCGCGTCATCGGAGTTGACAAGCACCTTCTCGAAGAAGGCGTCCACTGCGGGCCTGAGCGCCGACATCTCGCGCATCGCCCGCTCGTAGTCCTCTTTCTCCAGCGCCTTGCCGATCTCGACCTGGGCGTGCCCCAGCGCATTGATGAGCCCGGCCTCTTCCGGCGGCGCATTGGCCATCTCGGCGGGCTCGCCCGTCGGCAGCGGCGCCTTCTTCTCCTCGGCCTTGAGGATGTTCACCGCCCGCTTGTAGCCCGCGAGCAGGTTCGCCCCGTCCTCGGTCTGCAGGAATTCGTCCAGGCGCCCGACGCGGCTGACGATGCGGACGATGTCGTCGTCGCCCAGCGCGAACACCGCGTCCACGAGGTCGTGCCGCTGGCCCTCCTGGCGGAGCTGCACCTTCAGCCGGTCGGCGAAGAAGGCCAGCAGATCGTCGGAGACGAAGCTCTTTAGCGGCAGCCGGGTGCGCGACTGCAGCAGGATGCGGATCACTCCGATCGCGGCGCGGCGCAGGGCGTAGGGGTCGCGCGATCCGGTGGGCTTCTCGCCAATCGCGAAGAAGCTCACCAGCGTGTCCAGCTTGTCGGCGAGCGCGACGGTGGCGGCCACGGCCTGCACCGGCACGTCATCGTTCGGGCCCTGCGGCTTGTAGTGGCTGCGGATGGCGTCGACGACCTCGGGATCGTAGCCCTGGGCCTCGGCGTAATAGGCGCCCATGACGCCCTGCAGCTCGGGGAACTCGCCCACCATGCCGGAGACCAGGTCCGCCTTGCAGAGCATCGCCGCGACCTTCGCCCAGGCCTTGGTCCGCGCATCGTCGCGGACATAGGGCGCAAGCGCCTCGGCCAGCGCCTCGATGCGGGCCACCCGCTCGGCCATGGAGCCGAGCCTGGCGTGGAAGGTCACGCCCTTCAGCCTGGCGAGCCGGTCCTCCAGCGGGATCTTCTTGTCTTCTTCCCAGAAGAAGCGGGCGTCGTTCAGGCGCGCCGAGAGCACGCGGGCGTTGCCCGCTGCGATCGCCTTGCCGCCGTCCTGCGCCTCGATGTTGGCCACGGTGATGAAGTGCGGGACCAGGAAACCGGTGTTCGGGTCGCGCACCGCGAAATAGCGTTGGTGCACGCGCATCGAGGTGCGGATCACCTCCGGCGGCAGGTCGAGGAAGGCGGGGTCCATGTCGCCCATCACCGGGACCGGCCATTCGGCGAGCCCGGCCACCTCCTCCAGCAGGCCCTCGTCCTCCACCAGCTCGAAGTTGCGCGCGAAGGCGAGCGTGCGCGCGGCGTCCATGATCACCGACTTGCGCTCCTCGGGATCGAGCCGCACGAAGTGGCGCGCAAGGCCGTCCTGGTACTCGTCGAAGTCGCGGGCCCGGAACGGCTGGGCCGAGCCCATGAAGCGGTGGCCCTCGGTCACATCCCCGCTGTCGATCCCGTCGATCGAAACGGGCACGACCTCGCGATTGAAGACGCACAGGATGCGGTGCAGCGGACGGACCCACTTCAGAGTGCCCGAGCCCCAGGTCATCGACTTGGGCCAGGGGAAGCCGCGGACGATCTGCTCCACGATCTCGGCCGCGATGTCGGGGGTCGGGCGGCCGGGTTTCTCCAGGCTCGCGAAATAGGCCCCGTCGCGCTCGACGAGCTGGTCGCGCGAAAGGCCCGTGGAGCGCAGGAATCCCTCGACGGCCTGCGGCGGGGCGCCGACGCGCGGTCCCTTGCGCTCCTCGCGCCGGTCGGGCTGCGCCAGCGGCAGGCCCTCGGCCACCAGCGTCAGCCGCCGGGGCCCGGCGAAGGTCTTCAGCGCCTCCGGGATGAAGCCCTCGGCCGCGAGCTTCTCGCGCGCCATCCGCTCGAGGTCGCGCGCCGCCTGCGCCTGCATGCGCGCCGGGATCTCTTCGGAGAACAGTTCGAGGAGGAGCTGCGGCATCTATTCCCCCTTTCCCCTCGGTGGGGAAAGGGCCGGGGAT
>NZ_DATIMC010000064.1:0-7364 GCF_035475775.1 Phenylobacterium sp. | reverse complement strand
GGAGCCGGCGGCGAAATCGATCACGGCCCGGCCCGCGGCCACGTCGGGGTGGTCGAGGACATAGCGCGCCAGCGCCTGGCCGCCCGCCCAGGCGAAGGCCCAGAACGGCGGCGGCAGGCCGATCGCGGCCAGCGCCTCCTCGGTCAGCTTCCAGATCGGCGTGATCTCGCTCGCCAGGTGCAGCCGAAGCTCCGGGGTGTGCGGCGGGCTCTGCAGGGCGGTGTTCGCCAGGATGAAGGCGCGGCGATCGCCGAGCGCGGGTCGGATCACGCCGCGGCGACGATCGGGGCCGGCTGGGGCTTCGAGGCGGCGAGCCTGAGCACCTCGACGTAGCTCTTCGCGGTCAGCATGCGATCCAGCACGCCCTTCTCCTTCAGCAGGCGCTGGGTGCGGGGCAGGTGGTAGCAGGGCACATGCATGAACATGTGGTGCTCGCAGTGGTAGTTCACGTAGTAGGGCGCGAGGAACGCCCGCTCCAGGAGGCTCGCGTGCGTCGAGCGCGCATGGCGCAGCGGATCCGGCTCGCCCTGCGCCACGCAGGCGTGCTCGGCGATGTTCCGCAGGCGGGTGATCATCGGCAGCCAGGTCGCCTGCGGCGCCAGCCACAGCACCGGCCACACCCACCACAGGCCGAACGGCGCGGTCAGCGCCAGGGTCACGACCATGCCGCCGAAGAACCGCCGGCGACGCACCACGGCGTCCTTCAGGATCGGCCAGACGGACTCGCCCGGCTTGCGATCGCGCAGCCGCGACACCAGCCCCGACCACTTCAGCTTGTAATAGGTCTGGCCGGTCAGATCGCGGATGATCTTCCGCCGCAGCGAGGTGCGGGTGATCGGGAACGGGGCGGAGAGGCCGAGGTCGGGGTCCTCCGGCTGCTGGGCGTACTTGTGGTGGCCCAGGTGGTAGGGCCGGTAGGCCACCAGGTCGCCGGTCGTCAGGTGATTGCCGACCCAGTCGTTGACCTTGAGGTTCGGGTGCAGCGCGGCGTGGGCGGCGTCGTGCATCAGGATCGCCAGCCCAAGCTGGCGGGCGCCGATGATGGCGATCGCCAGCGGGATGGTGATAGGCCAGACCACGGCCATCGCGGCGGCGGCGAAGATCACCGCCCAGGCGTGGGCCACCAGCGCCGGCCCCTTCCACGCCGAGCGGCGGGCGAGCGGCGCCCACTCCTCGGGCGAGAAGAACTGCTTCGGATCGACGCGGGCCGCAGCTGCCATGGCCGATAGTCTACCGTCGATGTCCCTCGAAGGACAGAATGACCGCGCGGAAGCCCCGGTTCCTAGACCTGCACCGCGCCCAGCGCGATGCCGGCGAACAGGATCGCCGCGGCCCAGACGTTCGAATTGAACAGCGCCAGCGCCAGCCGCGGCTGGTCGGTCTTCACGCGCCGGGCCTGCATTGCAAGGTGGACGGCGTAGAACGCGAGGAAGGGCAGGAACAGCAGGCCGAGCCCGGCCGTCCAGCCGGCGGCGAAGGCGAGAACCACGCAGACGACATAGACCAGCCCGATCGCGCGGGGCGCCCGCCCGCCCAGCCGGCGCGCCGAGGACTTCACCCCGGCCAGCGCATCGTCCTCCAGGTCCTGGATCGCATAGATGGTGTCGTAGCCGAGCGTCCAGAAGACGCCGGAGGCGTAGAGCAGCAAGGCCGGGAGCCCGAGCCTGCCGACCGCGTCCCAGTCGACGCGGATCGGGCCGGTTCCCTCGCCCGCGAGGCTCGCCAGGCCCGCGAGCCAGATCGCCGACGGCGCGCCGGCCGCGGCGAAGCCCAGCAGCGCGCCCCAGTTGAAGGTCAGCCCCAGCCAGGCCTGCGGCCACCAGGTGATCCGCTTCATGAACGGATAGGCGCCGACCAGCAGCAGCGAGCCCGCGCCCAGCGCCAGGGCGAGCGGGCTGAGCGCCAGCAGGATCAGGAACGAGGCGGCGCAGCAGGCGGCGACGAACGCCCAGGCCTGCCTGACGCTGATCTGCCCGGCCGGGATCGGCCGGCTCGCGGTGCGCGCCACCTTGGCGTCGATCTCCGCATCGACGACATCGTTGTAGGCGCAGCCCGCCGCGCGCATCAGCGCCGCGCCGAGCAGGAACAGCAGGAGCAGCCACGGGCTCGGCGGCGCACCCCGCATGGCGGCCTCCAGGGCGATCCCCTGCCAGCCCGGCAGCATCAGCAGCCAGATCCCGGCGGGCCGGTCGAAGCGGCCGAGCTTCAGCCACGGCCGCGCCCAGCCCGGCGCATGGGCGTCCACCCAGTTGGTGGGGGCGGCGTCGGGCAGGGGCGCGCTGCGGGCCATCGCCCACCTCTATGGCCGGGCGCGGAGCCGCGCCAGCCGGGCCGGCGGGTCGAGGCTGCATCCAGGCGCCGCTTTCGTGCGAATATGGCTCACATGACGCCCGTCCACCGCCTCGCCCTCGCCCTCCTCCTCGCCGCCGCCGGCGCCGGCCAGGCCCGCGCCGCCGATGCGCGCCACCCCGTGGTGGTGGAGCTGTTCCAGGCCCAGGGCTGCTCCTCCTGCCCGCCGGCCAACGCCAACCTGATGGCGATCGCCGGGCGCCCCGACGTGCTGGCGCTGGCCTTCCAGGTCACCTACTGGGACGACCTCGGCTGGAAGGACACCTTCGCCAGGCCGCAGTTCACCGCCCGCCAGTGGGACTACGCACGCGCCTGGAAGCACGCCAACGTCTTCACGCCGCAGGTGGTGGTGAACGGCCGCAAGGACGGCGTCGGCGCCGATCCGGGCGAGTTCCGTTCGCTGCTCCGCGCCGGCGAGCGCGGCGCGGGCGGTCCCGCCGTCGAGCTGGCGGCCGGCCAAGCCCGCATCGGCGCGGGCCCGGCCCCGCCCCGGCCCGCCGACGTCTGGCTGGTGCGCTACGATCCGCGCATCCTGCAGGTGCCGGTCAATCGCGGCGAGAACCGCGGCAAGACGCTGCCGCATCGCAACGTAGTCCGCCAGCTCATTCGTCTCGGCGCCTGGAGGGGGCGGCCCGAGAGCCTGCGCCTCCCCGCCGGCGGCGATCCGGCCTGGCGCAGCGCGGTGCTGCTGCAGCTCCCGAAGGGCGGCCCGATCCTGGCGGCCGCCAAGGGCTGAACCCGCCCGCCCTGTGGCGTTTGCGCCACCCCCGCCGCGGCTTCGCGGCCGATGCGCGACATCGTCCGGCGGAGCGCCTTGACCCGCCCCGCCGGCGCGCCTAGCTTCCCGCGCTTCGAGCCGCAGACAGGGAGGTCAGCATGGTTGCTTTCGCTGTTAAGACCTTCCGACCGCGTCTCGGGCCGCCGCCGCACCGTTAAGTCCGCCCGACCGCTTCGCAGGGCCTTACGCCGCCTCGCCGCGAAGCGATCCCGCGCGCCCGCGGCCCGCCGGGCCTGAAATCCCCCCGCGTCGCCCATCCCATTCCGTCGCGTTCCAGCGCGCCTTCGCGAGACCGCCGCTGCGGCTCCGGGCCCTGGGGCGCCGAGTTCGAGCTCTTCCGATGACCGACCACTACGAGGATACCGACGACCAGCATTCGCGGGTGCTCAGCAATGGCCAGGTGCTGGGCTTCATCGCCGGCTTCTGGCTGCGGCGACGCTGGCTGCTGGGCGCCACCATCGTGCTCACCCTCATCTCCATCGGCTTCGACCTGTCCGTGCCCTGGGCGGCGGGCCGGCTGGTGGACGCGGTGGCCGGCGGCCTGGCGCGGCGGCACGACGCCTGGACCTCCTGGGGCCTGCTGGTCGGCGCCTACGGCGCGGCGCTGGTGCTGCGCAACGCCGGCATGCGGTTCTGGAATCCGCTGGCCGCGCGCAACATGAAGCAGATGGTCGACGAGGCCTTCCGCAAGGTGCAGGCCTTCTCCGCCGACTGGCATGCGGACAACTTCGCAGGCGCGACGGTCCGGCGGCTGTCGCGCGCCATGTGGGGCTACGACACCGTTTCCGACGCGGTGGTGATCTGGCTGGGCCCGGCGTTCCTGGTGCTCGCCGGGCTGTGCCTGATGATGGCGCTGCGCTGGCCGCTGGTCGGCCTGTTTGCGACGGTCATGGTGGCGATCTTCGTGGCCTCCAACATCTGGCTGACGCAGGTCTACGCCCGGCCGGCCAACCTGCGCTCGGTGGCCATGGACAGCCGCATCGGCGGGGCGATCGCCGACAGCATCTCCTCCAACGCGACGGTCAAGTCGTTCGGCGCCGAGCCGCGCGAGGAGGGCCGCATCGGCGAGATCACCGAGCTGTGGCGGGGCTCGGTGATGATCACATGGGGCCGGTTCATCGACCTGTGGCTGCTGCACAACGTCATGCTGGTCGCGCTGCAGGCCGGCATGACCGGGCTGCTGGTCTCGCTCTGGGCCAAGGGCCAGGCCCGCGCCGGCGACGTGGCCTACGTCATCACCGCCTTCATGCTGATGACCAGCTACCTGCGCAACATCGGCGAGAACATCCGCATGACCCAGCGCGGCATGGACGACACCGAGGACGTGGCCCGCTATGCGACCCTGACGCCGGAGGTCATCGACGCGCCGCAGGCGCGGGCGTTCGTCGCCGATCTCGGCCGCATCGACTTCGACCGGGTGACCTTCCGCTACAAGTCGGCCGACGGCGCGCTCTACCAGGACTTCTCGCTGCGCATCGCGCCCGGCGAGCGGGTGGCGCTGGTCGGGCCGACCGGGGCCGGCAAGTCGACGTTCGTCAAGCTGATCCAGCGGCTCTACGACGTGCAGGGCGGCCGCATCCTGATCGACGGCCAGGACGTCGCCGAGGTGACCCAGGGCTCGCTGCGGCGCGCCATCGCCGTGGTGCCGCAGGATCCGGCGCTGTTCCACCGGACCCTGGCCGAGAACATCGCCTACGCCCGGCCGGGCGCCACCGAGGACGAGATCGTGCTGGCCGCCAAGCGGGCCCGCGCGCACGAGTTCATCGCCCGGCTGCCGGCCGGCTACCGGACGCTGGTCGGCGAGCGCGGCGTCAAGCTCTCGGGCGGCGAGCGCCAGCGCGTGGCGATCGCCCGCGCCTTCCTGGCCGACGCCCCGATCCTGGTGCTCGACGAGGCCACCTCCTCGCTCGACGTGGAGACCGAGCGGCAGGTGCAGGCGGCGATGGAGGAGCTGATGGTCGGGCGCACCACGATCGTCATCGCCCACCGGCTCTCGACCATCCGCGGCGCCGACCGCATCCTGGTGTTCGAGGACGGCCGCATCGTCGAGGAAGGCCGCCACGCCGACCTCGTCGAGCAGGGCGGCGCCTACGCCCGCCTCCACGCCGTCACCGAGGGCTGGGCGTAACCTCCCCCGTCAGCCAGACGGGGGAGGGGGACCACGGAGTGGTGGAAGGGGCGGCGGCGCGCTCGGCGGATGGGGCCTCCCCCTCCACCGCGTTCCGCGGTCCCCCTCCCCCGCGATGACGCGGGTGAGGTTCTTAGGCTCCCGCCGCCCCTTCCAGCGCCGCCGCCAGGTCGCCGCGCCGCTGCACGCGCACGGCCGCAAGCCCCAGCCACCCGGCCATCAGCTTCAGCTCGGCCGCCAGCCGGACCGGCGTCGCCGCGCTGGCCCAGGGCTCGGCGTGGCTCGCCTGCACGATGAGCACGCCCGCCTTGCGGTCGGCCTTCAGGTCGACGCGGGCGGTGAGCGCCTCGCCCTCCAGGAACGGCAGCACGTAGTAGCCGTGGGTGCGCTTGTGCGAGGGCGTGTAGATCTCGATCCGGTAGCGCACGCCGAACAGCCGCTCGGTCCGCTCGCGGAACCAGATCAGGTTGTCGAACGGCGAGAGCAGCGCCCGCGCCTCCACCCGCCGCGGCCGGCGCGCGGCCGGATCGAGGTAGGCCGCCTCGCGCCAGCCCTTCACCGCCACCGGGATCAGCTCCCCCGCCTCGACGATCTCGCCCAGGCGGTCCCGGAACCCCGCCACCGGCAGGCGGAAGTAGTCGCGCAGGTCCTTGGCGGTGGCCACGCCCATGGCCCGCGCCGCGATCCGGATCAGCGCGCGCTGGGCCTCGTCGCGCGCCGGCGTCGGCGCCGCCAGCACCGCCTTCGGCAGCACCTTCTCCGGCAGGCCATAGACCCGCTCGAAGGTCCCCCGCCGGGTCGCGGTGGTCAGCTCGCCGGTCCAGAACAGGCACTCCACGGCGCGCTTGGCCTCGCTCCAGCCCCACCAGCCGCCCTCGCCCTTGTGGCCCATGTCGAGCTCGGAGGCGGCGAGCGGCCCGCGCGCGGCGATCTCCGCCAGCACCCGGTCGACGAACTCGCGCCGCTCGCGGATGAACCGCGCCACGCCCCTCCAGGTGCCGATCCCGCGGCTCGCGTCCTGCATCCGCCAGCGCAGCAGGGGATGGATCGCCGCCGGCGTCAGCGAGGCCTCGTGCGCCCAGTACTCGATCAGCGCCTTCCGCTTGCCCCAGGCGAGCTCTTCCAGCAGCGCCCGCGGATAGGCGCCCAGCCTGGAGAACGCCGGCAGGTAGTGGGTGCGCGAGACCACGTTGACCGAATCGATCTGCACCACTCCCAGCCGATCGATCAGCTTCATGATCTGCCGCCTGCCGACCGGCCCCTCCGGCCGCGCCTGCGCAAACCCCTGCGCCCCCAGCGCCACCCGCCGCGCCTCGCCCGCCGTGAGGGTGTCCCGCCTCATCCCGCCCCGCTCATCCCGGCGAACGCCGGGACCCATGCTGAATGGGTGACACGGTAGCTTCAGAACAAATCTGGAACAATGGCGTTCGGTTAGCGCGCTGCGGCCGCCAGTCGATGGCGCTGGAAGCCCGTTTCGTGCGCGACGCCCAGCGCGCCGCTCGCGAGGCGGTCGAAGAGCTCAAGACCGAGCGCCAGGCCCGCGTCGACGCCCGCAAGCGAAGATCGACAACGGGGTGACCCGTCTCATCTGGGACGAGCACGACGGCGACGAGGCCGTCGCGCTGCTTCAGGATCTCACCGAAAGGCTGGATGAGCTGGCCGACGAGCCCGACTTCCTCGACCGACCTGTCGAGATCTTGATCGAACGCATCCGCCGCGAGCTGGGTCTCGTGGATGATGAGGCCAGCCAGCCGGTCATCGCCCGCTGGCGCGCCGCCCACCCCGGCGCGGACACCTCCTGACCTCCGCTCATTCCCGCGAAGGCGGGAATCAGAGGCGAACCACGGATTGCACGGATTGCACGGATCGAACCCGGCGAGCGCCAGCGAGCCGTCCTGGTGTCGCGCGCCGGTTTCCAGGCGCCTTCGGCGCAACTCACGCGATCCGCATCCGTGCGATCCGTGGTTCTTCGTTCCGCGGCCTTCCGCGTTTTCCGCGGTTCCCTACGCGTGATCCAGCACCGGCTTGGCCTCATACGGCGCCTCGAGGGCCTTCACCTCGTCGGCGGTGAGCTTGATGTCGACCGCCGAGACCGCCTCCTCCAGGTGG
>NZ_DATIMC010000063.1:0-7125 GCF_035475775.1 Phenylobacterium sp. | reverse complement strand
CTGCACCTCGGCATGGACGTGCCGAACTGGCCGCCGGAGAACATCGAAGAGCTGGCCAAGAAGTTCGAAGACCAGATGTGATTTGCCGCGGCGCGTCGGGAGACGCCCCGCCTCGAAGGAGAGTTTTCCATGCGCCACGGTCACGCGCACCGCAAACTGGGCCGCACCAGCAGCCACCGCACGGCCATGTTCGCCAACATGGCGGCCAGCCTGATCAAGCACGAGCAGATCGTGACCACGCTTCCGAAGGCCAAGGAGCTTCGGCCCTTCGTGGAGAAGCTGGTGACGCTGGCCAAGCGCGGCGACCTGCACGCCCGGCGCATGGCCATCTCCCGGGTGCGCGACGTGGAGCAGGTGGGCAAGCTGTTCGGCACGCTCGGCCCCCGCTACGCCGAGCGGAGCGGCGGCTATATCCGGGTGCTGAAGGCGGGCTACCGGTTCGGCGACAACGCCCCCTTGGCGGTGATCGAGTTCGTCGATCGCGACCCGGCCGAGAAGGGCAAGGACTCCGGCCCCGTGGTGGAGAGCTTCGCCGAGGCCTGAGCGCTTCGGCGCCCGCAGGAAGAAGCCCCGGCCAACCCGGGGCTCTTTCTTTTGCCCGGATAATTGCTAGAATGGAGAAATATTCCAACCCGCGGAAAGGAGATCGGCCATGGCGCGCGCATCGGTCACGCCAGCCCTGTTCTATCAGGACCCCAAGTCGGCCATCGCCTGGCTGGAGAAGGCCTTCGGTTGCGAGGTCGCCATGCTGATCGAGACCCCCGAGGGCCAGTTGTCCCACTCCGAGCTCAGCTTCGGCGACGGGCTCCTCATGGTGGGCAGCGAGTGGCATGAGGACACCCGCAGCCCGAAGTCGGTCGGCGGCAAGAACACCCAGTTCCTGCACCTGCATGTGGAGGACGACCTCGACGGCCACTGCGCACGCGCCAGGGCCGCGGGCGCAGAGATCATCCAGGAGCCTGCCACCCAGTTCTACGGCGACCGGACCTACCGCTGCAAAGACCCCGAGGGTCACATCTGGACCGTCGGCCAGACGGTCAGGCAGGTGAGCCGCGAAGAGGCCGAGCAGGCCAGCGGCCTGAAGATCCAGGGCTGGGTGTGAGGCCGGCGCCGGCCGAGCTCGACCGAACGCTGGCGGCGCTCGCAGATCCGTTCTGCCGCCGGACAGTCGAGCTGCTCGCCCGTCAGCCGCGGCCCGCGGGCGAGCTGGCCCGCGAACTCGATCTGCCCGCGCCCGCGATGAGCCGGCGGCTGAAGACGCTGCGCGAGGGCGGCCTGGTCGAGGAGAGCCATCCCGAGTTCGACGCCCGCGTGCGCATCTACGCCTTGAGGGCGGGAGCCATGAGCGAGCTGAAGCGGTGGTTGGAGGAGGCGGAGCGTCTCTGGGGTGAGCAACTGGTGGCCTTCAAGGCGCATGTCGAGCGGCGCCGATGATCTCCAAGGTCTTCGTGGCGCTGCGGGTGAAGGCCTCTCCCGAGCGCGCCTTCGAGGCCTTTGTGGGCGAGATCGGCGCCTGGTGGCGGCCGAACGGGCTGTTCCAGACCACCCCGCGCGCGCCGGGGCGGCTGGCGTTCGAGGCCGGGGAGGGCGGACGGCTCACGGAAACCCTGGCCAATGGCAAGGTGTTCGAGATCGGCAGGATCACGGCCTGGGAGCCGCCTTCAAAGCTGGTGTTCGCCTATCGGCAGGCCAACTTCCCGCCCGATCTTCGAACCGAGGTGGAGGTGCGCTTCGAGCCGGTGGGCGATGAGACCCGCGTCAGCGTCGAGCATCGAGGCTTCGACCGCGTGCCGGCGGACAGCGCGGCGCGGCATGGCTTTCCGGACCAGGTCCTGCTCCTGCGGCTTGCCGAGTTCTGGCGCGCGCAGCTTGCCTCGCTCGGCGAACTTGCGTAACGGTGATCTTCGAGTTCCGGTTTTGTTTCCGCAGCGGGATGCCTGATGGACGACGCCGCCGCTCCGCTTCAGAGGCCTGCGCCGGCGGGGGCGACGCGCGCGCCGCAGCGGCGCCAGGCGGCGTTCGGCTTCATCTTCGCCAGCGCGCTGATGAACTCGGTCTCGTTCGGCATCATGATCCCGATCCTGCCGAACCTGATCCGCCAGTTCACCGGCGGCGACACCGCCGCGGCCTCCGAATGGAATATGGTGTTCGGCGCCAGCTGGGGGCTGATGCAGTTCTTCGTCGGCCCGATCCTCGGCATGCTCTCCGACCGGGTGGGCCGCAGGCCCGTGCTGCTGATCTCCTTCTTCGGCCTGGCGGTCGATTTCCTGTTCATGGCCTTCGCGCCGAGCCTGTGGTGGCTCTACGTCGGGCGCATCCTGAACGGCATGACCGCCTCCAGCTTCTCCACCGCCGGCGCCTACCTCGCCGACGTCACCGCGCCCGAGCGCCGCGCCAAGAGCTTCGGCATGCTGACCTCGGCCTTCTCCTTCGGCTTCATCATCGGCCCGACGATCGGCGGGGTGCTGGGCGAGCACAGCCTCAGGCTGCCGTTCCTGGCGGCCGCGGCGATAACCGCCGTGAACTGGTTCTACGGGCTGCTCATCCTGCCCGAGTCGCTCCCGCCCGAGCGGCGGCTGAAGGCCTTCAACTGGGCGCGCGCCAATCCCCTGGGATCGCTGCGCCTGCTGCGCGGCCATCCGGGCCTCCTGGGCCTCGCCGGCGTGGGCTTCCTGTTCCAGCTCGCCCAGATCGTGCTGCCGACGATCTTCGTGCTCTACACGACCTACCGTTATGGCTGGACGCCGGGCGTGCTCGGGCTCACGTTCCTGCTCACCGGCGTGCTGGGCGTCATCGTGCAGATGTTCCTGGTGGGCCCGGCGGTCGCAGGACTTGGCGAGCGCCGCGTCGTCCTGCTGGGACTCCTCGCCGGGGCGAGCGGGTTCGTCTGGTATGGCGCCGCCTCGGTCGGATGGGCCTACCTGCTGGGCGCGCCGATCTTCGCGCTGTCGGGGCTCATCATGCCCGGCCTGCAGGGGCTGATGACCCGGCGGGTGTCGCCGTCGGCGCAGGGCCAGCTACAGGGCGCGAACCAGAGCCTGCAGGGCATCGCCTCGATCGTGGGCCCGCTGATCTTCGGCGAGACCTTCGCCTGGTCGCTGCGCCATCAGGCGAGCCTGCATTCGCCGGGCCTCGCCATCTATCTCTCCGCCGGCCTCCTGACGCTGGGTTTCCTGCTTGCCCTGCGCACGGCGCACGCCCCGGCGCCGGAGCGCCCGGCGGCCTGAAGGCTCGCCATGATTGCGCCCGAAACCTTGGCAGAGTGCGGCGGGTTCTCGTCTCGTCCGGAGAGCCCATGCGCGCCGTCCGCGTCCTGATCCCAGCCCTCGTCCTGCTCGCCGCCTGTTCGCCCTCCGGCCACAGCCAGGCCCAGACCCCCTTGCCCGCGCCCACGCGCAGCGTGCCGACCAGCGCGCTCGGCATGCGCCAGTCCTTCGCGCCGGTGGTGAAGAAGGCCGCGCCGGCGGTGGTGAACATCTCCTCCAAGCGCATGGTGCGCCAGCAGGTCGACCCCTTCTGGGAGCTGTTCGGCATCGGCGCGCCGCGCGACCGGATCGTAGGCTCGCTGGGCTCGGGCGTGATCGTCCGCTCGGACGGCGTGATCATCACCAACAACCACGTCATCGAGAACGGCCAGGAGATCACCGTCTCGCTCGCCGACCGCCGCGAGTTCCCGGCCCACGTGCTGCTGGCCGACGCCCGCACGGACCTCGCCGTGCTGAAGATCGACGTCCCCGGCGGCAAGCTCCCGGCGCTGGCCATCAACGACACCGGCGACCTGCAGGTGGGCGATCTCGTGCTGGCCATCGGCGATCCGTTCGGGGTCGGCCAGACGGTGACCAACGGCATCGTCTCGGCGCTGAACCGCACCGCCGATCCCTCCGGCAGCGACGCCTCGAGCTACATCCAGACCGATGCGGCGATCAATCCGGGTAACTCGGGCGGCCCCCTGGTCGACATGAACGGCGAGATCATCGGCATCAACTCCTTCATCCTGTCGCGCTCGGGCACCTCGTCGGGCGTGGGCTTCGCGATTCCCGCGGCGCTGGTGAAGCGGGTGGTGGAGACCGCGCTCGGCGGCGGCCGATCGCTGGTCCGCGCCTGGCTCGGCGCCCGCACCCAGTCCGTCACGCCCGAGATCGCCCGCAGCCTCGGACTTGCGACGCCCCAGGGGGCGCTGGTCGCCGACATCTGGCCCGGCGGTCCGGCCGCGCAGGCCGGCCTGCATCAGGGCGACGTGGTCACCTCGGTGGACGGCAAGCCGCTCGCAGACGCCAGCGGGCTGGCCTATGTGATCTCGACCCACAAGATCGGCGATGCGATCCGCCTCGGCGTGCGCCGCGGGAAAGGCGAGCGGCAGGCGATCCTGCGCGCGGAGGCCCCGCCGGCGAGTCCGGCGCGCGACGAGCGCGTGGTCGGCGGGCGCAACCCGTTGCAGGGCGCGACCGTGGTGAACCTCTCGCCCGCCGTGGCCGATCAGTACGGCCTCGACCCCTTCGCCGCCACTGGGGTGATGATCGTGAGCGCCGGCCAGGGGCTCGCCGGCCAGGCGGGCCTGCGGCCCGGCGACATCGTCAAGGCTGTGAACGGCCGCAAGGTCGGCAGCGTCGCCCAACTGGTCGCCGCGCTGCAGACCGGCTCACAGGTCTGGCAGCTCACCATCGAGCGCGACGGCCAGGAGATCACCGGCGAATTCCAGGTGTAGTTCGTCCCTTCCTTGACCGGGATGGACAGGCCGCGGAGCGGTCAGCGTGGGGAAGAACGGATCGGACTCCTATTCGGAGTTCTTGCCCCTCAATTCCCCACCCGGCCGAGCTGCGCTCGGGCCACCCTCCCCATCAAGGGGAGGGAAGTGCTACTCCGTTCGCATGGCCGACCTGTTCGAAGCCGCCGGGATCACGCCTGAGGCCCCTTCGCCGCTCGCCGACCGACTGCGGCCGAAGACGCTCGACGAAGTGGTGGGCCAGGATCATCTGCTCGGGCCCGACGGGCCGATCCGGCGGATGGCCGAGGCCCGGCGGCTGTCGTCGATGATCCTGTGGGGTCCGCCGGGCACCGGTAAGACGACCATCGCGCGCCTGCTCGCCAAGGCCGCGGGCTACGAGTTCCAGCAGCTCTCGGCTGTGTTCTCCGGCGTTGCGGACCTGAAGAAGGCGTTCGAGGCCGCCCGGCTGCGCCGCGCCGCGGGCCAGTCGACGCTGCTGTTCGTCGACGAGATCCACCGCTTCAACCGCGCCCAGCAGGACGGCTTCCTGCCGTTCGTGGAGGCGGGGGTCGTCACGCTGGTGGGCGCCACCACCGAGAACCCGTCGTTCGAGCTCAACGGCGCCCTGCTCTCGCGTTGCCAGGTGTTCGTGCTCAAGCGCCTCGACGACGCGGCGCTGGAAACCCTGCTGGAGAAGGCCGAGGGCTATGAGGGCCGGCCGCTGCCGCTCGAGCCCGAAGCCCGCGGCGCGCTCCTGGCGCTGGCCGACGGCGACGGCCGTTACCTGCTCAGCCTGGCCGAGACCCTGTTCAACATCGGCTCGGTCAAGCCGCTCGCCACCCGGGAGCTGGGGCAGGTGCTGCAGAAGCGCTCGCCCGCCTACGACAAGGACCGCGAGGAGCACTACAACCTCATCTCGGCGCTGCATAAGTCGATCCGCGGCTCCGATCCCGACGCCGCCCTCTACTGGCTCGCCCGCATGCTGGCGGGCGGCGAGGATCCACTGTTCATCGCCAGAAGGCTGATCCGCGCCGCCGCCGAGGACATCGGCGAGGCCGACCCGCTGTCGCTCCTGCTGGCCAACGCGGCCAAGGAGACCTACGACTTCCTGGGATCGCCGGAGGGCGAGATCGCGCTCGCACAGACCGTGGTGCACCTCGCCACCGCGCCCAAGTCCAACGCAGTCTACAAGGCGTTCGGCGCGGCCATGGCGGCGGCCAAGGAGACCGGCTCGCTGATGCCCCCCAAGCACATCCTGAACGCCCCCACCCGGCTCATGAAGGACCTCGGCTACGGCAAGGGCTACGCCTACGACCACGAAGTCGAGGAAGGCTTCTCCGGCCAGGACTACTTCCCCGAGGAGATGGAGCGCCGGCGCTTCTACCAGCCCAAGGGCGAGGGCTCGGAGGCCCGCATCAAGGAGCGGATGGAGCGCTGGGCGGCGCTGCGAAGCCGCAAGAGCTCCTGAAGCAGACCGTTGGCCCCATTCCTCGGAGGGCTTTCGGGAGCTGCGCGTTTGCCCCTACACACGGCGGGTGAAGAAGCCCGCACTGCATCCCGTCGTCCTGACGCCGGAAGAGATCGCCTTCGTCAGGAGCCTGGTGATCTACGAGGACGCCGAGCTGCTGGCGCTGCGCAAGCCGCCCGGCCTCTCGAGCCAAGGCGGCCGGCGCGGCGCGAACACGCTGGACGAGCTGCTCTGGGCCTTGGCCAGGCCGGGCAAGGCCCGGCCACGGCTGATCCACCGGCTCGACCGCGACACCTCCGGCGTGATCCTGGCCGCCAAGACTCAGCCGGCCGCGGGCTTCCTCGGCAAGGCGATGATGGCCCGCCGGATCCACAAGAGCTACCGCGCCATCGTGACGCCGGGCCCGCCCGAGCCTTCGGTCGGCGTCATCGACGCCCCGCTCAGGCGCGAGGAGATCGGCCGCGAGGCCTATATGCGCATCTGTGCGGCCGAACATCCGGACGCCGAGAGCGCCGTCACCGGCTACCGCACCCTGGCCGCCGCCGCGGGGGCGGGACTGGTCGAGCTCGAGCCGCAGACCGGGCGCATGCATCAGCTGCGCGTGCACCTGGCCTCGATCGGCCGCCCGATCGCCGGCGATGCGCGGTATGGCGGGAGCCTGGCCGTGGGGGGGCAGGCGGTCGCCAGGCTGATGCTGCACGCCCAGGCGCTCACCTTCCCGCACCCGGCGGGCGGGCTGAAACGGATCGAGTCCGAGGTTCCCGCGGATTTCCAGGCGCTTGCCTCCGGCCTCGGTCTGGCGGAACGTGGCTGAAGGGACGCCCATTTTGAGGTGCGCCATGCAACGCGCTCTTCTCCCCGCCGTCGCCTGCCTCGCGCTCGCGGCCTGCGCGACGGCCCCGACCCGCTACCAGCCCATCGGCCCGAGCGGCGTCGGCTATTCCGAGCTCCG
>NZ_DATIMC010000062.1:0-19381 GCF_035475775.1 Phenylobacterium sp. | reverse complement strand
AGAAGCCGAAATAGCTATGGTCGCCCAGCTCGCGCACCGGCAGGGCGTCCGGGCACCGGCCGAGGCGCAGCCGGACCCCGCCCCGCGCCAGGCCCTCCCAGTTGCCGGGCTCGCTCCACTCTCGCTGAAAGCCCAGCACGTCTACGTAGTAGGCGCTCTCGCCGGCCAGGTCGTGCACGGCCAGGACATAAGCCTGGGGCGTCAGTTGCGGTCCGCTCATGCGGTCAAGCTTACGCCAACCCTGCCGCCCCGTCTGGACTCCGGCGCGCCCGCTGGTACAAGCGCGCGCAATCGCTGAAATCGACGCGGGGGCCCCGATGAAGCTGCTGGCCGGCAACTCCAACCGTACGCTGGCGCAGGCCGTCTCGGTCCACCTCGACGTCCCGCTGACCAAGGCGCAGGTGAAGCGGTTCCCCGACAACGAGGTGTGGGTGACCATCGACGAGAACGTCCGCGGCGAGGACGTCTTCGTGATCCAGTCGACGAGCTATCCCGCCAACGACAACCTGATGGAGCTCCTGATCTGCATCGACGCGCTGAAACGCGCCTCGGCCAAGCGGATCACGGCGGTGATGCCCTACTTCGGCTACGCCCGGCAGGACCGCAAGACGGGCGGCCGCACGCCGATCTCGGCCAAGCTGGTCGCCAACCTGATCACCCGCGCCGGCGCGGACCGGGTGCTGACCATGGATCTGCACTCCGGCCAGATCCAGGGCTTCTTCGACATCCCCACCGACAACCTGCAGGCCGCGCCGCTGATGGCGCAGGACATCAAGGCGCACTACGCCAAGACCAGCGAGCTGATGATAGTCTCGCCGGACGTGGGCGGCGTGGTCAGGGCGCTGGCGCTGGCGAGCCGGCTGGAGGCCGACCTGGCGATCGTCGACAAGCGCCGCTCGGGGCCCGGCAAGACCGAGGTCGCCAACATCATCGGCGAGGTCTCGGGCCGCCGGCTGATCATCTTCGACGACATCGTCGACACCGCCGGCACCCTCTGCTCGGCCGCCCAGTCGCTGATCGACGCCGGCGCCGAGGAGGTCTCCGCCTACATCACCCACGGCGTGCTCTCGGGTCCGGCCTCGGAGCGGGTGAAGGCCTCGGTGCTCAAGGAGCTGGTGGTCACCGATTCGATCGAGCTGCCCGAGAACATCGGCCCCGACTGCCGCATCCGCCAGGTGTCCTGCGCGGGCCTGGTCGGCGAGGCGATCCGCCGCATCGCCAACGAGGAGAGCGTGTCCAAACTCTTCGACTAGAGGCGATTTGCGGGCGCATCGTCCGGCCGCGCTTGCTCAGGAAGAATTTACCGGGCAAGGCCAGAATCTCTCGGGGGGCCGCTGTTAGTTCTTCACCACTCGTTCGAGGGGAAGGCCGCTTGATGAGCATCCAGGTTCCGGGCCGCCGCGGGCTCGCGCTCGCCGCCGTCGTCACGGCCGCCGTCCTCGCCGGTTGCGCGCAGGAGGCGCCGCCATCCGCGCCGGCCCCGCCGCCGGCCGCCCCCGTCCCCAGCGTCAGCCTCTCCCAGAAGCTTCTCGAACAGGCGAGCGCCTATCGCGCCTACGTCGATCGCGCCGCCCAGATCTCGCCGGCCTTCACCGACGGGGCGGCGGTCGCGCAGGGCTTGCGGGTGGGCGAGTCCTATCAGCCCGACCAGCTGCTGCGCGGGGCGATCGCCTATGGCGCGGTCGTGGCGCTGCAGGACCCCGGCTTCCGCGAGGGCGTGCGGACCTACGCCAAGGACCCCGACCAGCGCCGCCAGGTCGCCTATGAGATCATGAAGGACCCGGCCTATACGATCGGCTTCAGCGGTTCGGCGGGGGCCGCGGGCCTGGTGGTGAACGCGTTCACCGAAGATGGCCGCAAGCTGTTCGACGACGGCAAGGCCGTGAAGCAGGCCGCCTACGACGTGCAGCACTTCGCCTGGTCGAAGGCCGAGGTGCCGGGCCGCGACGCGCGGCTGGCCATGGCCAAGCAGCTGTCGTCCATGCCGCTCGAAGGCTCGACCGACATCACCGCCAAGCTGCAGCAGGCGGTGACCGGCGCCGAGCCGCTGACCCTCGCGGCCAACAGCGCCGCGCCGCCCTACACGCCGCTGGTGGTCCGCTCCATGGCCGTGGCCGCCCTGGCGGCGCTCGGCTACGCCGATGACGCCAGCCTCGAGCAGGTGATGCCGCTGACCGCCGAGCCGCACTCGGCCCAGTGCCTCAACATGTCGAAGCTCAACCTCTACCAGTGCCTGGCGGTCGCCAAGCCGCACTACGAGGACGTGTTCTGCCTCGGCCAGCACGTGCTCAAGGACACCGGCGCCTGCCTGCTGCGGGGCGCGGGGGCGGCCGACCCGGACCCGCCGGTGTTCGATACGCCGCGCATCACCCAGGTCTCCACCACGCCGACGACCAAGCGCCCGCACCGTCGCAAGAAGCCGGATTGAGCCGCCCGCCCCGTTGCGCGGGACGGGCCGATTGTGTATCTACGCGCACCCTTTTTTTGCGTCGCCGCGCGCCGATCGCGCGGCGGCTTCGTTTTGAGGCGGGGCCATGGCCGAGATCGTTCTGAATGTTGAGGTCCGCGAGCGCGCCGGCACCGGCGCTGCGCGCGAGACCCGCCGCGCGGGCCTGGTCCCGGGAATCCTCTACGGCGGCGACCAGAAGCCGGTCTCGATCACCGTGAAGGCCAACGAGTTCCGCAAGGCGCTCTACACGGGCAAGCTGCTGGGCCACCTGGTGACCCTGAAGTACGGCGCCGAAAGCCAGCGGGTCATCGCCAAGGACGTGCAGGTGCACCCGGTGACCGACGAGCCCCTCCACTTCGACCTCTATCGGGTGGACGAGCACCAGGAAATCCGCATCGCCGTGCCGGTGCACTTCCGCAACCACGAGGAGGCGCCCGGCCTCAAGCGCGGCGGCACGCTCAACATCGCCCTGCACGAGGTGATGGTGCTGGTTCCCGCCGACCAGATCCCCGAGGAGCTGGTGGTGGACCTCACCGGCCTGGAGATCGGCGACAACGTGCGGGTCTCCGACATCCGCCTGCCGCCCGCCGCCAAGGCGGCGATCGACGCCGACGTCGTCGTGGCCTCCGTCACCGGCATGATGGCCGAGGTGGCCGAAGAGCCTGTCGAGGGCGCGGCCGAGGCCGAGGGCGAGGAAGCCGCCGCCGAAGCCGAAACGAGCGAGGAAGGCGGCGAGGCGTAGGCGTTCCCTCCTCGCGGGGAGGGACAGACCGCCGAGCGGTCAGGGTGGGGATGTGTGGGCCAGAACACGGCGTTCTCAGCTTGATCCCGGCTCCCCCACCCGGTCCGAGCTGCGCTCGGACCCCCCTCCCCATTAAGGGAGGGACGCGATGCTGCTGATCGCAGGGCTCGGCAATCCCGGGCCGCAGTACGCCAGGAACCGCCACAACATCGGCTTCATGGCGGTCGACGAGATCGCGCGGCGCTGGGGCTTCGGACCGGAGCGGCGGCGCTTCCAGGGCCTGGTCCGCGCGGGCGAGATCGAGACTCCGCAGGGCCCAGTCAAGAGCCTCATCCTCAAGCCCCAGACCTTCTACAACGACTCGGGCCATTCGGTCGGCGAGGCGCTGGGCTTCTTCAAGCTCGATCCGGCCGAGCTGGTGGTGTTCTACGATGAGATCGACCTGGCGCCCGGCCGCTTTCGGATGAAGGCGGGCGGCGGGGCGGCCGGCAACAACGGCATCCGCTCCATCACCGCCCAGGTGAGCCCCTATTTCCGTCGCGCCCGGATGGGCACCGGCCACCCCGGCCACAAGGACCTGGTGCAGGGCCACGTGCTCTCGGATTTCCACAAGGCCGAGCTGAAATGGGTCGAGCCGCTCATCGCCGCCTGCGCCGATGCGGCGCCGCTGCTGGCGGCCGGCGAGGACGAGAAGTACCAGGCCGAGGTGATGCGGCTCGCGCCCGCCGAGAAGGCCGATCCGCGCGCGCTGGCCCGCGGCAAGGGGGACTGAGCGGGAGCTTCAGGCCGCGCTGGGCTGCGGGCTGCGGCGTTGGGCCTCGCGGAAGGAGACCAGCCGGCCCTTGGCTTCGTCCCAGAGCGCCAGCCGCATGGAGGTGAACGCCTGGCCGAGCGTGAGCCGGCTCGTCTCGTTCAGCCGCGGATGGTCCTTCAGCACCTGCGGCAGCCGGTAGAACGGGATCTTGCTGCCCAGATGGTGAATGTGGTGCGCCCCGATGTTGGCGGTCATCCAGCGCAGCACCGGCGGCAGGATCAGGTGCGAGCTGCCCTTCAGCGCGGCCTCCTCGGCGGTCCACGCCGGCTGCCGCGCCCAATAGGCCTGCTCGTACTGGTGCTGCACGTAGAACAGCCACACGCCGACGCAGGCGGCGGCCACCACGATCGGCAGGTGCACCAGCAGCAGCGCGCGCGGGCCCGCCAGCATCAGCTGGACGACAATCAGGAGCGCCAGGCCCAGGCTGTTGCCGAGCACGCTCAGCCAGGCGCGCCCCTGGCCCATCAGCCCGATCGGCAGCCGATGCTGCAGCAGGAACATGTAGGCGGGGCCGAGGACGAAGATGACGAGCGGATTGCGGTAGAGGCGGTAGCCCAGCCGCTGCAGGCGCGGCTTGGCCATGTATTCGGCGACCGTCATGGTCTCCAGCGCGCCCAGGCCGCGGCGATCGAGGTTGCCGGAGGTGGCGTGGTGGATCGCATGCGTGCGCCGCCAGTAGTCGTAGGGCGTCATGGTCAGGACCCCGATCAGCCGCCCGGTCCATTCGTTGGCGGTGCGCGAACGGAAGAAGGCCGCGTGCCCGCAGTCGTGCTGGATCATGAACAGCCGCACCAGGAAGGCCGCCGCCGGCAGGGTGATGAACACCCCCCACCACCAGCCGTGCGAGACCGTGAACAGGGCCGCGCCCCACAGCGCCAGGAGCGGCGCGGCGGTGATCGCGATCTCCAGGGCGCTGCGCCGATGGCTGGGGCGCTGGTAGCGCGCCAGCACCTGGCGAAGACCGCCCTCCTCGGGAAGCATGCTCATGACCTGGGAATCTCTCGCTCGGCTGACACGGTACGCTAGATGGCCGTTCGGTGCGCCCTTCGATAGGGGCTCGGCCTGCGACAAAAGCCGTTCGCGGCGGCTCTGGCCGCATGCTAGGTCCCGCCCCTCTAACGTTGTCTGAAGGATCCCATGGTCTTGAAAGTCGCCATCGTCGGCCTGCCGAACGTCGGCAAGTCGACCCTGTTCAATGCGCTGACCGAGACCGCCGCGGCCCAGGCCGCCAACTATCCGTTCTGCACCATCGAGCCCAACGTCGGCGACGTGGCGGTGCCTGAGCCGCGCCTCGAGGCGCTGGCCAGGATCGCCGGCTCGAAGGAGATCATTCCGGCCAGGATCAATTTCGTCGACGTGGCCGGCCTGGTGCGCGGCGCCTCCAAGGGCGAGGGGCTCGGCAACCAGTTCCTGGCCAACATCCGCGACACCGATGCGGTCGCCTTCGTCGCCCGCTGCTTCGAGGATTCCGAGGTCACCCACGTGGAGGGCCGCCTCGATCCGCTGGCCGATCTCGACATCGTCGAGACCGAGCTGATGCTGGCCGACCTGGAGAGCCTCGAGAAGCGGGTGGTCAACCTCGAGAAGCGGGCCAAGACCGGCGACAAGGAAGCCGGCGCCACCCTGCGCCTGGTCCGGCTGGCGCTGGCCGAGCTCGAGGCCGGCCGCCCGGCGCGGGTGGCGAAGGTCGCGCCCGAGGACGACAGGGCCTGGCGCATGCTGCAGCTGCTGACCGCCAAGCCCGCCCTCTACGTGGCCAATGTCGACGAACCTTCCGCCGCCATCGGCAACGAGCTCTCCAGGCAGGTGGAGGAACGCGCCGCCCGAGACGGGGCCAAGGCGGTCGTGATCTCCGCCAAGATCGAGAGCGAGATCGCCCTGCTCGACGCCGACGAGCGCGGCGAGTTCCTGGAGACGCTTGGCCTCGCCGAGCCCGGGCTCAACCGGCTGATCCACGAGGCCTACAAGCTCCTGGGCCTGCAGACCTACTTCACCGCCGGGCCCAAGGAGACGCGCGCCTGGACCGTGCCGGTGGGCGCCACCGCCCCCCAGGCGGCGGGCGTCATCCACACCGATTTCGAGAAGGGCTTCATCCGGGCCGAGACCATCGCCTACGATGACTACGTGCGGCTGAACGGCGAGACGGGCGCGCGCGACGCCGGCAAGATGCGCTCGGAAGGCAAGGACTACGTGGTCAAGGACGGCGACGTCATGCACTTCCGGTTCAATGTCTGAGACGGGATCCTCTGGGAGGGGCGAGATGGGCGAGACGATCAGAATCGCGGGCGCGGACGGCTTCGAGTTCTCCGCCTACCACGAGCCGTCGTTCACCCCGCGCAAGGGCGGGGTTATCGTGATCCAGGAGATCTTCGGGATCGACCGCCACATCCGCGCCGACGTCGGCCGCTGGGCCAAGGCCGGCTACGACGCCGTCGCGCCCTCGCTCTACGATCGCCGCGAGTGGGGCTTCACCGCCGAGCACGACCCCGCGGGCATGCAGGCCGGCATCGCCCTTGCGCGCGCGACGCCGATCGAGCAGGCGCTCACCGACATCGCCGCCGCCCGCGATTTCCTGAAGGCGCACGGCGCGCAGAAGGTCTGCGTCGTCGGCTACTGCTACGGCGGCTCGCTCGCCTGGCTCGCCGCCTGCCAGCTCGACGGGATCGCGGCCGCCTCCAGCTACTACGGCTCGATGGTGCAGGCGAACGCCGCCCTGACGCCGAAGTGTCCCACCATCGTCCACCTCGGCCGCGCGGATCACGGCATTCCCGCCGACGAGGTGCAAAGGGCGGTTCAGACCCATAACCCGGGCGTGGCGGTCCACATCTATGACGGCGCCGGGCACGGCTTCAACAACGAGAGCCCGGAGCGCTACAACGCCGAGGCCGCCGACCTCGCCCGCCACCGCACGCTCGAGCTGTTCGAGGCGGCGTGAGGCGACGTGGGAGAGACAGTCAGTCTGCGGAGCGCCCGCGACGGCTTCACCTTCGGAGCCTATCGCGCGCCGGCCACCGAGGCGCGGCGCGGCGGGCTCGTCATCTGCCACGCAATCTGGGGGGTCACGCCCCATCTGCGCGAGCTCGCCGACGGCTATGCCGACCTGGGCTACGAGGTGCTGGTCCCGAGCCTCTTCGACCGCTTCCAGCGCGGCTTCGCCGACCGCGACACAGACCCGGCCCTGATGGCCCGCCAGAACGGCTTCGCCGAGGCGAGCGGCTGGGGCGCGGAGGTCCTGGACGCGGTGCAGGCCGCGATCCTGGCATTGCAGCCGCCGGTGTTCGCGGTGGGGTTCTGTTTCGGGGGAACGGTCGCGTGGCTCGCTGCCGGCCGCTGCGAGGGCCTTTCGGCGGTCGCCTGCTACTACGGCCACATCGCGCGCCATCTCGAGGAGACGCCGAAGGTCCCTGTGCTCCTGCACTTCGGCCGCCGCGACGAGCTGATCCCCCCAGCCGACGTGGAATCGATCCGCCAAGCCTACCCTGACCTCGCCGTCCATCTCTACGACGCGGGCCACGCCTTCGTGGCCCCGAACGGCTACGACGCCGAAGCCGCGCGGCTCGCCGGCCTCCGCACCCTCGCCCTCTTCGCCAACCACGGCGGCGGACGCAGCGCGGCTTAGCGTCCCTCCTCCACGATCCGCTCGCGAACCTCCGGCACCCGCTCCAGCGCGCGCACCAGCACGGCCTGGGCCGCCAGGATGCCGATCCCGGCGGCGTAGGCCGAGAACACGTTGGCGTGGTACTGCCCGCTCTGCGCGACCGCCGCCACCTGCCGGTAGATGAACAGCGCCGCGCCCAGCAGCAGCGCGACGCCGGTGACGATCGAGACCGGCGTCTGCCCGAAGCCGGCCTTGAAGCTCAGCCAGACATAGCGGGCGAGCGATCGCTTCAGCACCGGCACCACCAGCGGGATCACCAGCGAGGCCAGCAGGAACAGCGCCGGCCACAGCAGAGTCCAGCGCAGCACCGCCCCGCCGCCGCCGGGCAGGCGGCCGAGCGCGTGCACCACCGCGCCCGAGTAGATCAGGCTCGCAGTGGCGACCGTCAGGTCCTGCATCCGCTTGAAGTTCCGCCAGGCGCGCGTGAAGGCCATGGCCCGAAAATTTAGGCGCCCGCTGGGGCGGGGTTAAGGCGCCCGCGATCAATGTCCCGCGAAGGCGACAAGCGTCGAGACCGGCACGCCGGCGGACTTCAGCTTCGCCGCCCCGCCAAGCTCCGGCAGGTCCACCACGAAGCAGGCCGCGACGATCTCCGCGCCGCCCTGGCGCAGCAGGTCGACCGCCGCCAGCGCCGTCCCGCCGGTGGCGATCAGGTCATCCACCAGCATCACCCGCTCGCCGCGGGCCAGGGCGTCGATGTGCATCTCGATCGCGTCGGTCCCGTATTCCAGGGCGTATTCCACGGTGCGGGTCTTGTGCGGAAGCTTGCCGCGCTTGCGCAGCGGGATGAACCCGGCGGAGAGCTGGTGGGCGACCGCGCCCCCCAGGATGAACCCGCGCGCCTCGATGCCCGCCACCTTGTCGACCTTCATGCCGGCGAACGGCTGCACCAGCTCGTCGACCGCGCGCCGGAAGCCGCGGGCGTCGCCCATGAGCGTGGTGATGTCGCGGAACATGATCCCGGGCTTCGGATAGTCCGGGATGGTGCGGATGAGGCTGGTCAGGTCCATCGGCGCGCCTGCGGCGGATCGAGGTGTGCTTATCGCCGAGCGGGGCGGGCTTGGCTATCGTCGAAGGCCAGGTGCGACTCACCCTCACCCTTCTCGCCCTGGCCGCCGCGGCGGCCGCCCCCGCCGCCCGGGCGGGGGACACGGCCTGCTGGCTCGACCAGGGCGTGGTGGTCGTCCCGGCCGAGGTGCTGGGCGTCGCCGGCGACTACATCTTCGACACCGCCGCGCCCACGACGCTGCTCGGCGACACCCAGGCCGGCGGCGCGGGCTTCGCGGCGACCTCGCTCGCGGGCCAGATCCGCATCGCCGGCCTGACGCTGGAGACCCGCCCGGTCGAGGTCGCCAGGCTCGACCTCCGCACCGGTCTCTTCCCCACCCCCATCGCCGGGGTGATCGGCGCGGACCTGCTGAAGGCCTATGTGGTCGACGTCAGCGTCTCGCCCTGCCGCGTCTCCATCCGGCGGCCGGGGCGCGCCCCGCCCTTCCGCGCCCGCGCCGTCCTGCCGCTGCGCTGGATCGCGGGACTGCCCACGGTGGAGGCCTCGGTGTCGGACGGAACGCGCGCCTGGCGCGGCGCCTTCGCGCTCGCCACCGGGGCCGACACGGCCGTGCGCCTGAGCGATGCGGTGGCCCAGGCGCCCGGCGCCGGGAAGCCGCAGGAGCTCTTTCCCTACGGTGTCCTGCGCCCGAAGCTGCGCGCCCTGGGGTTCGCGGGCGATCTCTACGAAGGCCTGCCGGCCGGCCTGATCAAGGCCCCGGATCCGGCGCTGGCCGGCCAGATCGGCGCGCCGCTGCTCGCCCGCTACCGCCTGCGCTTCGACTTTCCGCGCGGGCGGCTGCTGATCGCGCCGGCCGCGCGGCCCCGCCCTAGTGGGAGACGTTCCGCCAGATCCGGCGATAGCTCGCATAGAGCAGGCCGGTGAAGATCAGCAGGTAGATCATCGCGCCCAGGCCGAACTGCTTGCGCTCCTCCATCTTCGGCTCGGCCGCCCAGGCGAGGAACGCGGCCACGTCGCGGGCCTCGTTGCTCACGGTGGAGGGGGTTCCGTCGTCGAAGGTCACCTTGTTCGGCGCGAGCGGCGGCGGCATGGCGATGAAGCCGCCCTTGGGGACCTGGTCCTTCGGCCCGGTCCAGAACGAGCTCACGTCGCCGGGGAAGTAGGGGTTGTAGTAGCGGCCGGCCATGACGTTCAGGCCGCGCGGGGCCGGTACGAACCCGGTCAGGATCGAATAGATGTAGGCCGGACCGCCCTCCCGCGCCTTGGCCATGACCGAGAGGTCGGGGGGCGCCTTGCCGCCGTTGGAGCCAGCCGCCGCGGCCTCGTTGGGGAACGGCGCCGGGAACTTGTCGGCCGGCGTCGCCGGGCGCTGGATGTCGTCGCCGGTCTCGGAATCGATATCCTTGACCTTGATGTCGGCGGCCAGCGCCTTGACGTACGGATTCTGGATCGGGTTGGGGTACTTCGGGTCGTAGAACGGCCCGCCCTTCTGGCCGAGGTTGCGGAAGTACATCAGGTCCATCGAGTGGCAGGCCGAGCAGACCTCCCGATAGACCTTGTAGCCGCGCTGCAGCTGTTCGGCGTCGAACTTGCCGAACGGGCCCTCGAAGGACCAGTGGATGTCCTTCGGCGGCTCGTTGGTGGTGGCCGCCAGCGCCGGCGCCCCGACCAAGGCGAGCCCCAACACCGCGAGCGCGAAACCTTTGCGCAGCATCTCAGGCTCAACCCTTCTTGGTGGCCGCGGCCGTCCCGACCGGACCGCTGGCGGGATGCGACAGAACCGGCTCGGAGATCGACTCCGGCATCGGCAGGGGCTTCTCTTTGAGCCCCATCACGGGCGTGATGATCAGGAAGTAGACAAAATAATAGAGCGCCACCACGCGCGACAGCCAGACCATGGTGTTGAGGTCGTAGTCGCCGAGCGTGAAGGTGGTGAACCCTGGGATCACCTGGTCGGCCGGCTCGTGGGCGCCGCACCAGCCCAGGATCAGGCAGGCCAGGATGAAGATGAAGAAGTAGAGCCGGATGGTCGGGCGGTAGCGCATGGAGCGCACCTTCGAGGTGTCGATCCACGGAAGCACGAACAGGATGGCGATGGCGCCGAACATGAACAGCACCCCGCCCAGCTTGTTCGGGACCGAGCGCAGGATCGCGTAGAACGGCAGGAAGTACCACTCGGGGACGATGTGCTGCGGGGTGACCAGCGGGTTGGCCCGGACCGAGTTGTCGGGCGCCAGCAGCGCGTTCGGGAACCAGAACACGAAGAAGGCGAACAGGATCAGGAACAGCGCGATCGCGAAGCTGTCCTTCACCGTGTAGTACGGATGGAAGGGGACGGTGTCGTCCTTCGACTTCACGTTGACGCCGGTCGGATTGTTGTTGCCCGGCACGTGCAGCGCCCAGATGTGCAGCGCCACGACGCCGGCGATCACGAACGGCAGCAGGTAGTGCAGCGAGAAGAAGCGGTTCAGCGTCGGATCGTCCACCGCGAACCCGCCCCATAGCCAGGTGGTGATGGCGGGCCCCACCAGCGGCAAGGCGCCCAGCAGGTTGGTGATCACCACCGCCCCGTGGAAGCTCATCTGGCCCCAGGGCAGGACGTAGCCCATGAACGCCGTGGCCATCATCAGCAGGTAGATGATGCAGCCCAGGATCCACAGCACCTCGCGCGGCGCCTTGTAGGAGCCGTAATAGAGCCCGCGGAAGATGTGGATGTAGACCGCCAGGAAGAACATCGAGGCGCCCGAGGCGTGCATGTAGCGGATCATCCAACCGTAGTTGACGTCGCGCATGATCCGCTCGACCGAGTTGAAGGCGTAGTCGACGTGCGGCACGTAGTGCATCGCCAGCACGATGCCGGTGACGATCTGGATGCCGAGGCACAGCGCCAGGATGCCGCCGAAGGTCCACCAGTAGTTCAGGTTCTTGGGCGTCGGGAAGGTGACGACGCTGTCGTAGGCCAGCCGGATGATCGGCAGGCGCATGTCCATCCAGCGCTCGAAGCCGGTCTTCGGCTCGTAAGTGGAATGTCCGCTCATCGTCGTCAGCCGACCTTGATCTTGGTGTCGGAGAGGAAGTTGTAGTCCGGCACCGCCAGGTTCTTCGGCGCCGGGCCCTTCCGGATCCGGCCCGAGGTGTCATAGACCGAGCCGTGGCAGGGGCAGAACCAGCCGCCGTAATCCCCGCCGCCGAACGTCGGCACGCAGCCCAGGTGCGTGCAGGTGCCGATCAGGATCAGCCACTGCGGCTTGCCCGGCTTGTGCCGGCTCTCGTCGGTGGCAGGGTCGCGCAGGTCGGCGTGGTCGTCGTGCACCGCCTCGGCGATCTCCTTGGGCGTCCGGTAGCGCACGAACAGCGGCTTGCCGCGCCACTTGACCACCACCTGCTGGCCTTCCTGGACCTTGGTCAGGTCGAATTCGATCTCGGCCATCGCCAGCGTGTCGCCGGCGGGGTTCATCTGGTCGATGAACGGCCAGGCCAGCGAGACCACCGCGCCGGCGGCGGCCGCGACGGTGGCGATGTGGATGAAATCCCGGCGATGGGGATCGTCGGCTGACGCGTGCGGATCGGGGTTTGCGCCGAGTGCGGTGTCAGACACCAAAGCTACCCTTCAAATTCGAGGCCCCGAGCGAGGGGCGCTGAAGCCTTTGGACCCGTCCAGAGCCCCGGTAAAGGGCCGCCGGATGGGACCTCGTTCGGGGCAGGACGAATATCGCGGAAGCGCTCGCGAGACCTCGCCGCGTTCCGTGATTCGCCTCTCTCTGCCCCCGGTCCATCCCGTGGCGGTTCGCTTAGAATGCGTTTGGCGCTTTTTCAACCGCACAATCCGGAAAACCTCGGCGCGGCCGTCAGGTTGGTCGTCTGCCTGGGCCCGCCGCGGTGGATATGGCGCCTGGCGCCAGGTGATGCGCCATGCCCCCTCCGGCGTAATTCTCACGGATTCCGCTACTCGCCGGCGACGTTCGCCATGCAGGGGCCCGCCCGCCGGGGCGCAGCACGGGACGAACGGCTTCCCAAGCCCCGCCCCGCCGGGCTAGCACGGCGACGATGAGCAGCCTGCCCGCCGAAATCCTCGCACGCCGCGAGCGCGCCAAGGCCTGGTTCGAGGCCCTGCAGCAGCGCATCTGCGCCGAGCTCGAGCGGCTGGAGGACGCGGCGCCGGACGAGCTCTATCCCGATCCGCCGGGCCGCTTCGAGTTTCGGCCGTGGACCCGCGAGACGGGCTCGGGCGGCGGGATCGGCGGCTTCTTCTCGGGCCGGCTGTTCGAGAAGGCCGGCGTCCACACCTCGGCGGCGCTCGCGCGCTTCACCCCTGAGATGGCGGCGACCATGCCGGGCGCGGACCGGGACCCGAGCTATGTCTCGGCCTCGATCAGCCTGATCGTCCATCCGCGCTCGCCCCGCGTGCCGGCCGTGCACATGAACACCCGGTTCCTGTCGACCGCGGTGAGCTGGTTCGGCGGCGGCGCCGACCTCACGCCCATGCTGGACGAGCAGCGAAGCCCGGACGCCGACGACGCCAGGCTCTTCCATTCGGCGATGCAGGGCGCCTGCGACGCCTTCGATCCGGCATGGCACCCGAAGTACAAGGCCTGGTGCGACGAGTACTTCTTCCTGCCCCACAGGGGAGAGCCGCGCGGCGTCGGCGGCATCTTCTACGACCGCCACGACTCCGGGGATTTCGAGCGCGACTTCGCCTTCACCCGGGCCGTCGGCGAGGCCCTCCTGGAGGTCTACCCGAAGATCGTCCGCCACCGCATGGACGAGCCCTGGACGGAGGCCGACCGCGCCGAGCAGCTCGTCCGCCGCGGCCGCTACGTGGAGTTCAATCTGCTCTACGACCGCGGCACCATGTTCGGCTTCAGGCAGGGCGCCAACATCGAGACCATGCTCTCCTCCATGCCGCCTCTGGTCGCGTGGCCCTGACGCGAGCCGGCCGATCGCCCGAGCCTGGCGCGGAATTGGCCTTTACAGGCTAGACTACACTCGTAATCTCCCCCGGATGGCGCGAATCTGAACTGCAATTCACTTCGTAGGCGGTTGCAAACGGGGGATGCTGGCCAAGATGCCAGGGGCGGGTCACACGCGGTGGACGAGCGCGGGCCTGGAGCGCTGGCTCGCCGGGGCCCCGGCGTGAGCAAGAGCTCGCTCATCGACCAGCTGAAGATCGAGCGGGAGCCGCAGGCCGCCGTGGCGCGGCGCCGGCGCGGGCCGAACCTCTGGCCCTGGGCGCTGGGCGGCCTGGCCGCGCTGGCGGCCATCGTCGCGGTGGGCTGGTTTGTGGTCGCCCGGCCCGACCTGGTCAGCGTCGAGACCGCGACCGCCAGGCCGCTCGGCGGCGGCGGCGCGGCCGAGGGCCGCTCGCTGCTCGACGCCTCGGGCTACGTCGTCGCGCGCCGGGCGGCGACGGTCTCCTCCAAGATCACCGGCAAGGTCGCCGAGGTGCTGATCGAGGAGGGCCAGCACGTCGCGGCCGGCCAGGTGATCGCCCGGCTCGACGACTCCAACGTCAGGGCCGCGCTCGACCAGGCGCGCGCGCAGGCGGCGGCCGCACAGGCCGGCGTGCGCGTCGCCCAGGCGAACCTCGAGAGCGCCGGTCCGAAGGCCGAGCGCAGCCGCAAGCTGCACGACAAGGGCTTCCTGAGCGACCAGGACGTCCTGGACGCCATGGCCGCGGCGGACGCGGCGCGCGAGAACCTGGCGCTCGCCCAGCGCCAGGCGCAGGTCGCGCAGGCGGCGGTCGAGGTCCAGCGGAGGGCCGAGGACGACACCGTCATCCGCGCCCCGTTCGCCGGCGTGGTGACCGTCAAGGCGGCGCAGCCGGGCGAGATGGTCTCCCCGGTCTCGGCCGGCGGCGGCTTCACCCGCACCGGCATCGGCACGATCGTCGACATGGATTCGCTCGAGGTCGAGGTCGACGTCGCCGAGAACTTCATCAACCGGGTGACGCCGGCCATGCCGGTCAGCGTCCGGCTGAACGCCTATCCGGACTGGGACATCCCCGGCGAGGTGATCGCCGTCGTGCCGACCGCCGACCAGTCGAAGGCGACGGTGAGCGTGCGGGTCGGGCTGCAGCAGAAGGACGCGCGGATCATTCCGCAGATGGGCGCCCACGTCGCGTTCCTCGGCCCCAAGCCCACTGGCGCGGGGACGCCGCAGTCGGGCCGCTCGGTGGTGGTGCCGGCCGAGGCCGTGCAGAGCGAGGACAGCGGCCAGACCGTGGTCTTCGTGATCGCCAACGGCCACGCCGAGCGGCGCGCGGTGCGGCTCGGCGAGAAGACCAGCCAGGAACAGAGCCTGATCGCCGGCGTCAGCCCCGGCGAGGCGGTCGCTGTCGCAGGCGCCGAAAAGCTGAGCGACGGCCGGGCGGTGAAGGTCCGGCGCAAGCCGGCGACGACGTGAGGGAGGGCGCGATGGAGCCTTTGGTCAGCGTGCGGCGGGCGATCAAGCGCTACAAGCGCGGATCGGAGAGCGTCGAGGTGCTGCACAACCTCGACCTCGATGTCGCGCCGGGCGAGTTCCTGGCGCTGATGGGGCCCTCGGGCTCGGGCAAGACCACGCTGCTCAACCTGATCGGCGGCCTCGACCGGCCGACCGAGGGCCAGGTGCTGGTGGCCGGCGAGCCCATCGACGACCTCTCCGGCGGCGAGCTCGCCAAGTGGCGCTCGCGCCACGTGGGCTTCGTCTTTCAGTTCTACAACCTGATGCCGACGCTGTCGGCCGAGCGGAACATCGAGCTGCCGCTGCTGCTCACCAACCTGTCGCGCGCGCAGCGCAAGCGCAGCGTGGCCTCGGCGCTGGAGCTGGTCGGCCTGACCGACCGGCGCAAGCACAAGCCCTCGGAGCTCTCCGGCGGCCAGCAGCAGCGCGTGGCCATCGCCCGGGCGATCGTCACCGACCCCACCCTGCTGGTCTGCGACGAGCCGACCGGCGACCTCGACCGGGAGACCGCCGAGGAGATCCTGGGCCTCCTGCAGCTGCTCAACCGCGAACAGGGGAAGACCATCATCATGGTCACCCACGACCCGAAGGCCGCCGAGTTCGCCAGCCGCGTCGTCCACCTCGACAAGGGCGCGCTCGCCGCCGAGCCGGCGGTAGCGGCGTGAAGTTCCTGCCGCTGATCTGGGCCGGGCTCTGGCGACGCCCCGGGCGCACGATGCTGACGCTGGTCTCGATCGCCAGCGCCTTCGTGATCTTCGGCGTGCTGCAGGGCTTCACCTCCGGGCTGGACCGGCTGGTGGCCAACGCCCAGGCCGACGTGCTGGTCACCGCCAGCCGGGTCGGCCCCCTCGACCTCATGCCGCTGGCGGACCTCGCGGTCCTGAAGCGCACGCCCGGGGTCAGGGCCGTGGCGCGGATCGTCTTCTTCGGCGGGCCCTTCCGCCAGCCGGGCGCCTTCCTGCCCGCCCAGGCCATCGACCCGGACGAGGCCCGGGCGCTCGACGACCAGCTGCGGATCGCGCCCGCGCAATGGCAGGCCCTGAAGGCGACGAGGAGCGGCGCGCTCGTCCCCGCCGACGCCGCCAAGCTCTACGGCTTCAAGGTCGGCGACCGCATCCCGCTGACGCCGCAGTTCTACGCCAACAAGAACGGCGGCAAGGCCTTCCCGGTGGACGTGGTCGGGATCTATCCCTCGAATCCCGACGACAACGTGTTCGGCGGCGTCGTCCTGCTGAACTACGACTACATCGACCAGAGCCGCGTCTCGGGCCCGGGCACGGTCAACGACTACCTGGTGCGGATCGACGATCCCCTGAAGTCGGGCACGCTGGCGCTCGCCATCGACCGCCAGTTCGCCAACTCGCCGCACGAGACCAAGACCTACTCGCTCCGGCAGCTGGCGCTGGCCTCGGTGGCCCGGCTGGGCGACGTCGGCCTGGCGGTGCGGCTGATCGCCGGGGCGGTGTTCTTCGCGCTGCTGTTCTCGGTGGGCTCGGTGATGATCCAGGCCGGGCGCGAGCGGATCGTCGAGCTGGCCGTCCTGAAGACGCTGGGCTTCGGCGATGCGGCCCTGGCGGCGCTCACCATCGCCGAGGCGGTGCTGCTCTGCCTGGCGGCGGCCATCGCCGGGCTGCTGATCTCGACGGCGCTCTATCCGGTGGTGATGAAGACCATCCACTTCAACGTGAAGGCGGGCCCTGCCCTGCCGGCCGGCCTGATCGTCGCCGTGCTGTTGGCGCTCGTCACCGCCACCATCCCAGCCTGGCGGGCGGCGCGGCTTTCGATCGTCGATGCGCTGGCGGGACGCTGAGGAGGACCAGATGCATCCGCTCCGGCAAATCCTGGTGACGACGGCCCTGGCCCTGCGCAGCCTGCCGCAGCGGCTCGGACCCTCCCTGGTGACCGTGATCGGGGTCGCCACGGTGGTCGCGGTGATGGTCTGCATCCTGGCGATCGGCCAGGGCGTGCGGCGCTTCGTCGACGTCAACGCCCAGGAGGACCGGGCCGTGCTGCTGCCGGCGAGCGGCGCCTCGGAGTTCGCCGGGGCCTTCACCACCGCCGACGTGGCGGTGCTGCAGTCCGCGCCGGGCGTCAAGCGCACCGCCGACGGCCGGGCGATGATCCAGCCGCTGGCGGCCGTCGGCGTCGAGGTGGTCCGCCGCAAGGACGGCGCGCCGCAGAACGAGATGCTGCGCGGCACCGGCGAGATCGGCAACCTGATGAACAAGCCGACCCTGCACATGGTCCAGGGACGGATCTTCCGGGCCGGCATGCACGAGCTGGTGGTCGGCAAGACCGCCCACGACCTGTTCCGCGGGCTGGACGTGGGCGATACGATCGACATCCGCGGCGCGCCCTGGCGGGTGGTCGGCATCTACGCCGACGAGGGCGGGATCGACGAGAACTCGCTGGCCGGCGACGTGGAGACCATCAAGGCGGCGTTCGGCAGCACGACCTACCAGAGCATCGGGGTGCAGCTCGCCTCGGCCGCCGACTATCGCCGCTTCCGCGACTGGGTGATGTCGAACCCGCAGCTGAACGCCCAGGTGAAGACGCTCGGCCAGTACTATCGCGACCAGATGAAGCAGCTGCGCGTGCTGTTCGATTTCGTGGGCTTCTTCGTGGGCGGCGTGATGGCGGTGGGAGCCGCGGCCGGTGCGGTGACGACGCTCTATGCGGCGGTCGATGCGCGCGTGCGGGAGATCGCCACCCTGCGCGCCATCGGCTTCGACGGCGGCTCGGTGGTGGTCTCGATCATCGTCGAGGCGCTGGCGCTCGCCATCCCGGGCGCGCTGATCGGCGTCGGCCTCGCGGCCCTGGCCTTCAACGGGCGCGGCGTCGACACCGCCGGGCTGGCGTTCCAGGCGAGCGTCACGCCGTCCCTGGCGCTGACCGGCGTCGGCGTGGCGCTGGCGATCGGGCTGATCGGCGGCATCTTCCCGGCGCTGCGGGCGGCGCGGCTGCCGGTCGCCGAGGCGCTGCGGGCGAGCTGAGCGGCGGCAGGCGAACAACATCGCAACACGATAGCAAGTCGCGCGGCGGCCCCTGGCCTGCCGAGGCCGCGGTCTCTCACTCGCCGCCGCGCGGTCGCACTAGGTCTGACGCCGCCGAACGGAGCCATCCGGCGAACTGACGCAGGGTCGCGCTTTCAGGCGCGGGCGGGCTTTTCCGCCACCAGCGTGACGCTCGAGGGGACGAACGGCGCCTGCGGCGGCAGGCGTGGGACGGCTCGGCCAGCGCCGGCGCGAAGGCGCCAACCGCCGGTTGTCCGTGCAGACCGGCGCAGGTATGCAGGGTCCCTCAGCGAGGGGGAGCCATGCGATTGAGCCAGGTGCGTTCAGCGCCCCCGCTCGCGCCGTGGCGCGCGCGCGCCGGCCTGATGGCCCTGGCGGCGGCCGGGCTGGCGTTCGGGCTGTTCGTCAGCTTCCGCTACGCCGTGAGCCTATGGATGCCGGATTCCGACATGGCGGTGCCGCTCGCCCTGTGGCGAGGGTTCCAGCGTTACGGCTGGAGCTTCCTGCCCTCCTGGCGCTACACGCCCGACAACTGGCTCTTCTCGCTGGCCCCGATCGACGGCCTGGTCTTCGCGATGGCCGGCGGCAGCCCGACGACGCTGGTGGCGACCGGCTGGGCGATCTTCGCCGCGAGCCTGGCCCTCACCGCGGCCCTCGCCTGGCGCCTGGCCGGGGCGACCGCGGCCCTGGCGCTCGCCTGCGTGCTGGCCTTCCCCAATCCCGCGGCGCTCGGCGGCGCGGGCTACCTCGCCTATCCGGTGACCCACAACGTCTCCATGGCCTGGGCGCTGGCGGCCCTGGTCATCGCCGCCGCCGCCATCGAGCGCGGCTCGGTCCTGCTTGCGCTGGCGAGCGGGGCTTGCGAGGTCATCGACGCGGTTTCCGATCCCTGGGCCATGCCGGCCATCGTCCTGCCGTTGATCCTGGCCGGCGGGCTCGTGGCTTTTGTCCACCGGCGCGAGCGGGCGGCGCGAGGCGCGGCGGCGCTGTTCGCGGCCTCGCTGCTGGCCGCCTGGGCCGCGCAGAGCCACGCCTGGGGCGCGCTTTCCTTCCTGCCCGACGCCCAGTTCCACCTGACCAGCCCGGCCGGCGTGGCGCACAACCTCTGGACGGCGGCCAAGAACCTGGCGGCCATGGCAAACGTGCTGCCCGGCGCGGACCTGGGCTCCAAGTGGGTGCTGCGGGTCGACTTCATCGCGCTCTCCCTGGTGCTGGCGGCCGGCGCGGTCGGCGCGGCCCTGGCGGCGCGGCGAG
>NZ_DATIMC010000061.1:0-21508 GCF_035475775.1 Phenylobacterium sp. | reverse complement strand
GGCGCCCGCGCGCCCAAGCCCCGGCCGATCCGCGTGCTGGAGCTGACCGGCGCTCAGCCGGCGCGGATGACCCCGGCGCGGGGCAAGGTCATGACGGCGGCCGCCGCGCCGATGCCGCCCGCGGACCTGGCGCGCGCGGCCGGGGTCTCGGCCGGCGTCGTGAAGGCGCTGGCGGACGAGGGCGTGCTGGCCGCGCGCGTGATCGCGTTCGAGGCCAGCTTTCCGCCGCCGGATCCGTCCCGCCCCGGCGCGACGCTGAACGCCAGCCAGGCGGCGGCGGCCGAAGCGTTGAAGGCGATGGTGGGAGAGGGCGGCTTCGGCGTGGCCCTGTTGGACGGCGTCACCGGCTCGGGCAAGACCGAGGTCTATCTGGAGGCCGCCGCCGAGGCCCTGGCCCGCGACCCTGACGCCCAGGTGCTGATCCTCTTGCCGGAGATCGCGCTCACCCAGGCGATCATCGCGCGCGTCGCGGCCCGGTTCGGCGCGGCGCCCGGCGAATGGCACTCCGATGTCGCCCCGCCGGCCCGCCGCCGCGTCTGGGAGGGCGTGCTTTCCGGCGCCTGCCGCATCGTGGTCGGCGCCCGCTCGGCGCTTTTCCTGCCCTATCGCAAGCTCCGGCTCGTGGTAGTCGACGAGGAGCACGACGCCTCCTTCAAGCAGGAGGAGGGCTTCATCTACCACGCCCGCGACCTCGCCGTGGCGCGCGGCCGGATCGAGGGGGCGCTGGTGGTGCTGGCCTCCGCGACCCCGTCGCTGGAAACCCTGCGGAACGCCGAGACCGGCCGCTACCGCTGGCTGCGGCTGGCCGGGCGGCACGGCGCGGCGCGCCTGCCCGAGATCGACCTCGTCGACCTGCGCGAGATCCCGCCCGAGCCCGGCCGCTGGCTCTCGCCGCCGCTCGTGGAGGGCATGGGCGAGACCCTGGCGGCCGGCGAGCAGACGCTGCTGTTCCTGAACCGCCGCGGCTATGCGCCGCTGGTGCTGTGCCGGGCCTGCGGCGAGCGGCTCACCGCGCCCGACACCGACAGCTGGCTGGTGGAGCACCGCTACTCGGGCCGGCTGGTCTGCCATCTGACCGGCTTCTCCATGCCCAAGCCCGCGGCCTGCCCGCATTGCGGGGCCAGGGACAGCCTGGTTTCGGTGGGACCCGGCGTGGAGCGCGTCGAGGAGGAGGCCCGGGGGCTGTTCCCGGAGGCGCGGATCGCGGTCTTCTCCTCGGACACCGCCTTCGACGCCCGCGAAGGCCGGCGGCTGATCGAGGCGATGGCGGCCGGCGAGATCGACATCCTGGTCGCCACCCAGGCCGCCGCCAAGGGGCACAACTTCCCGAAGCTGACGCTGGTGGGCGTGGTGGACGCCGATCTCGGCCTGCGCGGCGGTGACCTGCGGGCCGCCGAGCGCACCTACCAGCTGCTCGCCCAGGCGACCGGGCGCGCCGGGCGGCGTGACCGGCCCGGCCGGGCGCTGCTGCAGACCTATGCGCCGGACCATCCGGTGATGCAGGCGCTCAAAGGCCAGGACCGCGACGCCTTCGTGGCCGCCGAGATGATCGAGCGCGAGGCCGCGCGGCTGCCGCCGTTCGGGCGGCTGGCCGCGGTGATCGCCTCCGACGTGGACGCCGCCCGGCTGGAGGGGTTCGTGCGGAAGATGGCCGAGGCCGCGCCCAATGCCCCGGGCGTGGAGGTCTATGGCCCGGCTGACGCGCCCCTGGGCCTGGTGCGCGGCCGCCGCCGCAAGCGCTTCCTGGTCAGGGCCGACCGCGGCGTCGACCTTTCGGCCTACATGGCCGCCTGGCGCGCCCGGGTGAAGCCGCCGGGCGCCCTGCGGCTGTCCATCGACATCGACCCCTACAGCTTCCTCTGATCCCGTTCCCGCCGGCGCGCGGCCTTGCGGCGGGCGGCGATGTTCAGCCCCTCCACAGCGCCCGAGAACGCCATGGCGGCGTAGATGTAGCCCTTGGGCACATGCACGCCGAACGCCTCGGCGATCAGGGTGGCGCCGATCAGCAGCAGGAATCCGAGCGCCAGCATCACCACCGTCGGATTGTCGTGGATGAAGCGGGCGAGCGGGCCCGCGGCCACCAGCATCAGCCCGACCGCGATCACCACGGCCGCCATCATGATCGGCAGGTGCTCGGTCATGCCGACGGCGGTCAGGATGGAATCGATCGAGAAGACCACGTCCAGCGCCAGGATCTGCACGATGGCCGCCGCGAAGCCGAGCGAGCCTGCGGCGCGCTTGTCGAGCAAGTCGTCCGAGGGGGCTGGGTCGACGGCGTGATGGATCTCGGTGGTGGCCTTCCAGACCAGGAACAGGCCGCCCGCCAGCAGGATCAGGTCGCGCCAGGAGAAGGCGAGGTCCACCACGGGGCGGCCGGCGGCGTCCAGCGGCGTGGCGAAGGGCACGGTGAACACCGGCTTCGTGAGCCCCACGATGAAGGCGATCCCGGAGAGCAGGGCCAACCTGAGGAGCAGGGCCAGGCCGACGCCCAGCCGGCGCGCGCGGCCGCGGTCCGACGGGGGCAGCTTGTTGGAGAGGATGGCCACGAACACCAGGTTGTCGACGCCCAGCACCACCTCCATGACGATCAGGGCGAGCAGCGCCGCCCAGGCTTCCGGGCTGGCGACGAGCGCCGCGAGATCGGCCATATCCCCTCCTTTGGGCGAGCAGCCGCTTCTAGCCGATCCGGAGCCGCCGCCTGAGTCCGGCCAAGCTCGCAGTTTTGTGAAGCGGGTGCGGCATCCCGTCCATCGGCGGCGAATAGCTGGGCTTTCGCATCGCACGGCCGTGTTTCAGCATGTTACGCGTGCGTGATGCCAAGCCAGAATTCACGTATCTCAGGTAATCCACAAGACAAACCCGCCACGTCCATCAGATGATCTGGAATATGAGGCGGCGATCCGCGGGCATATCATCCTTTTTCACGAGCGAAGGCGCAAGACAGACGGCTTTCTATAGCCAACTCAATCGAGGCTCTAGCCTCCATCGCCTCGCCCGCCCCTCGAACGACGCGCGGGAGGCGCCGCGCGAATCAATCTAAACGCTCTTTTCACCCTTGCCGAGTAAGGGTTATGGCTTAGCCCGTAAGTCGGGGAGTGTTCAAAACAATGCTGAAGCGACCGAGGACCCTCCTGGGCTCTCTGGCCGTCGCGGCCGTTCTGAGCCTCGCGCCGTCGACCGGCGCGATCGCGGACACCTACTGGCAGTGCGCCCAGTTCGCGCGCGTCATGTCCGGCATTCAGATCTTCGGCGACGCCTACACCTGGTGGAAGCAGGCCGTGGGCCGCTACCAGGAGGGGTTCCAGCCCAAGGCGGGCGCGGTCCTCTGCTTCAAGCCCACCCAGCGGATGCGCCTCGGCCATGTCGCGGTGGTCACCCAGGTGCTGACCGACCGGGTGATCCAGATCACCCACGCCAACTGGTCGCCGATCGACGGCTCGCGCGGCAAGATCGAGAAGGACGTCACCCTGATCGACGTCTCCCAGGCCGGCGACTGGAGCCTGGTGAAGGTCTGGTACGACCCGAACCGCGACATGGGCGGCTCGACCTATCCGACCTATGGCTTCATCTATCCGGACGCCCAGGCGCGGCTCCTGGCGGCCACCGGATTCTCCAAGGCCGAGAACGCCGCCATCAACATGGCCCAGTCGGCCGCCAGCCAGGTGGCCGCCGCGGTGCGGCCGGGCGCCGGGCCGATGAACATCCTGAACCAGGCGGCCGATTCCACCGACCGCATCGGCGCGCTGATCGCGGCCGCCACCCGCGGCGACTCCTCGTCCGGCAAGTAGCCCCCCGCCGCGCGGGCGGGCGCCGAACGTGGTTATTTCCCGCCGCGGGGCAACCGTTCCTTAAGCGCGAGGACCGCAGGGTCGGGACCTGAAGGTGCCGATGTCCTCGCAAGCCCAACCCTACCACCTGGCGCTCGACCCGCAGAACCTGCGCGAGGCGGTCGAGGCGCACCAGCGGTACCTGGCGGGCCGGGCGGGCGCCCGTCGCCTCAGCCTCACCTACGCCGATCTGTCGAACTGCTCGCTGGAGGGCCTGGACCTGCGCGAGGCCGATCTCGCCGGGGCGAAGTTCGCCGGCGCCTCGATGGCGGGCGTGAACCTCGCCCGCGCCATCCTGTTCGGCGCGGATCTCCGGGAAGCCGACCTGCGGCGCGCCAACTTCAAGCGCGCCGATCTGCGCGGGGCCTGCCTGCGCGGGGCCAACCTCGCCGGCGCGGAGCTCGCCGGCTGCGATCTGCGCGAGGGCCGCATCGCCCTGCAGGACAAGCTCGATGGCTTCCGGATCCTGCGCCACGAGCATCGGCCGGGCGAGCTCACCTACGCCATCCTGCACGGCGCCAACCTGGCCGGCGCCCAGATGACCTCGACGATCGCCATGGCCTGCGACTTCACCGACGCCAACCTGGCCGGCGCCGTGCTGTCCGGCGCGCGCCTGACCCGGGCCGTGCTGGACGGCGCCGACCTCTCGGGCGCGGACCTCGGGGGCGCCGACCTTTCCGGCGCCTCGATGAAGCGCACCGTGGTGGCGGGGGCCCACCTCGAGCAGGCGCGGCTCGACGATGTCGACATGACCGAGGTGCTCCGCGGGCCGCCGCCGATCGTCTATGTGGACGACCGCGCCCTCGACGAGGTGCTCGCCGAACACGAGCTCTATTGCGACACCCAGGCCAGGCAGGGCTCCGTCATTCCCATGGAGGCGGTGGACTTCCGGCCGATGCGCTCGCTGCGCGGGCGCAGGCTCACCGGGCTCATGGCCCCGGGCTCGGTGTTCTTCGGCCTCGACATGCAGAAGTCGGAGCTGCAGGGCGCCGACCTTTCCGGCTGCGACTTCCGCGGCGCCGACCTGCGCGAGGCCGATCTGCGCGGCGCCAAGCTGATGGACGCCCAGTTCACGCGGGCCGACCTGCGCGGCGCCAAGCTCGGGCCGCTGATGATCTCCGAGGGCCGCTTCGTGCGCACCGACCTCACCCGCGCCAGTCTCCGCGGCGCCGACCTGCGCGGGGCCCACGCGCGCCGGGCGCGGTTCCTGGAGGCCGACCTCAGCCAGGCCAAGCTCGCCGGCTGCGACCTCGCCGGGGCGGAGCTGGAGCTCTAGGCCGCCCGGCTCAGAGGTTCTCGATCGCAAGCCCCGCGGCGGCCTGGATCTCGCGGGCGACGATCGTGCGGTGGCAATGGGCCGGATCGGCCTCGTAGCAGAGCAGCGCCGCCTTGCGGTCCCTGGCGATCTCGATGGCCTGGGCGAGCTGCAGCTGCGCCCCGGGCTCCGCCAGGTGGCGGGCGTAGATCCGCTCCATCTCGGCGAAGCGGCCGTGCCGCACCGCCTCCCGGCCCGGCTTGGGCGTGCCGAGCTCGCGCAGGTGCACGTAGTCGATCCCGGCTTCGGCGAGGCTGGCGGCCAGGAGGGTCTTGGAGAACCCGGCGCGGCGCGAGGACGCCACCGCGCGGACGTCCACGACCACCTCGACCCCCGCCGCTTCCAGCCGTCCGATCACCGCCTCCTGGGTGGCGTGCTCGTAGCCGATCGTCGCAAGCGGCTTCATGGCTTTTCCTCCGCGGCGTCAGGCCTATATGGGGTCCGGGTCGGAGGGTCCATGGACGCCAGGGTCGACTATGAGCCGCGCCAGCGGCGCGTCAGCCTGCCGAGCCGCGGCGGCGAGATGGCATTCCTCGACTTCGGCCCGCAGAGCCGGCCCGTCGACGTGGTCTTCTCCCACGCCAACGGCTTCAATGCGCGAACCTACCGCAGCATCCTGAGCCCGCTCGCGGGCGACCTGCGCATCCTGGCCCTCGACCTGCGCGGCCATGGCCTGAGCCGTCTGCCGACGATCGTCGAGGGGCGCGACGGCTGGGGCGAGTTCCGCGACGACCTGCTCGCTTTCCTGGACGCCGCGACCGGCGGGCCGGTGATCCTCGCCGGGCACTCGATGGGCGGCACCTCGAGCCTGCTGGTCGCCGCCGAGGCTCCGGCGCGCGTCAGGCGCCTGGCGCTGTTCGACCCGGTGATCATGCCGCGCGAGTTGCAGGGCGCGGCCGCGCCATCGCCGCTGGTCGAGGGCGCGCTGCGGCGGCGGGCGAGCTTTCCGAGCAAGGCGGCGGCCCGCGAGGCCTACCTCGGGCGCGGCGGCTTCAAGACCTGGACCCCCGGGCAGATCGCCGACTACGTGGAGGCGGGGTTCCGCGAGACGCCGACCGGGGAGGTGACGCTCGCCTGCACGCCGGAGTGGGAAGCTTCCAACTTCCGCACCCACAACTACGATCCCTGGGCCGCCTTCCGCGAGAGCCGCTGCCCGATCGACATCCGGCGCGCCGAGCTCGCCTCGACATGCCGCACCGAAGGGCATGAGGCCGAGCTCGCCGCAAGCGGCCGGATCCGCATCGAGGTGGTTCCCGGCACGACCCACTTCCTGCCGATGGAGCGTCCGGACGTAGTCGCCGAGGCGCTGAGGACGGCGGCGGGCGCCTAGCGGCGCTTGCCCTCGGCGGGATCGCCCTCGGGGCCGAGCCGGCCCTGGCTGGTCGCGGGCGGGACCTTGCCGTCCGGCTTCGATTCCGGGCCCTTGGGCGTGGGCGCATCGGCGGCGGGATCGAAGGTGCGGCCCTCCCCGGCCACCTCCTCGCCGCGGCCGGTGCGTTCCACGGCGTCGTCCTGCCGGACCGAAGGATAGCGCTCGGGCGCCCCTTGCGGCCGGTCCTGCGGCTTGCGGTCTTGCGCCATCTCGGAGCTCCTCCTGGTGAGCAGAGAAAATCGCCGCGGGCCGATCGCGTTCCGCCTCCCGACATCCGCGCGCCAGGCGCCCACGTATCTCCGTCAGGACGGTCGCCCGCAGGGCGCGCCTGTGCCAAACTGCCGCTGGGGGAGGATGCGATGACAGCCATGACGGCCACGCCGGCGGCGAAACCTGCGAAGGTCCTGGTGCCTCGGCACGCGCTGGTCACCCGGATCACCCATTGGATCAACGTGCTGGTGGTCAGCCTGATGCTGATGAGCGGGCTGCAGATCTTCAACGCCCATCCGGCGCTCTACTGGGGCGTCAAGTCCCACTTCGAACGCCCGTGGCTCGCGATGGACGCCGCCGAGCGCAACGGCCAGCCGATCGGCGTCACCACCCTCGGCGGCCGGCGCTTCGTCACGACGGGCCTGCTCGGGTTTTCGGGCCGGGGCGACAAGGCCGAGCCGCGCGGCTTTCCCGCCTGGGCGACCGTCCCCAGCTACCGCGACCTGGCGGACGGGCGGCGCTGGCATTTCTTCTTCGCCTGGCTGTTGGTGATCAACGGCCTCGTCTATCTGGCGATGAGCTTCCTGAACCGGCACATCCCGCGCGACCTGTGGCCCCGGGTCTGGCAGCTGAAGCCCGCCCACGTCTGGCATGAGATCGTCATCCACGCGAAGCTGAAGTTCCCCAAGGGCGAGGAGGCCAGGCGCTACAACATCCTGCAGAAGGGGGCCTACCTCGGGGTCATCTTCATCCTGCTGCCGCTGATGGTGGCGACCGGGCTCACCATGTCGCCGGGGATCGACGCCGGCGCGCCGTGGCTGCTGGACCTGTTCGGCGGCCGCCAGTCGGCCCGCTCGATCCACTTCATCTCGGCCTCGCTGATCGTCCTGTTCGTCATCGTCCACCTGATCATGGTTGTGGCCTCGGGGACCTGGAACAACATCCGCTCGATGATCACCGGCCGCTACGCCATCGAGGTCGAAGGAGAGGGGAAATGAGCGCGGAGACCCACCGCCGCGGCTGGCTGAAGGCTGCCGCGGCCTCGCTCGGAGGGCTGTGGCTCGCCGGCTGCGACAGGCTCACCGAAAATCCGAAGTCGCTCGCCGTCCTGCAGAGCGCGGAGGGGTTGACCCGGCGCTTCCAGCGGCTGGTCGTCGACCGCAGGGCGCTGGCCCGCGAGTTCGCACCGGCCGACATCTCCAAGGTGTTCAAGCCGAACGGCTCGACCAACCCCGACGACCCGGAATACCTCGCGCACAAGGCGGTCGGCTTCGCCGACTGGAAGCTCCTCGTCGACGGCCTGGTGGACAAGCCGCTCGCGCTCAGCCTGGCGGACCTCCGGAAGCTGCCGGGGCGCACCCAGATCACCCGGCACGATTGCGTGGAGGGCTGGTCCTGCATCGGCAAGTGGACCGGCGCGCGGATGGGGCCGCTGCTCGATCTGGCCGGCCTGAAGCGCAACGCGCGCTATATCGTGCTGCACTGCGCGGACACGCTGGAGGAGACCCTCGACGGCACCGGCCAGTACTACGAGAGCATCGACCTGATCGACGCCTACCATCCGCAGACCCTGCTCGCCTACGAGCTCAACGACCGGCCGCTGCCGGTCGAGAACGGTGCGCCGCTGAGGCTGCGCGTGGAGCGCCAGCTCGGCTACAAGCAGGCCAAGTACGTGATGCGCCTGGAAGCGGTGGAGGACTTCAGCCACATTTCCCGCGGCCGGGGCGGCTTCTGGGAGGACCGCGGCTACGAGTGGTACGCGGGGATCTGAAGCGGGCGGCCGCATCGCCCGGGCGAGTCTGGTCGGGGGAGAACCACATGCACGTCGCAGAGCCTCGGGCCCGGACGGCTTGAGCCCGCGCCGCGCCTCCGGCCGCACCGGGTTGCGGGCGCTGCGGGTGTTCAGCCGGCTCGGCCCGGGCCTGATCACCGGCGCCGCAGACGACGATCCGAGCGGCATCGCCACCTATTCCCAGGCCGGCGCCCAGTTCGGCGTCAACATGCTCTGGACCGTGGCGCTCACCTATCCGCTGATGGTGGCGATCCAGTCGATCAGCGCGCGGATCGGACGGGTCACCGGCCACGGCCTGGCGACCAATCTCGCCCAGGTCTTTCCGCGTCCCCTGGTCATGGCGCTGGCGTTCCTGCTGTTCGTCGCCAACACGATCAACATCGGCGCCGACCTCGCGGCCATGGGCGCGGCCGGCCGGCTGGTGAGCGGGCTCGACCAGCACGCCCTGACGCTCGGTTTCGCCGCCCTGTCGCTGATCCTGCAGGTGCTCGTGCCCTACCATCGCTACGTCAGCATCCTGAAGTGGCTGACCATGTCGCTGTTCGCCTATGTGGCGGTGGTGTTCACGGTCCGCATCGACTGGGCCGAGGTGGCGCTCCGCACGGTGTGGCCGCGCCTGCCGGGGGAAGGCTGGATCGTGGTCGTGGTGGGCCTCTTCGGCACCACCATCAGCCCCTACCTTTTCTTCTGGCAGAGCTCGGAGGAGGTGGAGGACGAAGAAGCCAGACACGAGCGGCCGCTCATTCGCGACGGCCGGCGCGCCAAGGCGGAGCTGCGCCGCATCGAGTGGGACACCATTGTCGGAATGGGCGTCTCCAACCTGATCGCCTTCTTCATCATCCTGACCACCGCGGTCACCCTGCACGCTCACGGCCTCACCGACATCCAGACCTCGGAACAGGCGGCGGCGGCGCTCAGGCCGGTGGCCGGCGAGTTCGCCTTCGTGCTGTTCGCCCTGGGCATCGTCGGGACCGGGCTCCTGGGGGTGCCGGTGCTGGCGGGTTCGGTCGGCTATGCGGTGGGCGAGCTCGGCGGCTGGACCTGCGGCCTCGAGTACAAGCCGCGCGAGGCCGTGCGCTTCTACGCCGTGATCGTCGTGGCGGTCGTCCTGGGGCTCGTCGTCGACTACTCGGGCCTCGACCCGATCAAGGCGCTGTTCTGGAGCGCGGTGATCAACGGTGTGATCTCGGTGCCGATCATGGCGGCGATGATGGTGGTCGCGAGCCGCCGCCACGAGCTGGGCCGCTTCGTGGCCTCGCGCGTGCAGGTCGTCTTCGGCTGGGCCGCCACCGCGATCATGGCGATCGCCGTCGCCGCCATGTTCCTGGCCCGCTGAGCGTCAGTAGGGGTTCTGCGCCACCAGGCTCGCTTCCCGCGCGCACGCCGCGGGGTCCGGGAAGGGGCCGCGCCTGCGCGCCGCCGCCACCTCGGCCCGGGCGGCGTCCATATCGGCGCGGAAGGCCGCATCGCCGTGCAGGGCGGCGACCACCATCGAGCCGTTCAGCCGTCCCGCCTGGACCGCGCTCAGGGAGTGCACGCCGCAGACCAGCCGGCTTTCGCCGAAGGCGCGCGCCCGCATCAGGATCGGGGTGGCGCGATCGGGGGCGAGCTCGGCCATGACCAGGCCCACCGCCCAGCCCCAGGCGTTGTGGCCGGACGGATAATCCGGGCTGGCCGCCAGCGAGGGGGTCTTCGGCACGCAGATCTCGCCGCCATAGAGAAGATAGGGCCGGGGTCGCTTGTAGATGTCCTTCGGCCGGTTGGTGGCGTGGCTCACGTCAGGCGCCATCTTGAGGATCAGGGCGAAGGTCCGGGGCGCGTTCCGAGGCGTCAGCTCCGCGCCGATCGCGCAGGCCAGGTCCTGCACGATGGCCGCCTGGTTGGCGTCGTTCTGCGCCAAGGCCCAGCGGGGCGTGTCCTTCAGCGCTCGGGTGCCTCGAAAGACGCGCTGGTCGGCTTCCTCGCGCGGGCTGCCCGGCGCCGGCGATGGCGGCAGGACGGCGTAGGTGTCCGGCAGGGCCGGGCCCAGATAGCCGCTCGCTCCCGGCGGCGGCGCGACCATCGGCGCCGCCCCCAGCGTCAACAGCGCCGCGGCCGAAGCCGCCCAGATCCCGAACCGCCCCGCCATGCCCTGACCTCCGCCCGACCGCCTGGCTCCGGTGTCGCAGAGCCGCGTGAGAGTTGCAACCCGAGGCTCGGGCGGCGCACGGAATCAAGTTTCTTGACTTGTAACTTCAGAAAATCAATTGTAGCCGTATGAACAGCCCGAAATCCCAAGATTGGCAGGCGTTGGGCGAGCTGACGCAGGGCCGCGCGATCGTCGTCGAGCGCGTGCGGCTCGTCGATCGCGACGTGGTCATCGAGGGCGCCTTCGAGCCGCCGAAGCTCGCGCAGCTATCGGCGGAGGACCAGATCTTCGTGGCCGCCTTCGTCCGCAGCCACGGCTCGATCAAGGAGATGGAGCAGGTGTTCGGCGTCTCCTATCCGACGGTGAAGGCGCGGCTGAACCGCATCGCCGAAGCTCTGCCGCTGGTGGAGGTCGACATCGCCGCGCCGGCCGCCGGGCCTGACCGGGCCGAAGTCCTGGCGCGGCTGAAGCGGGGCGAGATCTCCGCCGACCAGGCGATCGCCGTACTGGAGGGCCGCTAGATGAACGCCTGTCCGCGTGCGATGAGCGCCTTCGCCGAGGCGGCCATCGAGGGCCGGCCGCCGCCTCTCCGGCCGCGCGCCGGCCCCAGGCGACCAGGCCGACGCACGGTGGTGCGCCTGTGGCTTCCGCTGACGCCGCTGTTGCTGCTGCTGGCGCCCTTCGCGATCGCTCTTGCGCCGCTCGGCTTTCTCGCGCCGGCGCGGTTCAGGCCCAACCCCTTCCTCGCGGTGTTCGCCATCGGCGGCCTGCTGCTGTCGCTCGGCGGGACCGACGTGCGGGTCGACACCCGCGAGGCCCACCTGCGGCTGAAGATTCTCTAGGAGCCCTCCCATGAACGAAGATCGTCGCTCGATCCTGCAGATGCTGGCCGACGGCCAGATCACCGCCGACGAGGCCGAGCGGCTGCTCGCGGCGCTCGAGCGCGCCGAGCCGCCTTCTCCCCGGCGGTTCGCGCCAGGCGGCGTCAACGGCGCGCCCAAGTACCTGCGGGTCACGGTGGACAGCGACGAGCCGGGCGAGGGCGGCCCGACCAGGATCAACATCCGGGTGCCGATGTCGCTGCTGCGGGCCGGCGTGCGGCTGACCAGCCTGATCCCCCCCAAGGCGCGCGATCAGGTGAACGCCGAGCTGCAGAAGAACGGCGTGCCCTTCGACATCAGCCAGCTCAGGCCGGAGAACCTCGAAGCGCTCATCGACCAGCTCAACGACCTGCAGGTCGACGTCGACGATTCCCGCTCCAAGGTCCGGGTCTACTGCGAATAGCGGGAGCGGTTACGCGAACAGCTTGGCCCAGCGGCGGCGTTCGCGGCCCTTCCAGCTTCCTCGGTGCCAGGCGTCGGAAGCGATCAGCGGGACCACGGTGGTGGCCTCGGCGAAGACCATCTGCTCCCAGGTGACGTCCACCTTGCCCCAGGAGCAGGCCTCCTTGAGCGTCGAGGAGGAGCAGGCGCCGTCGCGCACGTCGGCGACCGTGATCTGCACCGCGTATTTGTGCATCTCGACCTCGTGGCCGAGGATCTCGGCGCAGACCACCGTGTCCTGGGCGAAGTTCTTCGGCACGCCGCCGCCGACCATCAGGAGGCCCGTCGCGCCCGCGGCGATCTTGATCTCGGTGAGCTCGCGGAAGTCCGCCGCGCTGTCGATCGAGACGTAGGGCCGGCCGGCCTTCCTGCGCTCCACCTGGTGCTTCACCAGCCCGAAGCCGGCCGAACAGTCGGAGAATGCCGGCACGAAGATCGGCGCCTCCTCGCGGAAGCAGGTCTCCACCAGGCTGTCGGGCTTCTTGGCGTGGCCGTCGGCCAGCCAGCGGCCCATCGCCTGGATGAACTCGCGACTGGAGTAGGGGCGCGGCTCGAGGCTCTCACAGATCTCGTAGACCGCCGCGTCGCAGGCCTGCAGCTCCTCCTCGTCGATGTAGGTGTCGTAGATGCGGTCGATGTAGAGGGCGCGCAGGTCGCGGTCGTCGACGCCGCCCTGGGCTTGATAGTGCCGGAACCCCAGCGCTTCGAAGAAATCCATGTCGACGATGGAGGCGCCGGTCGCGACGATGGCGTCGATCATCCCGAACTTCACCATGTCGCGGTAGATGTGCATGCAGCCGGCGGCGCTGGTCGAGCCGGCGAGGGTGAGCCAGGTCGAGCAGGCCGGATCCGCCAGCGCCATGGAGAAGATGTCCGCCGCCCGCGCCGTGTCGCGGCTGGTGAAGCTCATCCTGCGCATGGAATCGATGATCGGCCGGGCGTCGTACTGGTCGATCGCCACGTGCTCGACGGTGTTGGCCAGCAGCTCGGCCTTGCGGTTGGTGGCTTTGGGAGGAGCGTTCATACCCTTCGTTCCCTTGGAGCTTGAGCGCCCGTCCAAATGGGATGCGCGACCGGGACGGAGCGACCGGCCGCGTGGTCAACCAGCAAACCGAAAGGTTGTTACCGCCGGCGCCGCTTCTTGCCGGCCGCGCCCTTGGGGCGCGACAGGCGCACGACCTTGCGCTCATCCTCCGCCAAGGGTTCGCGCGGCAGACGGATGTTGCGGCCGGCCAGGCCGAACATGGAGGCCATCGGCGCATCCCCGACTTCCACGGTCTCGGCCTCGCCGAAGCCGTTGAAGCGGGTGGTCATGGCGATCCCGTAGGCGCCCAGCATGCCGATCTCGACGTGATCGCCCTCGCGGACGTCCTCCGGCAGCCAGAACGGGCCCGGCATGTGGTCGAGGGTGTCGCAGGTGGGTCCGTAGAAGCGAAAGGGCTTGAGGGGCCCTTCCACTTCCCAGGCTTCGCCGTCCTCGGACCGGTACAGCTTCACCGGAAACGGCCACTTGGTGTGCGCGGCGTCGAACAGCGAGCCGTAGCTGCCGTCGTTCAGATAGAGCGCATCCCCCTTCTTGAGCTCGACCTTGGTCAGGATCGAGGAGGCTTCGGCGACCAGCGCGCGGCCGGGCTCGCACCACAGCTCGGTGTCCTCGCCGACCATCATCTCGGCGAAGCCGCGCTGAATGGAATCCGCATAGTCGTCCATCCGCGGCGGGGTCATGCCCGGATAGACCGAGGGAAAGCCGCCGCCCACGTCGACCACGTCGACCATGACGCCGGCGCGCACGATGGCGCGGCTCGCCTGGGCCATGGCGGCCTGGAACGCGGTCGGGCGCATGCACTGGCTGCCGACGTGAAAGGAGATCCCCATGCGGTCCTCAGTGGCGCGCCGGGCGGCCAACAGCAGGCCCGGGGTCTCGTGCGGCTCGGATCCGAACTTGCCGGACAGCGAATAGGCCGCCCCCTCCGCCGAGACGCCGATGCGCACGATGAGCGCCAGGTCGTCGGCCCCGCCGGTCGCCTCGAGGATCTTGGCGAGCTCCTCATGGGTGTCGAGCGCGAAGGCCTTCACGCCATAGTCGAAGTAGGCGCGGGCGATGGCCTGGCGGCTCTTCACCGGATGCATGAAGGCCATGCGGCCATCGGGCGCGTGCTTGGCCACCAGCTCGATCTCCGGGATCGAGGCGACGTCGAACGAGCAGACGCCGTTGCGGGCCAGGGTCTCGATGACCCACGGCGAAGGGTTCGCCTTCACCGCGTAGAACACGTCACCTTTGAAACTGTCCTGGAACCAGCGCGCCGCCGCGGCCACCGCATCCGGCCGCGCTAGGGCGACGGGACGTTCCGGGGACCGCTCACGGACCAGGTCCAGGGGCGTATGGTACCTGTGCACCTCACGCAACCCCCAAGGAATTGTTGAACCCAGACCGGCGTTAGCAGCGCTTGTTAGGACATCGGGTCCGCCGGAAGTCGCGCAAATAGGGGTAACGGCCTCGTGTGTAAAGAGTCTTACCATGCGACTCAGGGTCTCCGTGGGATCGGATGCGGGCGTCATGGAGTGCGCGGGGCGCCGCATCGGGGGCGGGCGGCTGGACCGAAGCCGCGCGCGCATGCCATGAAGCCGGCGCACGTCGCGGCGATCCATGGGGGGGTCGCCCGCGCCGCGAGGGAAGTCCCGCCACCCATGCCCGACGCCGCCGTCCTCTCGATCAGGAAGGCATCGAAGACCTTCGGCCAGCGCCGGGCGCTGGACGAAATCTCGCTCGAGGTGCGGCGCGGCGAGATGATCGCCCTCATCGGGCCGTCGGGCTCCGGCAAGTCGACGCTGCTGCGCTCGATCTCGGCCTTGCAGGCGATCGACCCGGGCGAGGGCCGGATCGAGGCCTTCGGCGGCCCGGTGCAGGAGAACGGCCGGATCAGCGGCGAGGTGCGCAAGACGCGCACGCGGATCGGCTTCATCTTCCAGCAGTTCAATCTGGTAGGGCGGCTTTCGCTGTTCACCAACGTGGCGCTGGGCTCGCTCGGCCGCATCGCGACGGCGCGGGGGCTGCTGGGGCTCTGGCCCGCCGAGACGAAGACGGCGGTCATGGCGGCGCTGGCGCGGATGGGTGTGGCGGACTACGCAGGCCAGCGGGCCAACACCTTGTCGGGCGGCCAGCAGCAGCGCGGCGCGATCGCCCGCGCGCTCGTCCAGAGAGCCAAGATCGTGCTCGCCGACGAGCCGGTCGCCTCGCTGGATCCGGTCTCGGCGCGCCGCGTCATGGAAGCGCTTTGTGACCTGAACCGACGCGACGGGCTGACGGTGATCGTCACCCTGCACCAGGTGGATTACGCGCTTCGCTATTGCGAGCGGATCGTCGCCCTCAAGGCCGGCCGGATCGTCTATGACGGACCGCCGTCGGGCCTCGCCAAGAAAGAGCTCGTCGACATCTACGGTCCGGAATTCGAGGACGTCTTCTGGGAGGGAGCCCCGACATGATCCGTCGTCGCCTCGCAGGCGCCCTGGCGCTCGTCGCCCTGGCGCTCGCCGCCTGCAGCCAGAAGCCCTCGCAGACCGGCGGCTCGACCCCGAAGGAGCTCACCTTCTCGATTCTTTCGGCCGAGAACCAGGCCAACATGGCGCCGCTCTGGCAGCCGTTGCTGGACGACATGTCCGCCCAGATCGGGGTCAAGGTGAAGCCCTACTTCGCGACCAACTACACCAGCCTGATCGAGGCCATGCGCTTCAAACAGGTGCAGGTGGGCTGGTTCTCCGCCGACCCGGCGCTCGAGGCGGTGAACCGCGCCGACGCCGAGGTGCTGGGCCGCGTGATCCAGGCGGGCGGCGAGGCGACCTATGAATCCGTGATCATCGTCAGGAAGGGCTCCGGCATCACGCTCGACAAGCTGCTCGCCTGCCACAAGCGCTACAGCTTCGGACTGGGAGACGTGAAGTCGACGTCGGGGACGCTCGCGCCGCTCACCTATCTCTTCCTGCCGCGCAACATCGATCCGCAGACCTGTTTCAAGAATGTCCGCAACGCCAGCCACCAGGCGAACTTCATGGCGGTCGCCAACAGCGTGCTGGACGCCGCCACGAACAATACGGTGGGCCTGCTCTTCTATCGGCGCGAGAACCCCGCGCTCGCCGAGCGGATCGAGGTGATCTGGACGTCGCCGCCCCTTCCCGAGAGCTCGATCCTGGTGCGCAAGGACCTCGACCCGGCGCTGAAGGAGAAGATCCGGCAGTTCTTCCTGACCTACGGCACCGGAACCGGTCCTCAGGCGGATCGGCAGCGCAAGGTGCTGCAGGCCCTCACCTACGGCGGCTTCCGCCCGGCCGACGATAGCTATCTCGACCCGATCCGCGAAATGGAGGCCGCGCAGGCGCTGTGGGAGGCCAAGAAGTCCGGCGACAAGGCGCGGATCGCCAAGGCCCAGTCCGCTTACGACAAGATCCACGCCGCCGCCGCCCAGAAACGCGCCGCTCAGCCCGACGTCTGAAATGGTCGCCGAGAGCCTGACCCCCGCGGACATCCCGCCGCCGCCCCGGCGCAACCTCGCCCAACAGGCGCCCGACGTCATCGTCTGGGGCGGCGTGCTGCTGCTCCTGGTGGTGGCGTTCCGGCCCGTGGAGATGGGCCACTTCAGCCGGCTGTTCACCAACTCCGACAACATGCGCCAGTTCGGCCAGGAGTTCCTGAAGCCGGACTTCACCCACCTGCGGCTCTATGCGGCCCAGATGTGGCTGACGGTGCAGATCGCGCTTTGGGGGACGGCCCTGGCGGTGATCCTCGCCATCCCGTTCGGCCTGGCCTGCGCGCGCAACATCGCCCCGTTCTGGGTTCAGCAGCCGATGCGCTGGCTGATGAACCTGCTGCGTTCGGTCCCGGATCTGGTGATCGGGACCCTGTTCATCGTGGCTGTGGGCCTGGGGCCCTTCGCGGGGGTCATGGCGCTCGCCCTGAACACCGGCGGCGTGCTCGCCAAGCTGTTCTCCGAGGCCGTGGAGGCCATCGACCGCGGCCCGATCGAAGGCGTCCGCGCGACCGGGGCGACCCCGCTGCAGGAGGTGGTCTGGGGGGTGATCCCGCAGGTCGCGCCACTATGGACCAGCTACGCGCTGTACCGCTTCGAATCGAACTCCCGCTCGGCGACGGTGCTGGGCCTGATCGGGGCCGGCGGCATCGGCCAGGTGCTGTTCGATTCCCTGAACGCTTTCGATTACCGCGCCGTCTCGGCCATCGCGGTGGTGATCGTGGTGGCGGTCACCCTGATCGACATCCTCTCCCAGGCCCTGCGCTCGCGGCTGATGTAGGCGCAGAGCGAGCCTACGCCGCCTCGGGCCTGCGGCGGCGGACCCGCGCGAGACGGCGCAGCCGGCGCCAGAAGCGGGTCTTCTCGGGCTCGGGATAGGGCTGCAGGTTGCGCACGAAGTCCTCGGCGCAGGCCCGCCAGGAGAACTTCTCGGCGAAGGCGCGCACCTGGCGGCGGTCGAGCCGGAGCGCCTCCAGGCAGGCCTCCTTCAGCCCCTCGGTGGGCGAGTGGGCCAGCACGCCGGCGCCGGAATTCGGCAGGATGTCGATGGGCCCTGGCGCCGGGTAGGCGGCGACCGGCGTGCCGCTGGCCATCGATTCCAGCAGCACCAGGCCGAAGGTGTCGGTGAGCGAGGGGAAGACGAAGACGTCGGCGCAGTTGTAATGGGCGCTCAGCGCCTCCCCGGACTTGGGCCCGGTGAAGATTACGCTCGGGTACTTGGCGCGGAGCTCCTCCAGCTGCGGCCCGGGGCCCACCACCACCTTGGCGCCCGGCACGTCCAACCCGAGGAAGGCCTCGATGTTCTTCTCGACCGCCACCCGTCCCACGTAGAGGAAGATCGGCCTGGGCAGGCCCGCGTAGACGTCCGGCTCGCCGTCGCGCCTCGGATGGAAGACCTCGGTGTCGACCCCCCGCGACCAGGAGGAGATGTTGCGGAAGCCGTGCGTCGAAAGCTCGTCGCGCATCGTGGGGGTGGCCACCATCACCCGCCCGGACGGCTTGTGGAACCACTTCATGTAGGCGTAGCCGGCGGCCAGCGGCAAAGGCAGGCGCGCCGAGACATATTCCGGGAACCGCGTGTGGTAGCTGGTGGTGAACGGCAGCTTCCACTCCACGCAGATGCGCCGGGCGGCAAGCCCGATCGGCCCCTCCGTGGCGATGTGGATGGCCTCCGGCTCGAAGGCCTTGAAGCGCTCCTGCACCGGCTCGTAGCAGCCGATCGCCAGCTGGATCTCCGGATAGGTCGGCAGCGGGAAGGTCTTGAAGAGGTCGGGGCTGATCACCTCGACCGCATGGCCCATGGTCCGCAGCTCCTTCACCACGCGGGTCAGGGTGCGGACCACGCCGTTGACCTGCGGCTCCCAGGCGTCGGTGGCCAAAAGGATGCGCATCGGCCGCCGGGCGTCCCGGGGCGCGGTGATCGCCTCGCGGATGCGCGGCAAGGGCGCCGGGCGCTTCGGCCGATCGGGCGCGGCGACGGCCTGGTTCTGCATCCAGGCCCAGAAGGCGCCGAGCAGCGCCTCCTTGGTCGGAAAGTAGCGGTAGACGGTGCGCTCGCCGAGACCGGCGTCCTTGGCGATCTCGGCGAACGACAGGTCCTCCAGCGGCCCGCTCTCGAGCTGCCGCCCCACCGCGCGCAGGATCTGCTCGCGGGTCTCCTCCCGCTGCCGGTCGCGCAGGTTCGGGGATGGCGACTTCATGACAGCCCCACTGTCAGAATTTCGTGGCGGTCCAACTGCCGGGATCGCGCGCGCCCTGTCAACCGACCGGCGTTGGGCGCGTGGCGAAAGGTCAGCCCGCCAACACGTCCCGCGGGTCGGCTTCGTGCAGCAGGGGCTCCCCCGCCAGGTAGCGCCGCAGGTTCTCCAGGAACAGCTCGTCGTTGCGCCGGGGCTGGCCCTCGCTGGCGCCGGAGGCGTGGGCGGTGAGGGTCACGCGCGGGTGGTCCCAGAAGCGGCTGTCGGCCGGCAGCGGCTCGGTCTGGAAGACGTCGAGGATGGCGTGCTCGGGCACGCCCCGGTCGAGGCCGGCGAGCAGCGCCTGTTCGTCCACCAGGCCGCCGCGGCCGACGTTGACCAGCACCGAGCGCGGCTTCATGGCGGCCACGAAGGCCCCGTCGACCAGGCCCTGGGTCTCCGGCGTGAGCGGGCAGGCGAGCACCACCACGTCGGCCTCGGGCAACAGCCGCGGCAGTTCGGCCTGGGAGGCGATGGCGTCGGCCGAGGGATGCGGCGCCTGGTTGCGGCGCACGCCGGTGACCCGCGCGCCGAAGCCCCGGGCGCGGCCCCCCACGCCCTCGCCGATGGCCCCGAAGCCGATCACGATCCAGTGGCTGTGCTCCAGGTCGCGGAAGGTCATCCGCGTCCACTCGTGTCCGGCCTGGGCCGCGCGCCGCTCGGGGCCGCGCTGGACGTGGTCGAGCACGCCCCAGAGCACATAGTCGGCCATGCCGACCGCCTGCCCGTGGCTGGTGGTGAGCCGCACGCCGCGCTGCACGACCTGGCCGAACATCGGGTTGTCGAAGCCGGCCGCCCCGCTCTGCATCCATCGGATGGTCGGCGACTTCAGGATGGCGACGGCGAAGTCGCGCCCGTTCTTGCCGAACCAGACGTCGTTGTTGGTCCAGGCGGCCTCGACGGCCGCGTCCTCGAGCGAGATCGGCCGGTCCCTCAGGCTGAGGCTCGCATCGCCGCCCATGAGCACGGGCTCGACGCCCGGCAGCGCATCGATCGCATCCTTCAGACGGCGATAGGAGGCTTCGTGGATCAGCAGCCGCATGGGGATCGAGACGGAAAACGCCCCCGGCGATCGCTCGCCGGGGGCTCTGGGTGGCAGCTAGGGCCCTAGTGCTGGCCGCCGGGATGCTCGGCGGAGGAGAAGGCCTCCGCCGCCGTCGAGGGCGCGCGCCGCCGGAAGCCGCCGCCCATCATCTTCTGGGCGGCGTTGAGCTCGGCCATGTCGAGCGAGCCGTCGTGGTCCTTGTCCAGCACGTCGAAGTACTTGGCGAGCATCGTGCCCATCTGGCCCTTCAGCTCGGTCTTCTCGATCTTGCCGTCGATGTTGTCGTCCAGCATCCCGACCATGCGGTTGCGGTTCAGGTCCTGGTCGTACTGCGGCAGCAGGTGGCTCGAGGTCTCGTCCAGCCAGCGGTAGTGGATCGCGGTGTAGAACATCTCGTCCCAGGACTGCTCGCCCCAGGTGATGGTCTTGTTCGGATCCGGGTTGGCCGGGTTCTCCTTCGAGTTGTCGTAGGTCCAGTGGGCGATCAGCTTCGAGCCCGCCGGCACCTTCACCGGCTCGGCGAAGTTGTAATCGCGCTGCCAGTTGAAGTCGTAGCGCGGCAGCGAGATCAGGAGCTTCTCCTTGCCGTCCGGATAACGGATCCACAGGTCCGCCGCGTAGCCGCGGTAGTGGGCGTGCGGGAAGGCCGAGTAGAGCAGCGCGTCATGCGGGAAGTCGAGGTAGGCGACCTCCTTGTGGCGCGCTTCGCCGGCCGGGATGACGATCGTGTTGTCGACCACCACGCCGCCGTGCATCACGTACTTCGGCTTCTCACCCGGCTTGTAGAAGTAGACGCCGATCTTGGAGTGGTCGGTCGCTTCCTTGCCGAACGGGGTGTAGTGCGCCTGCATGCCCACCGCGCCGCCGGCCGGCAGGAAGCTGCCGACGCCGGTGGGGGAGACTTCCGATTCCGCGCCCACCGCGTAGCCGCCGACCGAACCGCCCCAGCGGTTCTCGTACGCCGGCTGACCGGGCTTCGGAACTTCCTTCATGTAGCCGGTGAGCAGGTGGTGCACGCCCTGGCGCTGCTCCACCTTCACGGTCGTGGCGCGGATCCAGCGGCCCTCGGTCAGCGGGTTGGCCACCCACGGGTGCTGATAGTCCACGACGCCCGAGGCCGGGATCTTGTATTCCGGCACGGTCAGGACGAGGTCCGGCTTGCCCAGCGGCCACTCTTCGGCGACGTGGCGCTTGGCGGCCAGAGGATCCGGCCCGTCGCCGCGCGGCGCGCCCTGCTCGATCCAGTGGACCAGCGTCTTGGTCTCAGCCGGCGTCATGTTCTTGTTGTCGGAGAACTTGTTGACGTGCGGATCGGCGTTGTAGGGCGGCATCCGGTCGGTGCGGATGACCTCACGGATCATCGGCGCGAAACCCTTCACCGCCTCGTAGCGGTCCATGGCGAACGGGCCGATCGAGCCCGCCTGGTGACAGGACACGCAGTTCTTCTCGAGGATCGGCGCGACGTCACGAGCGTAGGAGATCTTTGCAACCTTCGACTTGGCCGGGAAGTCGATCAGGCAGCCCTTGGACTGCAGCGAGGCGGTCTGCACCGGCTGGCCGCCCAGCACGGCGTTCAGCGCATCGGCCGCGTAGTGGTGTTCCGGCACCTTCTGGCCGCCGCCGTAGTCGGAGCGGTCGTCGACCGGGCCGTGGTAGACCACTTGCCAGGTCTTGGGGTTGATCACGAAGACTTCTGCGGTGCGCTCGACGCCCAAGGCCTCGCCCACCAGCTGATTGGAG